>DASTOD010000497.1:0-15223 GCA_035762645.1 Binatia bacterium | reverse complement strand
TGTGAGACAATCGCGATCTTCTTGTGGCCCTTGCCTCGCAGGAAACCCATGGCGACTTTCAGCCGCTCGCCCGCTTCGCCGAACGTCGGGGGATAGTCCTCGGGCTTGACCTCCTGGGCCAATACCGGCATTTGCACGGACAAGGTTGTATACCCGTGGTCAGCCAGCGCACTGCGCAGCGTACTAATCAAGCCCCAATCCGGATGAACCCCATAGCCATGCACGATGACAAGCCCTGCTTTTGCATTTGGGGCCTCTGTATAAATGGTGAGGAACCTGTGGCCGGCTCTTCCCTCCAGGTACACCGGATCGCCCACGACGATGCCTGGGGTAATCTCATCTGCCCACTTTTTTTCCCGGACATAGTCGGCCCCATAGGCGAGCGGCGCTACAATCAGCAACAAGACTTGGACGATATAACGCATAGCCGCAGGATTAGGCGCGAAATTGGGGTTCAATCTGAATCTTGCCCGACACATCGATTTCTCCCTTGTCACTCGAGCGGGCAACCAACAGCATCAGTTCCATCGTAAGCAAGTGGACGTTCGGCTGGTGGCTGATAAACACGACTGGATGACGCCCACGATGACACGCAAACAATAGGGTAATTGTTCATCCCCGTCAAAGGGGAGGAAAAGGGGGTCGGGAGTATCCGTTTCCAGCCCCCGCCGCTTCAAACCGGACGTGACCGTTTCGGTCATCCCTGAGTCTGTTCGTCGTAAGGTGCTATCTGCCTAGTGTGCTGGGGAGTACTTTCGCGCACGATCGGTAGAAGTACTGGACTCGATACTCATCGACAGCCCCCACTGCTTGTAGATCGTCCCGTTACTCCATGCTGTGTGTCGACCGCCTCAGGCCGAAGCCGGCAGGGGTTCGCTACGTTCGGCCGGTAGCATGCGGGCGACCATGGCGCCGGCGGCCATCGCGCCCACGAAGACAAAAGACTTTGCGAGGCCAAAGGCAAAAGAGGCTACGGCGGGCCCCGGACAGAAGCCAACTAGGCCCCAGCCGACCCCGAACAGCATCGCACCCGCGAGCAGACGGCGCTCGACATCGCGAGCCACCGGCCAGTCAAAGCGTTCCGCGAGCAGGGGCCGCGCGCGTCCCATTGCGGCGCGGTACGCAGGGAAGGCGATGAGCAAAGCGCCCGCCATCACGATCGCGAGGCTCGGATCCCAGTCTCCCGTAACATCGAGGAACGCCAGCACCTTAGCGGGGTTGATCATTTCGGAGATGGTAAGACCGAGACCGAACAGGACACCGGCGGTGAGGGCGATCAGCATCCTGGCCATATCAGCCTCAGAGCAAATGGCGGACAACAAACACGGTCGCCATCCCTGTGCTCATGAACATGACGGTGGCGAAAACCGACCGGGGGGAGAGGCGCGCGATGCCACACACTCCGTGCCCGCTCGTGCAGCCACCGCTGAGCTGGGTC
Source organism: Binatia bacterium (assembly GCA_035762645.1). Classification (GTDB taxonomy): domain Bacteria; phylum Desulfobacterota; class Binatia; order UBA9968; family UBA9968; genus DASTOD01. The sequence continues at coordinate 13,785 of DASTOD010000497.1, read as the reverse complement.
CCAAAGCCGACCAGGACACCGCCGAGAGTCAGTACGGGCCACGAAGCCTCTATGGTGACAACAAGGGTATCGCCGCTTGCTAACCGGTAAATCACGGCGCCCAGCACGAGGCCGACCAGGAAAGCCAGCCTCCAGCCTGAGTCCTCCCGCGGGCGCGCAATCAGGTTCCAGGCGATGCCGCTAACTCCAGCAATGCGGCCGTTCACCCACAGGAGCAGCGCGGCCGCGCTGCCGATCATTAACCCGCCGATCAACGCGGCGATAGGAGTGAAGCTCTCCATGGTCAGGATCTCTCAGCGCCTGAGAATGCGCACGCCGATACCGTGGAAATCGCTCTTGGGTTCGCCCTTGGCCGGCTCGATCGTGCGCACAAGCTTGCGCGTCCTGAGGTCGATGACGGCGAAGCCCGGAGTTTCGCCGACGGCGACGTGCGGTGCCGTGATGGGCTTGGGGCCGCGCAAGGAGATAAAAGCATAGCGCGAATCGGGTGTCATGGCGATGATGTCCGGGGTCTTGCCAACGGAGTCGATCACGGCGATTACGCGGAAAGTTGCGGGATCAATGACGATCGCATTGCTGCTCACGCGATTGACCATCCAGACAGCGCTGCCATCCGGCATCGGCCACACGCCATGGGCGTCCTTGCCATGGCTGTCGGCCTGGTGAATGACCTTGTGCGTCGTTGTATCGAAAACATACCAGATGCCGACGTCTGCGCTGCCGCCGTTCACGATCATGCGACGACCGTCGTTCGTCCGGACGGTGCCGCAGTTCGCTTTCACCTCGTCCGGCGGGTAGGCCGCGACAAGCGAGAAACTTCGGGTGTCGAGCACAACGACGCCGCCGTTTTCGATGGCCGGCCCCAGCGTCACATAAGCATAGCGGCCGTCGGCGGTGAACTGCTGGCAGATCGGTCGGGTATCTTTAAAGCGCCCCGATTTCTCCTTGACGAGGGGGTCCTCGGAGATCGCCAGTGACCGCCCGACCGTCAAGCTCCCTTTGCCGGCATCGATTCCGATCTCAACGAGCTTACCGCTACCCGGCATTTTGGGATCTCCGATAACAGCGACGATGCCGGTTCTGTCATCGGGAGCCACAGTCGCCATGTGCGTGCCCGGCCCAGTCCCCAACCGCGAGACAATGGCTCGATCGCTCGCGCGCACGAGCGTAACATCACCCGAGCCAGTGCTCGCGATGAGCGCGTACGCACCGTTTGATGTGAAGTCAATCATATGCGCGGTTCGCACGCCTTTGGCCGCGAGATCGATCCGATGGACCTCCTTCAGATCCGAGCTGTAAATGTGCACTTGATTTGTGCCTTGATCGAGGGCCCATATTTCATAGTTTACCGACGAGGCGGCCCAGGAGGAGCCGGATATCAAGAACTGTAGCGTAGCAAACGTGAGGCCAGCGCGAAGCGTCAGGGCGAGGCGGTGAAGCGGAGTACAAAACTTAATCTGTTTGAACATTTGGTCTTCTCCTTCCCGGGATCCAGTCCCGGCTCCAGCGCGGAAATGCTTAACACCAGCTCGAGTGCCTGTCAACGAGTTCATTCATCGTCAGTCAACCGTAAATCGGATTTCTAAGTCACCGCTCGCTTCCAGATGTTCCTTCGTGTTAGTTTGAACCCGCTCTGCCGTCCTCGCCGTGTTGTCATACAGACACGACCACGCGAATAAAACCATATTGTTTAAAGATTAGATGAGCGGCGAGAAGCCTCACTCCATCTGGACCCGAACATTTGCTCTTCTCTGCCTGGCGCAGTTCCTCGGCTATGGCCAGCACTCGATACTGACGCCCACGTTTCCCCTTTACATAACTCAACTTGGAGGATCGCCGTTCGTCGTGGGATTAGTCCTTGGCTGCTTCGCGGTAACGAGCGTCATTATTCGACCGCTCATCGGTCACTGGGCAGATCGTTGGAGCGAGGCGGGAGTTATGGTTTCGGGGCTTGCTTTTCTCGGCGCGAGCGTACTTCTGTGCTTTCTGCCTTTTGTTGAAACCACTATGCTCGCTAATGGCTTGAGAGGGATCGGCTGGGCGGGACTCAATGCGGGCGGATACTCGTTATTGGCCTTAACCGCGCCCGAAGCGCGGCGCGGCGAAGCATCAGGATACTATAGCGGCGTTCAGGGCAGCGCCACGATCTTATTCCCCGCGGTGGCCCTGTGGCTGATTTATGCCCCGTTTGGCGGCTTCACGGTCGTTTTCGCCGTGGCTGTCGCGCTCGCTTTGGTTGGCGCGGCTGTGGGCGCCCTGATGGCACGCCACGCGCCGCGCCCGGAGCGTCCCGCGCGCGCCGATGACTCCAGCGCGTGGTGGAGCGAGATTTTTCATTTTCTCGAGCGAGATATCGTGCTCCCCTCCGCTCTGCTCTTCTGTCTCAACCTTTCTCTACCTTCGGTGACGAGCTTTATCGTTCTTCACGCGCACGAAATTGGGATAGAAAACTTCGGTGTCTACTTCGTTGTGAGCGGAGCAACGAATCTCCTCGCGCGGCCGCTGTTTGGGCGTGCGTCGGATAAGATCGGCCGCGGAACCTCGCTCGCGGCTGGTTTTGCCCTGCAGGTTATCGCGCTATTGTTGCTCGTGACCGCATCGAGTCTAACCGGCGTAATCGTTTCAGGCGTGCTCTACATGACGGGCAACGCGACCGCAAGCTCGGCAACTCTCGCTCTTGCCGTGGAGCGCGCCAACCCGCAACGGAGAGGCAAGGCGATGGCTAGTTTTTCGGTGGCGTATCCATTGAGCTATGGCGTGGGCTCGCTGTTGACCGGCAGCGCCGTAGATATCGTGGGGTATGTCTGGACCTATCTCTTTCTTGCGGGACTTGGCGCCTCGGGCGTACTGTTGACATTGGCAAACTGGTCGCGACTGAAATCGTGATCAATTATATTTAAAATGCTTTGACTACAAACTGATTTGAACTAAACATTGATTTCGACGAGACACGTCCTATGAACGAGATACGGTTTGTCGATACCACTCTCCGCGATGGGCAGCAGAGCCTTTGGGCTTATGGGATGACGACCGGGATGATGCTCCCTATCGCGCAGAGTATTGACGAGGCCGGTTTTGAAGCCATCGAGCTGGGCGGACCCGTTGAATTGGTCAAATGCGTGCGCGAGCTGCGCGAAAACCCCTGGGATCGTTACCGGCTGATTGTGGCACAAATTAAGAAAACTCCGCTTCGATTGATTCACGGCACTCGGAGCGGGTTCGCCATCTATCCGCACGCTGTGCATCAACTGTATGACGAATGCATTGCCGCGATAGGATTGCAGCAAGTTCGCATATCCGACTCCTGGAATGATCCCGCCGATTGGCAGTGGCGAGTCCGGCAAGCACGGCAGGCCGGCCTGAAACCCATCATCAATCTCATCTATACGGTTTCGCCGCGGCACACCGATGAGTACTATGCGCGGAAAACGTGCGAAGCGATCCGCCTGGAGCCCTGGCGCGTCTGCCTGAAAGATCCCGGAGGTCTACTCACGCCGGAGCGGACCAAGAGCCTCGTTCCAGCCGTGCTCGATGCCGCCAACGGGATTCCCGTCGAGCTCCATACGCATTGCACGACCGGACTCGGTTCCCTCTGCTGCCTCGAGGCCATTCAGCGAGACATCAATTCGATCAATACCGCGATACCTCCGCTGGCAGACGGCTCTTCGAATCCTTCGATCTTCAATGTCGCCTCGAACGCCCGGGCCATGGGCTACCAGCCGCGCATCGATGAGGTACCGATTCGTCCTGTGGCGAAACACTTTACCGCCATCGCCAAACGTGAAAATCTGCCGATTGGAAAAACACCGGAATATGATTACGCGCAGTATGTGCACCAGATCCCGGGCGGCATGATCTCAAATCTCCGCTATCAATTGCGGCGTGTCGGCATGGAAGACAAGATCGCGGAGACTCTGGAGGAGGCGGCCCAGGTCCGGGCCGAGTTCGGCTACCCGATCATGGTCACTCCGTTGTCTCAGTTCGTCGGCAGCCAGGCCGCCATCAACGTCATCGTGGGAGAGCGGTATAAGGAAGTGACCGATCAGACTATTCAGTACGCACTCGGTGTTTGGGGACAGGAAGGAGCCGCGCTGATGGACTCCAATGTCAAAGATAAAATTCTCAACCGAGCGCGCGCAAAAGAACTTGCAAACGCGGCAATCGCCACGACTTCGCTCGAAGAGCTACGAGCAAAATTCGGCGGGCAGGGAGTTTCAGACGAGGAAATCCTGATGCGGTTCTTTGTCGGAAAGGACGAGGTGGACAAAATGAAGGGCGCGGTACCCGGTCGAATGTACATTGGCGGCCAAAATCCCGTGTTGAATCTTATCCGCGAACTCACCCGGCAAGCCGATCGTAATCGGATCTACGTTCGTAAGGGCAATCTATCCGTCCGCCTGGAACGAAGACGCCGCGATTGATTACGCCTCGGCCGCAGAGGACGAAAATGGGGGCAACCCGGGGCAAGAGTCCGTCATTCCCGAATGCTTCTATCGGGAATCCAGGCAAACCGGAACTGGACCCCCGATTAAAACATTCGGGGGTGACGTCTTGAGAGTCGCTATCCCCGCAACCCTGATTTTTAAAGGAGTCGCGCACGGTGCGGTGCTTCACCGCACCGTGATCGGATGATCGACCATCGCGTTGAAGAGATAGCCCTGTTCGTTGTAAGGCACGCGGTCGGGCTGTGTACCCCCTCGCTCGTCCGTCACGCGCACGCGGACCAGATGTTTACCTGGTCGCGCATCCCAGTCCGCGTCCCATCGAACCCACGCCTTGACGATATTCGGCTCTCTCAGCCTTGCCTTTTGCCAGTTTTTCCCCTGGTCAAAGCTGTACTCTACCCGGTCGATTTTTCCTTGTGGGGACCACGCTCGGCCGCGAAGCAACTTTCGGCCGGCTGTGATTTCCCCGCCCCACGGTAATTCCAGCGCGCCTTTCACGGTCTGGGCCGAAAGGATCGGGCCCTTGGCCGGGGGGCTGGACTTATAGTCCGGGCCGATCATCACGTACGTGTCGGTATTCCACTGCGAAAAGAGCGGTTCCTCAGAGACCTGAATCCGCCCCACCCACTTGATGTTTGCGATGCCGATCCAACCTGGGGTGAGCACTCGCACCGGGAAACCGTGATCGGCGGGAAGGGGCTGACCGTTCATCGCGTAAACGAGCAAGGTGTCTTCCTCCATAGCCTTGTCGAGAGACATGGGGCGACGCACCTTGAGATCATCCAGACCTTCAGGCATGACGTCACGCGCCGTTTTCTTAAGACCGGCTCGTTCCAAAATCTCCCGCAACGGAACGCCCGTCCATTCCGCCACACCGATGGCGCCGAGTTTCCATTGCGTTCCTTGCGCCTTCTTGCCGTGCGCACCTTCAAAAAAACTCCGGCCGTTTCCCGCGCATTCGACATAGCGAACGAACGAAACCGCGGGCATGGCGAGAACATCGTCGTAGGTAAGCTCCAGGCTGCGGCTGACCCCCGAGCCGTCGATTTTCAGACGCCAACTGTTTACGTCAACGGTCGGCGTGCGGGTATGATTGCGCACAAAAAAGAGTTCGTTTGGAACAAGATAACCCCGGCCGTACATAGCCTCCCAGCGCATTTCCTTATTGCTGCCGAAGTCGTTGAAGAGTTCCGGCGGCGTCGCCTTCAGCACAGGTTGTGCCGCCGCGGGGTGTGCAGAAGGAGGACGGACGCCGTTTGCCGCAAGAGGCGCCAGAACGCCGCCTGCGGCCATTACTCTCAGAAAGCCGCGCCGGGAGATGCCAAACTTTCTTGACTGCGACCACACATACTCGTCGGACCGTGCGGCAACATAATCATCTTCGCGCAGCAGCTTTTCACGATTCATGGGCGCCTCCTTGGTAAATAAGATGTAAATAAGAGACCGTCATTTTTTGCAAAGGCCGCGGATATATTTCACCAGTGATCGGATTTGATCCTCGCTGAGAGAGTCTTTCCACGAGGGCATGACGGTCGAGCGTCCCACGCTCTGCCCGCCGTCCCTGATAATCTTGAATAGCGTCTCATCGGAGTCCTTGGCCATAGCCTTGCAGTCGGTAAAATCGGCAGGTTTGGGGTGAAGCCCGGCCGCGCTGGGACCGTCACCCTTGCCACCGGCGCCGTGGCACACCGCGCATACATCGCCAAACAATGAGTCTGCGGTTTCCGCGGCATTAGACTGCAGCGGGGCCAACCCTCCAATCCAACAAAGAACGAAGAGTAGAATCTGACAGACGAGTTTCAATCTTTGATAGTCACCCCTCACGCCTGACCCCTTACGCCTACCGATCAAATAGGCCGTTGGCTGTACCTTGTCAATGTATGCGCAAGCTCGCAAAAGACGTGCGCCGGAACGATTCTGGGGCTCCCAGAATTTGCTGGCACGGCGGAAAGGATTCCTGTAAAAGAAGAATTCCTGTAGAAGGGAGCATTGTTATGAAATTCGGAATCTTCGTATTCGGTGACAATCACCCCGAGCTAGGCCGCTCCACTCAACAATACTATCAGGAAGTGCTAACCCTCGGTGAGTGGGCCGAGGAGTTAGGGTTTGTCTCTTTCTGGCTCGGGGAGCATCACTTCTACTGGTATGGCTCCTGTCCTTCGCCTCCTATGGTCATCGCTGTTCTCGGGCAACGAACCAAGAACATCAGACTGGGACCGGCAGTGAGCGTTCTCCCCTTTCACCATCCCCTCATTGTGGCGGAGGAGTATGCCTTAGCCGACAACCTGTGCGGCGGCCGATTGAACTTCGCCATCGGGAGCGGGTTTTCCCCCATTGAATACAAGATGTTCGGAATGTCGCTGGAAGAAGCAAGGGAGAGATACTGGGAGACATTCGAGATTGTTGTCAAAGCCTGGACGCAAAACGAGTTCTCACACAAAGGCAGGTCTTACCAAATTGAGAATGGCTCATTGCATCTAAAGCCGCTGCAAAAGCCCATGCCTCCGACGTGGGTCGCGGCGTCCAGCGACGAAACCTTGATCAAGGCAGGAGACCTCGGCTTGTCCATTATGGGAATTCCTTTTGCCCGATCCAGCACGATTCTCGAGGTCAAGGAAAAAAACGACCTATTCAAGGACTCCTATTTTCGCGCCGGCCATAAGGAAAAGCCGGACATCATCGTCGCCTTGCATGTCTATCTCCACCCGAACGACGAAGATGCGATCAGATTCAGCCGTCCTTACTATGAGCGCGTCCTCGATTATCTCAGAATTTCCCGCCGTCCGGGCGCTAGAGTGCCCGATTTCGATGCCGTGAAGCAAGAGAACCTGGTGGTTCTCTCCGCCCCCGATCGCGCGGCGGAGATTTTCAAGGAGTACGAAAAAATCGGCGTCACGCACGTCATCTGCATGGTCAACTTCGGCGGCATCCCTATGGCCGACGTGCGCCGAACGTTGGAGCTGATGTCAAAAGAAGTGATGCCTCGATTCCAGTGATAGATTCTGACATCGCGCGTCCGATTCGATAAGCGGACGGAGCACCTAGCAGAATTTTTCCCAACGTTGCTCAACTGAACAACCCTGGTGAGGCAATTGAATCCAAAAGATGGAGAGACTTCCTTTTGAAAAACGTAAAGTTTTTCGCGCCAATCCAGCGATTAAAGTCGTGATTCCCGACTTCTATTCGGGATACACCTTGGAGTAAAAGACCCGTCCCGGCGCTGCGGCTCTAATGACGTGGAGGCCGAGTTTTCTCCAATAGCTTGATATCTCCTAGATCTTTGTCTCGATTGGCGGCGCGTTTGTTCTTGATCAGGAGATCCCGGCTGATAATAAAGACCGCGCTATCGCCAATCTTGCCCTGCTCTCGATCGTCCCATGCCTCATCGAATGTCACTCCACTGATTCCGGTAAGAATATCGATCCGATTGGGCTCGCGCCCCAGCTGAATGACGTTATCAACATGCAAGAAATCCTCGCGCTCAATGCCGGCCTGTCCAAATCCGAACGCTTCGATGACTGCCATTAGTTTGTCGGCGTTTTCATCATCCCGGGCAACGAAGATATCGAGATCGCCTGTGTAACGTGGCCGTCCATGAAATGCGAGCGCCCAAGCGCCGACGATCACGTACCTAACACTGTTCGTGTTCAGCAAGTGGATGAATTCGAGCAAATCGCTCGATAATGGCCGCATCTGGGTTCTCGGGCATGATCAAGTCAAGGAGCAGTTGCAGTTTTTCATTTCCGGACAGTTTACGATAATACTCGTAGTCGGCATTGTCTGCTTCGTCAAAAGAACCATATTTACGCACAACCTTTTCCATCTCGAACAGAAGAATACCATAGTCAGGAGGAAACAGGAAAAGCTTTGGAACCGTTGTCGTCGGATCTTCGACATTCAGACCCCGCGATTGGTAGAAAGAATTCGCGCCCTCAATCCAGCCATAAAGTCGTGATCCCGGACTTCTATTGACCATACACCTCGGCGCAAAGTCCGTTGCAGATCATGCAACTTTGAAACTACTGATCGACTGTTTCGACGTTGAGAAACTCGAGATTTTCAGCTTCTGCGGCTTTAAGCAACCGCTCGTCAGCGGCGGCAAATGTAATCGACTCACCGAGGGCGATCGTGAGTGTAAGCGCGGAGGCTAGATGGACGGCATCAAATCCCCTCAAGGGGCGACGTTGGATCAGATCTCGGGCCAAAAACAGAATATCGTCGTCCAGCTCAACTCGAATATACGCGCGCCAATCGCGCTCAAACTGGCGGCAAGCCAGGGTATACTGTGCCTTGGACAGATTGCCCTCGCGGAGTTTGCGAGTAAGGCCTGCAAAGATTTCGGCATAAGCAATTTTCGCGGTCGCGACAGCTCCTTTTCCCTGCACGAGAGATTCGACTCGAGCTGATCCCTTTTCGTTCACGAAACGTTTAATGAGCGCGCTGGTATCCAGGTAGATCACCGACGATCTTCCACAATGACCTTCGAGATCGGTTTGCCCGAGACCCGTACCAGTCGGACTCGCTTCAGGGGTTTCTGAGTCGGCAACACCACACGACCTTGCGCGGCGAGTCTGGCAAGTTTCGCCTCCAAACTAATGACTTTAACTGCGTTTTTGATCGGTTGAATCAGCGCGATCGGGTGCCCTCGCTCTGTAATAATCACCTCTTCACCTTGCTTGGTCCGTCGAAGGTATTGAGTAAGACGGTTCTTGAGTTCCTTAACGCCCACAGTGCTCATCCGAAACTTCCTCCATGTAGCTATGGTAGCTACTTTCGGTTCGAAGTCAAACGATGGGCCACCGGTTTCTTCCTCCTTACGCCCAGTCGGCCACGGAAACACAGTGGCCTTGCAACACCTCTGGTCCGCTCTTCTCGATCGGTTCGGTAAGTAGCGCCGAGACTGACCCCCGCAGTTTGAAACATCGGTCAACTATGAAATAGTCTAGATAGGCAGTTTTCGGAGCATCGATTTACCGGCGGGCTTGGAGGTAAACCATGATCAAAACCCAAGGTGTCGTTCATTTTAGCCTTGCCGTTAGCGACCTGGAGCGGAGTGCGAAGTTCTACAGCCAGCTCCTCGGGATGAAAATTGTGCAAGAGACGCCGCGAATGGTGTTTCTCAAATGCGGCGACGACTTTCTGATTCTGGCGAAGGGGAACACTCCATTGAAGTACGATTCGGCCAAAGACACCCCCGTCCATCATGCTTTCAGAGTGTCCACCGAGGATTTTGAACCTGCCCTCGAGTTTTTAAGACAAAACGGTGTCGAAGTATTCAATGTGGAAGATCGACGAGACGGCGTCTTCCTGGGTCCGCAGGCCTACTTCCTTGACCCTGACGGCAATAAGCTGGAGATCCACGATAATCGAGGCATGGGCGTGTAATCGTCGTCAGACGAGACGAGGAATTAACCGGCGTCTAATTTGGGGAACCAATGGTGCGTGTGCCATTAATTGATGAAAAGAACCACCCGGAGCTATCGGAGCTCATCGCCAAGATCAAAGGGGCGCGACGCGGGCGGTTGATTAACATCTACCGTCTGATGTTGCACAGTCCGGCGCTGGCGAATGCGTGGTTCGAGCTCAACCAGGCGGTGCGTTACGGAAGCGAAATCGACGGCCAAAGCCGCGAGTTGGCGATCATTCGGGTGGCGATCCTGAACGATGTCGAATATGTCCATCGCGCCCACGCCCCGGTTTACGCCTTGCAAGAAGGACTCACACCGGCGCAGATCGATGCGCTGGCTAACTGGGAATCATCCGCATTGTTCGACGACAAGCAGCGAGCCTTGCTGGCCTATGTCGATGCCATGACGCGGGACATCGACGTCCCGGACGAAGTCTTTGCGAATCTCCGGGCCCATCACAGCGAGCGCCAGATAATCGAGATCACTATGCTGATCGGCACGTACAATATGCTGACGCGGTTTCTAAAGGCCCTGCAAGTCGATCCAGAACCTTAGCGGGCTGTTGAAAAAGACTCATATGCACTGTTCTCATCACGGGTCTCGAGTTTCGGGTCTCGGGTTAAACTCGAAACACGAAACACTAAACTCGAAACTGCCGTCGGCGTACGCCTCCGCTCATCGATCTTCGCGCGCCTCGCCTCTGAGATCTTTTTGAGCAGCCTGCGAAAGCAGTTTTTTCAGCGCTCTGTTAGGAAATAGTTGATCTCTATGGCAGCCTCCGCCCATCCCAAATTCGTTGTCGAGAACGACAGTTTTCTCCGGCTCATCCAGGTGGTCCTCGATCCGGCAGCGCCGGCAGAACGATTCGCCGCATTTTCCCATTTCTGCGCGCACGACTTGCCCGACTTTGCTGGATGGTGCGAAAAGGTACGCACGCGTGCGCAATATCTTTACCCAGCCGATGTGCGGCTCGTCGATGATGAAGCGGGCTTGCTCGCGAATCTCTCCGGTGCGGAGGTCGTCGTGGTGGAATCATTGGCGGTGGGCCCAAGAGAGATCGCTGCCGCGGGCGGAACGCTTAGAATCGTCCAAAAATACGGCGCGACCACGCCGCGGATCGACAGCACAGAATGCGACCGCGCCGGCGTAAAAGTGTTAACGCTCAGGCGCCGCGCCAATATTTCCACTGCGGAACAAGCGCTGACGCTGATGCTGGCGCTAGCGCGCCAACTCAATCAGAACGCCAATCTGATCAGCGACGAGCAGTTGCGCGCAGCCGGCTATGCGCCCACGCGCTATAACCGCGCGCACACACCCAACGGTAATTGGGCCCGCATCAGCGGACTCGTAACGCTTTACCAAAGACAACTCGGAATCATCGGGCTAGGGGAGATCGGGCGCGAGCTGGCGCTCCGGGCCGCGGCGCTCGAAATGCGCATCGTCTACACGCAGCGCCATCGCCTGCCAGCGGAGGTCGAGCAGCGCTACCGGGCGACGTACTGTGGCCTGGATGAGTTACTCGCGACCTCGGATTGCGTGAGCCTGCATCTGCCACGCGGTCGCAAAACGGATGGTTTCATCGGCAGCCGCGAACTCGAAATCATCAAACCCGGAGCATTCCTGATTAATGTGTCGCAACCCGATCAGGTCGATCGCGAGGCGCTGCGCGCAGCTCTCGCCGCGGGCCGGTTGGGCGGCTTCGGCCTGGACACCTTCTACGACGAGCCGGGATCAGCGGACGACCCTTTGCTCAAATTTCCCAATGTCGTCATCAGCCCACATCTGGGTGGATCGCCTCGCTTCAATTCGCTCGACGACATCGAGGAGTTACTGGTCAATCTCGCGCGCGAGCTACAATAGCGCAAGCGGCGATCAGTTCATTGCGGCTTCCAGGCCATAGAATGCCCGCGGATTATCGTCGACGATCTTCTTGTGCGCCTGAGGAGAAATCCCGCCGGTCTCATTCAACCGGGTCAACGCCTCCAGTTCCGTCGACGAATCCGCGTGACCATAGTCCGTGCCGATCATCATCGCGGACGGTCCGGTGTGCGTAAGCAGGTACGGCACATCGTCGCCAACCTGGCAGGTCACGAAAATCCGATACTCCTCCATCAAATTATCCGGCAGTCGGCTGTTCACCGTATCCAGCCGCCGGCGCAGCTCGTAAATCACCCACGGAATCCACGACGCCGCCGTTTCAATAAACCCGAATCGCAGCTTGGGAAATCGCTTCGGCAGACCGGAATTGACCAAACGGAAAAACGCGCCGACGTTGAAGATTCGGTACTGGTTAAAAAAGTCGCGACTTCCATCAGGGTTGGCAAGCTTGGTCACCAGATCCCAATTGCCGTTGGCTTGATGCAGGCCGATCGGCATGTCGAGACGGGAGGCCTGTTCGTACAATGAATCGAAGTATGGATCGGTGATATGTCGGGACCCCTCCATAGCGCGCATGAAAATACCGCAGGCACCGTTTTCCTTCGCGTATCGGAGTTGATCCAGCGCATCCGGCATGCTGAGCAAAGGCAGCGTGCACATCCAACGCAGCCGCCCTTTCCCTTGCTCCCAGATGTCCGCCAGCCAGCGGTTGTAGGCGCCGCAAAGAGCGACGTCGATTTCGGGGCGTTCCGTGCACTGATCGAGAAAGATGCTGGGATAGACAACCTGGATGTCGATGCCCAACTCGTCCATGTGGCGCAGTCGCGCGTCGACATTTTCAACGTCCCGGGCTTCCATGGACGTCGCCATGTCCCTTCCGACTTGCTGGGATCGTTTCACTAAGTCTTCCTTGCTGAATACGAACCTGAACAGGCCTCGAATCTTGCCATCGATCACCCAATGTTGTCTTCCGCTATCATCTTGCGGGTCAAACAGAACAGGTCGATACTTTCGCTCCGAAGGTTGTAAATAGTCCCATGTGCGTGGACTTTCAACGACATGCGCGTCTGCGTCTACCCATCCCATGGCATACTCCTTCTTTAAGAAAGATTTCTCACTTCGTTCGAAATGACACAATAACGTAACAGGGCATCATTTCTCGCGCCTGACGCCTAACCTTTTACCGCCTTACCCCTAACGGCATCATTCTGTGTGCTTCTTCACCCAATCGAGAATCAGCTTATTCGTTTCTTCGGGCGCTTGCCAGAAAAAGCCGTGCGATTGTCCCTCGAGAATCTTCAATTGCGCCCCCGGGATTCTTTTGCATAAAACCTCCGACTGCGCAACGTGATCGCTGCCGACCTTGTCCTGGTCCCCGATGACGACCAGAGTTGGAACCTTGACGTCGCCCAGGCGGTGCGTGCCTTCCCAATTGTGGCGGGCGATGCAGAGTTGAACGAACTCGGGCAACCTGGCATGCGTCGCCCAGGCCAGTTTGTAGAATTCCTCGACTTTGTCGCGGTGACGATCGCGGTACTCTTTTGTGAAGAAAGTGTCTGACTCTAAGATCTCGTGACGTATGAATTTCTCGAATCCCATCTCGACCATGTCGACGACCAGGCGCTGCGGCAAGCCCGCGATGCAATCCGATCCCGGTCGCGCCGCCGGACCCGACCCGCTCGCTGCCATGATAAGACTCTTTACGCGCCCCGGAAAATTTTGCGTCAAGGCGAGGGCGATGCGGCCGCCCATGGAGTGACCCAGCAGATGGGCTGCCGGAATTTTCAGATAATCCATCAATGAAACAATATCGGCCGCCATCTGTTCGATGGTGTAAATGCGTTGGCTCGCCACCGAGCGGCCACAACCGCGCGGGTCATGGAGGATGAGGTTCAAGGAATCAGCGAGCGGCATTTGAGAGGGCTTCCAAACCTCGCCAGAGTAGGCGGTGGACGGAACCAGGATGAGCGGCTCGCCTCGGCCGTGCGACTCATAGTAGAGGTCGACACCGGTCGGTAATTTCACATTAGGCATCCTACTTGCTCCTCGTAAAA
>DASTOD010000496.1:0-2282 GCA_035762645.1 Binatia bacterium | reverse complement strand
CTTCAACCGTCAGAAGATACGGGTTGACGTTTATCCGTCCCTCATTGGTCACAAAGTAGTTTGAAATGCCCAGTATAAGATTATTTTCAGCCTCCGCCCGTTCCAGCCACTCTCCGGTTCGTTCGAGAAATTCTCCTGCCGTTTTATGTTGGAAAACCTTCATCGGCTCTCCGTTTGCTGGCTTTGTTTGATTCGAATCGATGGCAAAGCCACCCCCCTTCGAGCAAACCTTGGACCTTCTCTATAGGTCGGTCAGTTCTGCTCTCACAATTGTTAGGGTTATTTGAAAATTCCGTATTCCTTGACCCAGTCTTTCACAAATTTCATGGATCGATCGAGGTAAGCGTCGTTAAGCCGGCCCGCCCCGAAGCCGTTCGAGATATCGGCGTGCAGCCCCATAAGCCAAATCTGCCTCATGGCGCCGAATACCGGTACCGCGTCAAGCTCCTTCTGGCTTAACACTCTCTCCGAACGATATCCTCTCAAAAAAGCGTCCCAGGGGCGCTTTCGCTTATTTGAATTCGTCTCGAGCCAATATTGACTCCATAAGAAAACTGAGACGTCGTAAGCGCGCCATCCATACCCGAAACAATCGAAGTCGAAGAGCATTAGCTTGCCAGAGTCTTCAAAGAGCACGTTCCAATAATGCAGGTCCCCGTGACAGATTCCATATTCCGGTGCGGTGCGAGGCAGCTTCATGGCTTCGACCTTCGCTGCTTCGCCAGTGTTTTGTAAGAAATCAAAATCCTTGCGCCGGTGGTCCAGAAAGGGCCGCAAGTTTTTGAGCGGCTCATCTACAAGATGTTGCGTATCGATATGAAATCTCTTGTAATCTCTAGGCAGCCGATCCGTGCAATTGTGAATTTTCGCCGCAAGCGCACCATATGTGAAGCTCTGGCGCTTGCTTGCATGAAGACACTGGATGCCCGTAGCTCCAGTAAACAGCACGGCAAAGCGCGCACCTTCCGGCGCCGCGAGTTCCTGAACATAGGAGCCGTCGAGGCATCTCACTGGCTTCGATACAGGCAGGCCGTGGCTGGCCAATGCCTTGAGCAGGTCGACTTCTGCGTTCACTTCTTCTTTGGTGCGCCATCCATGGACATATACCCGCAGGTAAAAAGTCGACTCGGGACTTGTCACTTTATAAGTGTCGTTGATTCCCTTCCAGTGAAGAACGCAGGTAAGAGGTGGTCGCAAGCGATAACTACTGTCTAACCACCTAGCGAGAGCTTGACTGGATAGGGTAGAGGACTGGGCAGCAAAGGTTGAGCGCTTCACTTTGTGTCTAAAGGCGTCAAAGGTTTTCGATTTTCACCGGCTCTATGGAATCAGCTAGATCGAATTTGAAAATCTTCGAGTAGAAGTAAAGCTCCGCTTCCAGCACGCGCGTGATGTTCTCAGCCTTTCGAAAACCGTGCTGCTCGCCTTCGAAAGTGAGATAGGCCACCGGCAGGCCTTTGGAGCGCACGGCCTCAACCATCTTCTCCGCCTGATTGGGCGGTACGATCTTGTCCTCCAAACCCTGGAAGAGAATCATCGGGCAGGAAAGGCGGTCGGTAAAGTGGATCGGCGATCGTTCCACGTAAAGGGCACGCCGTTCCGGATAGGGACCGATCAGCCCGTCGAGATAGCGGGACTCGAACTTGTGCGTATCCCTGGCCAACGCTTCAAGGTCGCTGATCCCATAGTGGCTTGCACCGGCTTTGAAGGCGTCACGAAAAGTGAGCGCGGAGAGGGTCGTATATCCTCCGGCACTGCCTCCTCTGATAGCAAGCCGGTTGCCATCGATTTCTCCGCGCTCCACGAGATAGCGGGCGCCATTGATGCAGTCATCAACATCGACAATTCCCCACTGGCCTTTAAGTCTTTCTCTGTATTCACGGCCGTAACCGGAGCTCCCCCGATAGTTGACGTCGAGAACAGCAATACCACGGCTGGTCCAATATTGAATGGCATACCGCAACGACGTGGAGCTGGCCGAAGTCGGCCCGCCATGACTCATGACCAAGAGCGGCGGCTTTTCATCAGCCGGCCCGACGTAATCCCGATTCTCTGGTGGATAGTAAATAGCGTGCGCAGTCAGAGCGTGCTCCGTCGGAAACTCAATGGCTCGTAGGGTGGAAAGATATCCGTAATCGACGGTTAACTCTCTGGAGCGACGCAAAACCTCCAGATGGCGAGTAGCGAGGTCCAACGAGACGATGGATTGCGGCTCAGTTGGTGAGGCAGCGATAAGAACGGTTCGACTGCCCATTGTCCGTACTTGCGAAATTGCCGAATAG
>DASTOD010000495.1:0-2363 GCA_035762645.1 Binatia bacterium | reverse complement strand
CCCACGCCGTATTTTTCCCATAGCTTCGCGAATGGTGCTTGGGCATCGTCGATGCTCAGGAGCGGGAATTGGTGATCGCGACGGTCTCGGGATCGACCACTCCGGTCGAGATACGGAAGATCGCGCAGCTCGCCTCGAGGTACGAATGGCAGTGAGGACCGTCGCAGCAGTGCCCCGCCGCTATGGAAACTATACTCGCAGCGCATTGGAAAACTTCGTCCCGCGCTGCGATAACTGAAGACGATGCGTGTACCTTGAGAGCTAACAGCAACGCGCTCGGCTCTCGAGCAAAGTATTGGAGGTTCATTATGCAGTATGGAAAGTCGCAGGAGGCGATCGATCGACTGACGGCGGAGCAGCGCGGTGTCACTCAGGAGGCAGGCACCGAACGCCCGTTCACCGGGGAATACAACGATCACATGGAGCCTGGCATCTACGTGGACATCGTCTCAGGCGAGCCTCTCTTTGCATCGTCCGACAAGTTTGAGTCGGGCTGCGGGTGGCCAAGTTTCACTAAGCCTATCGTTTCCACAAACATCAACGAGTTGCGGGATACCTCCCATGGGATGATCAGGACCGAGGTTAGATCAACCCACGGCGACAGCCACCTCGGCCACGTCTTCCCGGATGGCCCGGCTGATCGCGGTGGCCTGCGCTACTGCATCAATTCCGCGTCGCTCCGGTTCATCCATCGCGACGACATGGAGAGCGAGGGCTACGGCGAATATCTCGATCAGGTTGAGGAGGTTTAACATGCATCAGCGCGCTGTACTCGCTGGGGGATGCTTCTGGGGGATGCAGGACTTGATCCGCAAGCTTCCCGGCGTTGTCTCGACTCGCGTCGGCTATACTGGCGGCGACACTCCGAACGCGACCTACCGCAACCATGGCACTCATGCGGAGGGGATCGAAATCGTCTTCGATACAGCGGAGACGAGCTACCGACGCATCCTGGAGTATTTCTTCCAAGTCCACGATCCCACGACGCGGAACCGTCAGGGCAACGATATCGGCACAAGCTACCGTTCGGCGATCTTCTATACGAGCGACGAGCAGAGAAAGGTGGCGGAGGAGACGATCGCCGACGTGAACGCGTCGGGCCTGTGGCCGGGCAAGGTCGTCACCGAGGTGACGCCTGTCGGCGATTTCTGGGAAGCCGAGGCGGAGCACCAGGACTATCTGGAGCGCTATCCGAACGGCTACACCTGTCACTTCCCTCGTCCCAACTGGGTCCTTCCCAAGCGGGAGACCGCTGGCGAGTCCACGGCAACTCCTGCTCATACTGGCGTGGATGCTCTGTCCTAGAATGCTGCACGGCTTAGAAGCTGATTCTTTTCCTCGCCGTCGAGACCTCTCTTTGCGGCGGCGGCCATGGTCCATGCTGGTGTCCTCTTTGGCGGATACTCGCACTTCGGCGTGCCGCATTGACGGTTCTGCTCAATCAGGTGGCGCCTGAAGATTTGGCCGCACTCGAACGCGTCGCCGAAACGATCGCAGACGCGCTGCCCGAAGACGCGCTCTCTGCACCTACGACATGTCGCTTTTTGCGATGAGCGCCGCTGTATCGATTGTCCGATGGAGATCTTCGGATCGCTGGAACCTGCCGGCGGCCCGGTCATCGATCCATGAGACTGCTACTAAGATAGGAAGCCGCAAATGACCACCCGCGCAAACCAGATTCGCCTACAAATCGCTGAAAGGAGCGTTGGGTCGCTCTCTCTTCTGGCTCCACTCAGATGGGCTCTGGTCGTTATCTTTCTTTGGTTCGGTGGAATGAAATTCACCGCGTATGAAGCAAATGCGATAGCTCCGTTCATCGCACACGGCCCCTTCATGAGCTGGTTGCACGCCCTATTCGGAGTTCAAGGGGCAAGTTACGTTATAGGTGTAATTGAGCTGTCGACCGCAGCGGCTCTCATTCTCGGGGCCTTTCAGCCCATTTTTTCCGCATTGGGAGCGGCGATGTCCGCCGCGACCTATCTTATCACGCTGACGTTCTTCCTGAGCACGCTTGGCGTAGCAGAAGCGACGGCGGGCGGATTTCCGGCGATCTCGGCAGCACCGGGGCAGTTCCTTCTTAAGGACCTTGTTCTGCTGGCTGCATCGCTTTCTCTCCTCTTAGCATCTGTACAGGGCCCGTGGCTCAACGTTCAGAAGTCATGAGATGGAAATCCTTGGTCTACCGATCGCATCTGCGACGGCGGGCATGTCGCCGCGAAGCGAGCATCGGCTGCCGTCCGACAACAGCGCGAAAACACGCCGCCCCGGACTCATCGGCTCCGCAGAACCCCGTGATGGACAGACGGCTCGGACATTCGGGCCGGCCTATACAACAGGAGATAAGATATGACGAACACGACCGC
>DASTOD010000494.1:0-3724 GCA_035762645.1 Binatia bacterium | reverse complement strand
CTCTTGCCTTCCGCGACCGCGACCCGCGCCGACTTCGCCTGGGGCGCCCTGGCGGGCGGAGCACTCGGCATGGGACTGATGCTTCTCTATCAAGGGCTAGCGACCGGCAAGATGAGCGTGGTTGCGCCTGTCACCGCCGTGTTGGCGGTCGTGGTGTCGGCAGTGGCGGGAATCGTGCTCGGAGATCGTCTGTCGATGGGCGCGTTCTTAGGCGTGGCACTCGCCATCACCGCAATTACGCTCATCAGCCAAGACGGGGCGCAGAAGGCCACGAGAGGACGAGGACTGGGCTCCGCGCAAGATCTTGGCGCCGCGCTTTCGGCCGGGGTCCTGATCGGTGTGTTCTTCGCTGCACTCAAGCAAAGCAGCCCCACCTCCGGTCTGTTGCCGCTCGTTTCCGCGCGGCTGGCCGCGCTCGTCGCCCTCGGTGCCATCGTCCTCTGGCGGCGGCCGCCGCTGTGCGTCGGGCGCGACGTAGTGTGGCTGATCGTCGTCGCCGGCGTGCTCGACATCTTCGCAAACGTGCTTTACCTCCTTGCCACTCGCCTGGGCATGTTGACCATCGCCGCGACACTGACCTCGCTGTACCCCGCGAGCACAATTCTTCTCGCGCGCTTGGTTCTCGGCGAACGGCTCCGCCCGATTCAAATTGCTGGCTTGGCGTGCGCAGGGCTTGGCGTCGTGCTGATCGGCGCAAGCTGATTACCGAGGGATATCATTTTATATTTACATTTCCTTTCTCGGTCGTTCTCTCGGCCTTCAGCTGTTTTTTATTCACGTCGGTCTCCAAAAACTCTTGATCGACGTTATCAAAACGTTCGCAATCATGAGAGACTCAGGTGTTCGAAATCATCTGGCAGTTACCCCTAATAGGACCCCGTGTCATGTCCTTCATTAGAGAGCTCTATCTAACTGCGCTCGTACTAATCGTAGGATACGTAGCACTTGCCGTATCGGGGTGCTCGGTCACGCCGTGGAAATCGACCTTTGGCCGGAATCATCCTCTCGCCGGGCGTATCTGGGATGTGTCCTCTGCCAGATTTATCGATCGCCAGAGTCTCGTCACCCGATTGGCTCGCGCTAATTTCCTCCTGCTGGGGGAGAGGCACGACAACTCCGACCATCACCAGTTGCAGGCCGAAGTACTGCGCAGCCTGATCGCCCTTGGACGCCGTCCCGCCGTGGGCTTTGAGATGTTCGGTCTTGACGACGCCAGCGCGATCGCCAACCATCTGGCTTTCGCTCCAAACGATGCCGCGGGGCTTGGTGGAGCCGTGAATTGGAACAAACGTGGTTGGCCGGACTGGGCGATGTATCAACCCATCGCGGAGGCGGCGCTTGAGGCAAAGCTACGAATCGTTGCGACCAATCTGCCGGCCGCCACTGCGAGGAAGATGAGCAGTGATGGCCTGGCGGCTCTTGAGCCGTCCGTAAGACATGAGTTGGGACTGGACCGGCCACTGTCCGATGCTATGTTCGCTACCATGGCGGCTGATATCCGCAACTCCCATTGCGGCTACGCATCTGAGGAGAGCGTGAAGGCGATGGTGGGTGTACAGCGGGCCAGAGACGCTCAGATGGCGCAGAGCTTGATCGCGGCGGGCGACACCGACGGTGCAATACTGGTGGCCGGAGCGGGACATGTCCGCAACGATTACGGTATCCCCGTTTATCTCACCGCAAAGGCCCCGGGTAAGCAGGTTATCAGCATAGCTTTCCTCGAAGTCGTAAACCACAAGCTCGAACCGCACAATTACGCGCTGTCGTATCCCAATGGCCGATTGCCCTTTGATTACGTTTGGTTCACGGCACGCGTCGACGACGAAAACCCTTGCGAAAAGTTCAAATCCCAATTTGAGCATCTAAAAAAGCGCAGTGACAAGTAAGAGGCATTTGCCAGCCTCGTAGGCTTCGCGGAGCGCAGGCGCCTGCATCTTCGCAAACCATAAAATAGCAATGGGAGAATCCCGGTTTATGACGGTGTCCTACCCGTAACTGGCCGTTCGGCGCGGCCATGATGCGGATCATCTTGACATGCGCTACTCCACCTCTAGTAGACTTGTTGTGAGCCGATCTTATACGTGTGTGCGTCAAGGAGGGGCGCTATGTCACAAGAAAATATCGAAGTCATTCGTGGCATGTACGAGTCCTTTACCAGTGGTGATGTCGATGCGGTGCTTCGGCGGATGGACCAGCATATCGAATGGAGAGAAGCCGATAACTTCATCTACGCAGACCGCAATCCGTATTTGGGCCCGCAGGCAGTGCTCGAAGGAGTCTTCATAAGAATTGCATCGGAGTGGCAGGATTTCACTGTTACGCCCGAAGAGTGGCTGGACGCCGGAAATCACGTTGTGGTGCTCGGCAGTTATAACGGCAGGCACAGGGAAACGGGCAGAGAGGTGCGGGCACAGTTCGCGCACATCTGGGGAGTGACACACGGCAGGGTCGTGCGATTCCAGCAGTATACCGACACAAAACAATTTGCCGATGCGGTGGCAGTAACCCTGTAAGTTTGTGCGAACTGTTGATGAACCCTGGGCTGCTCTGTCCATTTATAAAGCCGATTGCGAGGTA
Source organism: Binatia bacterium (assembly GCA_035762645.1). Classification (GTDB taxonomy): domain Bacteria; phylum Desulfobacterota; class Binatia; order UBA9968; family UBA9968; genus DASTOD01. The sequence continues at coordinate 1,147 of DASTOD010000494.1, read as the reverse complement.
CGCCGAGCTCTCGGGCTAGGTCGGCCGGTAGCTTCCCCGAGCTTGCCATCAGCCAGACCGCCTCGCGCTTAAACTCCGCGCTAAAGCGCCTGCGCTGCTTGGACCAAACACCCGCCATAGCTAAAGCACTCTGTCACGAAGGCAGCTTCCGCTAAACAAACAGTTTAGGCCGCCAGGCTTACTGAGACTCTTCTGGACAGGTATAATCATTTTTATGGACGTCGCGAAGAATGATAGCCGAGGATTCACCAATCCTCCTGACCAAGGAAGTCACGGAATGACGCACGTCGCCAACAACTCTGCCGCCGCGCGATTCGCCTTCGACAATACGTATGCGCGCCAACTCGAGGGCTTGTACGTGCCCTGGAAAGCGGCGCAAGTGGCGCAACCTCGGCTGGTTAAGTTCAACCGTGAGTTGGCTGAAGAATTGGGGCTGGATGCCGGTGCTCTCGATTCCGACGAAGGCGCGAGAATCTTTGCGGGCAATGAGATACCCGAGGGAGCGGCGCCGCTGGCTCAAGCGTACGCCGGCCACCAGTTCGGCGGCTTCGTGCCTCAACTTGGCGACGGGCGGGCGCTGCTCCTCGGTGAGGTGATCGACCGTGCCGGACGGCGTCGTGACATTCAGCTCAAAGGCTCGGGTCCCACTCCCTTTTCGCGCGCCGGCGATGGCCGGGCAGCACTCGGGCCCGTGTTGCGTGAATACCTGATCGGCGAAGCGATGCACGCGCTTGGTATTCCGACGACGCGCGCGCTTGCCGCGGTCGTCACAGGCGAGCCCGTCTTCCGCGAAGACGGTGCGCTCCCAGGCGCGGTTTTGACGCGCGTTGCCGCCAGCCACATCCGTGTGGGCACCTTCCAATTCTTCGCCGCCCGCGGTGAGCAGGCCAAGGTGCGTCGCCTGGCCGATTACGCGATCGATCGCCACTACCCGGATCTGAAAGGCCATGCGAACTCCTACCTGGGATTGCTCGAGCGCGTGCGAGACAAACAAGCCGAACTCATTGCCAGCTGGATGCATGTGGGCTTCATCCATGGCGTGATGAACACCGACAATATGGCGATCTCGGGTGAGACCATCGACTACGGCCCGTGCGCCTTCATGGATCATTACGATCCGGCGACGTTTTTCAGCTCCATTGACACT
>DASTOD010000493.1:0-2569 GCA_035762645.1 Binatia bacterium | reverse complement strand
GCGTCAGGCCATCCGGCTTGGCGACGCTGTAAACATAATTCGCGGCGATCATCGAGCCGCCGCCCGTCATGTTTTGCACGACGAAACTAGGATTTCCCGAAACGTATTTACCCATGTATTGAGCGATGAGCCGGCCCCAGATATCGAATGCTCCGCCGGCGCTGAATCCGACGCGGATAGTTACCGTCTTGCCTTGGTAAAAAGGCGTCTGCGCCGCGAGATCGGAGTTCGACACCAAAAGAGCCAGCAACGCAAAAACAATGCGTTTCATAGGTTCTCCTCCAATAATTTTTTCCGGGTGCGCTCCTTATATCAGAGGTTGGAGGCACGTCGTCAAGGTTTGTGGGAAAAACAACGACGGACTACAGACGACAGACCACGTAGTCAGGGTCCCGTGGTCCGTAGTCTCTATTCGCCGCTCCACGGCCGCCGTGCGATAACCGCCATTCGCTCTCAGTCAATAAGGTCTAGGCCAGTGGATTTTTGCAGATCACGTTGAGCAGCGCCTGCCGGCGCTCTTCTTTGACGACCTGGAGCGCGCGCTTTAGAGCGCCGGGAACATCTCTCGGATCCTCGACGCGTTCAGCGTGGGCGCCGCAGGCCTGCGCGGTAAGCTCGAACTGCGGCGACGGCGTTAAATCACAACCGGGAAAATTCCGGGTTCTCTGGGCCGTGCCGTCGGGATAGAGGCCGCGCGCGGCATTGATGCTCGCGTTCCAGGCCTGGTTATTATAGATCACCGTCAGAAAGGGAATCCGATATTTCTGCGCCGTGAAATGGCAGGCCGTGGGGGCCGAGAACATGTAAGAGCCGTCGCCTTCTGCAGCGATCACCGTCGCATCCGGCGCGCCGAGCTTGGTGCCGATCGCCGCGCCGACTCCCCAGCCGAGGTGGCCCGCCGGCGGCGTGCCAAATTGAGAACCCGGCCGGTTTAACGGGATCACCTCAGCGAGACGCGACGTCACCGTCTCGTTGATGATGATCGTTTTCTCGTCCATCACATCGCCGATGCACTTAGACAGCCACAAAGGGCTGATGGGCCTTTGGTTCTTGACCGCTTCAACGTTTGCCTCCAGCTCGCGCATCATGGCATCGTGCTCACGCTGAATTTTTTTTCGCCGCTCGTCGAGTTTGGTCTTCGAACTCCCAGCCGCGCCTAATTTCCTCTGGATGATAGAGTTCAAAATCGGCAGAGATACGTCGGAGCAACCGGCCACCGGGAGGTCGGCCGGAAAGCCCCATCCCGGTATCGACGTGAACAACGGATCGCGCTCGAGATGGATGATCTTCACGTCGGATCGGAGAAGACTGCGGTCGGGCGGCTCCCACGGGACATCGATGTCGATGAAGAAAATGACATCGGCATCTTTTGCATACTTGACCGTTTGCGTGCCGAGATAAAGCGGATGATCGGTGGGAAAGTTTACATGGCTCAACTGCTGTACCACGGGAATGGACAACCGCTCGGCGAGTTCGACGAGCTGCGGCACCGCCTCGGGATTGCGCCCGAGGTATTTCGTCACGATGAGCGGGCTCTCGGCGGCGGTAAGGAGATCGGCCACCTCGTCGAGCGCCGCCTGATCGGGCTGCGTTTTCGTCGCCGCCGTCAACGATTTGGAGAGTCGAGGGGTGGATTGCAGCGGCTCGCACAGCCATTCCCGCGGCAAGGTCAGATAGACCGGCCCCCGCGGCTCGCTCATGGCGATTTTGAAAGCGCGCGACACGACCGCCGGGAGATTCTGATTGGTTCTAACCTCATAGTCCCATTTTACAAACTCCCGGACGATGGAGCCCTGATCGCGCGACTCCTGCCGCCAGTGGATATTCTGGCTCTTTCCTCCACGTAACTCTCCTTCGGTGATCGGCGTCCGTCCCGCCACCAAGAACAACGGGACATTAGAGGACTGCGCGTTAATAATGCCGCCTAAAGCATTGGCCGTTCCCGGTAGCGTGTGCACCAGTACCATCTGCGGTTTTCGCGTGACGTTATAATAGCCGTGTGCCATCGAGACCGCCGCCAATTCGTGCGGCACGACCATCGGCTGAATATCGTTCGGATCTTCCTTCGCGGTGTGGGCTAGAGCTTCGATGAGCGGACCATGGTCCGTCCCGGTATTGGCGAACAGGTAGCGAACCACACCCAACGCCCGGACCTGCTCTAAAAAAGCCTCCGCTCCGGAGGCAACGGAAACCTGCTCTGTTCCTTTGTCGTGCATGGGTATGCTCTCTTTCCTTTCAACTACCTAACCACGGCGTCGAGCACAACGAAACAAGATCGGTTTTTTTCAAGAGCCCGACACGATTGCTGCCATTCATAGTGCGATCGACTGTGTTTTTCAAGCCAGAATGATGAGAAAGGCGCCCAGTGGGAATCCAAAAAACTATGCCGGATGATTCATTGGATCCAGAAAACTGAAAATCGAATGCGTGAGCCGTGGAGGGGCGAAAAGACCCCTCTGACGACGGGACCACGGACTATGTGGTCTGTAGTCCGTCGTCGTCATTATGAATCCTGCCGTTTCACCTTCTTGAGAAGTTCCTTAATCGAAGATTTGGCGATGACACGCTC
>DASTOD010000492.1:0-19467 GCA_035762645.1 Binatia bacterium | reverse complement strand
CGAGATTTCGAGGCCCAAAACTTCGATGTAGAAGCGGCCGCTGCGCTCGATGTCATCGCACTGGAGCGTGCCGTGGGTGAAAGCCTGCGGCAGGTAGCCGCGTTCAGAAAAGCGCTCGTTGATGAGCGGCTTATCCCAATGGCCGGTGGTGTGCGCGCGGCCGTGCTGCGCGCCACCGGGATTGTAATATTCGATCTCCAGGTGATTCCCGCCGGGCTCGCGAAAATAGGTCGAATACGCGAAGTGCGCACTCTGCGGTCTGGTGATTTTGCTGAGGTGGTATTTCTCTTTGTTGGCCTCGATGTATTTCCAGGCGGCTTCGACTTCTTCATGGTGAGCGACGCGAAACCCATAGTGATTGTCAAAGCCTTTTTCCGGCGCATCCGGACCGCCTTCGTGAACGATCAGGCGCCAGTCGGTATTCGGATGCTTGAGCGTAGCTTCGCCCGCTTTTTGCTCGACGATCTCCATCGCCAATAGATCGGTAAAGACCGGAAGCGTTTCTGACAGCGACCGGCATTCGTAATGGCCCGTAACGAGGCCGGTGGTGCGCAAAATTGACATTGTTTTCTCCCCGTGACCGTAAATCCGCGGCTGTGTGCAAAATATCAACGCGCCAAAGTGGTAGCAAATGCTGTCCGACGCGGGACAAAAGATTTGGCCCGTTGGCCCTTTTTTTGGGATAGCGCAATGCTCTTATTGAAAACTTAGCTGTAGACCCGGTAATCTTCCTAGAGGCTCCGGTTATATATGGAGGCAGATCCTATGATAAGGGATGAAGCGAACGAACGCTTTCGGCGCCTGCGGACCATTATTAAATCGATCACTATGACCGGTCTGTTCTTCGCCATTGTACGTTCCACTGCCGGCATTGCCGATGCGCAACTGGATGTGCGGGTCGAAGCGTTCCTGGAACAGCGACGCGGCACTTGGCGCGATCTGAATGTGCCATACGAAGACGGAAAGATCCTTCACGACCTCATCGTCGAACACAAATTCACCCGCGCATTCGAGATCGGCACGTCGACGGGTCACTCGACGATCTGGATTGCCTGGGCGCTCAGCAAGACCGGCGGCAAACTGACCACGGTTGAGATCGACCCGGCGCGCCAGGAGCAGGCCAAAGCCAATGTGGCCGCCGCGGGGCTGTCGCAGTATGTCGAGTTTATCCTGGGCGACGCACACAAAATCGTTCCCGCCGCTCAGGGCCGGTACGATTTCGTTTTCAGTGACGCGGACAAGGACTGGTACATCCGCTATTTCGACGCCATGTATCCCAAGCTCACTGCCAACGCCTGTTTCACGGCCCACAACGTCGAAGAAAGCCGGTTCGGATTTACCAAGGGATGGGTGAGAGACTATCTGAAGCATGTTCGCAACGTGCCGGACATGCTGACATACATTCATCCCGACAGTCGGGCCGGCGTGGCGATCACATGTAAGAAGAAAGCGTAGTAGCGGCTTGTCGCTTCGGAGCGCAAACAGCTTGCGCCGCATCCCGTCTACATTGGAGAACGGCCAGCGACGGCTTCGGAATGAGGCAAGCCTCGCGTCGCGCCATTGACGCGTGGGGCTCGGTGGGGGCACGCTAACGGGGTCAGGCCTTTATTCTTGCTATTTCCCTAGCCCACCTTTAGAAGCCTATCACCGAACCGGCATACGGATCGCGACCTATTGTTTGATGCCGAATCATTGGCATCTCTTATTGTGGCCGCGCAGCGGTGGAGAGCTGTCTGAAGTGATGCGATGGATCACAGTAACGCACACGCAGCGCTGGCGCGCACCGCCACTCGTCGGGGACGAGTCCGGTGTATCAGGGTAGGTTCAAATCGTTTCCTGTCCAGACCGACGAACATTTTATTACGGTGGCGAGATACGTGGAGCGCAATGCAGTACGAGCGAAATTAGTCGAGCGAGCCGAAGAATTGGAGGTGGTCGAGTGCATACCGAGCTGCACAGGAAGGAAGCTCGTCGAATTTCTGAGTCCATGGCCGACGGATCGACCGCAAAACTGGATTGAAGTATTGAACGAGCCGGATAAAACATCGGTACTTGATGATCTGCGATCGAGTGCGCAACGAGGCCGACCTTTCGGGAGCCAAGATTGGATAACTCACGTCGCGAAGCAATTGGGGCTTGAGGCGACACTGCATCCGCGCGGTCGTCCAAAGCGAAAGTGAAAAAACTCGCGACCCCTTTACCGGCCATCACCGGCGCAACTACGGTTCATTTCATTACCTGCGGGGCGGAAGGGGATCCATTCCAGCGATGGTTTTAAAAATTTTAATGACCTCATTATCCCGCGGCAGCGCCGCAACAAGTTTCTGCTGTTCCTCCGGCATCAGCGGCGTCGGATAGAGTCCAAGAACTTTTTTGTATTGTTCGTGAAATTGGCGATCTTTGAAAGAATCGCGAACGGCTTGCCGGAGTATCTCGGCGAGTTTCTCCGGTGTGCTCGGAGGCAGATACTTGAGCGTTCCGACGCCCCAAAAAATCCGCGCCATGGCCATAAGTCGGCGCTCGATGTCGGACCGCACAAAGGCTTCGATTTCAGGCAAATGGGCAAATTGAGGGGGGCGATGTCCTTTGGGAATCTCCAGAATGGCATGGAAATCGACGAGATTTTTGTAGGACTCTGACAGCACCCGCGTGTCCAGCGCCGCCGCTCGCGCATCGACTTCCCCTCGCTCCAAGGCTACATCCAACTCGGTTCCTGCGTAGCCCACGATAAATCGCGGATCTTTGACATCCAAAAGCCAGGCGAACAGCCGTCCCCGAATGTACTGGACATGGCCCACCGATTGGGCGCCGATTCTGAGCCCCGAAGCGGCGCGCAACTTTTCCAGGCTGTTGATGCCGAGAGCTTTTCGGGTCGCAAACATATTATTGTTCTCACTGAAAGGCGACCCGAGATAGATGAACTTGTAAGGATCGTATTCGGCGCCGGGCTCGCCGAGTATGGCGCTTGAGAGCACGCCCGGCGAGCTGGCGCCGATCGTCAGTCCATCCGCGGCTGCGCGATATACCTGATTGGCCGCCTGTCGGCCCCCTCCTCCCGGCACATATTGTGTAACAATCGTTGGATTTCCGGGAATGTACTTTTGCAGAAACGGCACGATAGCTTTAGTTCTTAAGTCGGCGACACCTCCTGGACTGTTTCCTTCGATGACGGTAATGGTTTTCCCCGTGTAATAAGGGGCCTGCGTGCTGCCGACGCTGGGGAAAAGAACAAGCCCGGAAAAAAAGAATCCGAGCCAACGGCTGAGGCGTCTCATCTTCACCTCCGTAGACTGTCCGTGTCGTACAAACGCTCTTTCCGACTCGGGTTTTAATGCCGACTTGTCGCGTTGCCGATCACTGTTTCGGAGGCAAATGATACGTGACCGAGCCGGCTCTTCCGACGTGCAGGGATTCATCGAGTCTGGTGTCGATGATCGCGTGGTTGGGATCGCGAAAGACATTCATCGGGTCCAGGCCTCGCTCCACTTTCTGAATTTCGCGCCGCAGCATCTCGCGATACATGACAACCCCCCGGTCCGATCCCGCCAGTCGTTCGCGAGTACGGTCGAGTATCGGTCCCTGGGTTTCCCACGCCATGAAATCCTGGGCATCCACTTCATTGAGACGAAACTTGGCGAACGGATGCAGGACGCCGGGTGGATTCTTGTAAGGCTTGCGGTAGCTCACCGGCACATCGTCTTTGTTGGCGCGCGGCTCCGCCGAGTCCGGCACGAAGTGGACGTAAACGATCCAGGTGTGGGTGTCGTCGATGGGCACGCGAATCTGAGTGCGATTGGCCTGCCGCAAGACAGTCGGAAACAGCAGCGGATGCTCCTCCACTGTGCCATCCTTGAAAACCCGTCGTTTGAGGAGGCCGTGATCGAATTCCTCGACCTCGAACTTTGCCAGGTTGTCGATGGTGCCGCGGGTCGTGCTCTCAACTTTAAAGCCGTCGGTGACAAGCTCTTGATGCAGGATATGCAAGTGGGCCGTATCAACGGAATTTTCCATGGCCTGCAGCCAATTGCAGTCCAACTGCGGCAAGACGCGCAACCAGTGCCAGCCATCGGTGCGGGCCCAGACATCGTATTTCGGAATCGCCGGCACCGGCTGCGGTCCGAAATAGGCCCAATAGAGCCCTGCCAACTTCTGCACCGGATAAGCTTTGTGCTTTATACTGCGGCAAAAACTGCTATCCGCCGGCTCGCTCGGGACTTCGAGACAATTGCCGTGAATATCGTAGAGCCAGCCATGATAGGCGCAGGCAATGCCTCGTTCGTCCACGCTGCCATAAGACAGGGACGCACCGCGATGCGAACAGCGATCCTCCAGGAGACCCAATTCTCCGTTCCTGGTTTGAAAGAGCACCAGATCTTCGCCGAGGATCCTGATAAACTTCACCGGATTGTCTTCGGGTAACTCCGCCGCGATCGCGACCGGATGCCAATAGCGGCGCAGCAATTCTCCCGCCGGTGTCCCCGGACCAACGCGCGTCAACATCTCATTTTCTTCCTGGGTCAGCATCTCTGCTCCTTCTCGGAGGCAGCTCGCTTCCGCCCAACGCGAGTTCCAAACGTTCAATTCGTTCCAGTGGTTCCAATCGTTTCCGCGAGCTTCACCACCTGGAACTTTTGGAACCTATGGAACAATTGGAACCCGACGCATATCGGCATCGGTTCCCCCTCGTACTGTGAATAATGAGGGTAGGCTTTACGGTGGGTAAACACGGTTAAACTCTCCGGCATATGAGATCACCTTTTGGAAACGGCAAGAGCACGGAATCTACGCGCGGATCCTTTTCGGCGCGGTTCAGGAGCTCCGTCTGAAGACGCGGCGAAGTTACATTATCGATGACGAGCAATCCGCCGGGCACGAGGTGGGGCACCACTTTCTCGTAGACCTTGGCGTTGAGCTCCGGGGGTTGCAGATCGGAGAAGCAAAAAGCGATCTCGTCGAAACGGGTGGCGTAGTCGAGTGCGTCGTCATGAACGGCTTGGACCGAATCCGCGACGCCGGCGCGCGCGATATTTTCCCGGACCAGCGCGACTTTGCTTTCGTTGAGCTCGACGGTTATGAGCGTAACGCCTCGGGTGCGAGCCGCCAGCGACAACCACAAACTGGAGTAGCCGCAGCTGCTCCCCAGCTCGAGAAATGCGCCCTGGGGGGCCGACACCGCCAGAAGCGCAAGGCAGCGACCGACGTCCTCGGAAACGCTGCGCACCGCGCGCTGATCGCGTTCGTTCTGTTCCTCCAGCTCGCGCATCACCCCGCGCATGGTTGCTGGAATATCATGAAACACTGGCGCCTCCAGGGAGATTTTCAAATGGCACGCTGCGCCGGTTGATCTGCTCTTCGATATCGTCCGGGAGTAAATTCTCGTTCAGCAAAACATAGTCGCCGTAGGCGCCATGAACCGGACCGAGCAGGCTACGCTCGGGCAGGAGACCGGGATCTCGGCCGCCAAAACGCGGCAGCTTCGAGCGATACTTTTGGTAAAGCTCATACCAGTCGCGCGTGGACTGTATGTAGAAATCCAACGGCACGGGCGGCTGCTCGGCTTCTTTGCACAGGGCCGTGGATGGCTCGCGCCGCCACTGCTGCAGTCGCGGCAAAATCCCGCGCGACATGAGGTATTGGAAGCCGGCACTCGACGATTTGACCGCTTCGGAAACGGACTGAAATCCGTGGGGCCGCGCCATTTCGACGCCGGAGACGAAGCTCGGTTGCACGCCGGTGCCGAAAATTTCGACCGCGTCGCACATCCAGCGCACCCAGTTATCCCACCCGACACGCTCGGCCTTCCCCGGATTAATCCATTCGAAGAGCCGCCGATCCCACACTTCCATATTGAAGTGGATATTGTCGACGCCGGCGGCTTTGTAGCGTTCGACCTCTTCGCGCGGCCGCGCGTTGACCTCGAAGGTAATCCTTGGGTCGGACGTGCATTCTTTGATGGCGCGTATGTACGGCTCGTAAAAATCCGCTTCAGCTTTTCCGTGCAACGTCTTGGTGATCGTGCCGCCGCTGAGCACAAAGCCGGGCCTTTTTGCGCCGTGCTTGCGGGCGTCGCTCGCAACCTCCTCGCATACTCGGACGACGTCCGCCACCGATTTTACCGGGGCGGTCAAGGTGAAATCGCGCGATAATTTCATCTGCCGGGCGTTCTCGTTGATGTCGCAGAACTTGCACTCCTCGCGCGCGCCCCAGTATTGGCAATTGCGAAAGATCGTAATGAACGATCCGAAGGCGACGATCTCGTGATAAGGCGTGCCGTCAGGCAAACTCTTCGCATAATAATCGGGCGTTTTCGGGTAGCGCACCTCGGCGAGCACGCGCCCTTGGGTTGTCAGGACAAGCCGGCCGTCGACCACGTCGATCAGGTAGGGAGAATAGGGCGAAAGCGAAGTTTGAATCGATACGGGACGCATGCGGTAAGGTCCCTTGAGCAGAACGAAGTGCTCGGGAACGCGCCGGTGCTCGTTTCGCTTCAACTCGGACATCGGCACCAGATCGTAGGAAAACAATCGATACGACTTCACCAGCGCGCCGGCTGTGGCATCGAGCGCGGCATCGCTAAACCAATGACCGAGGCTAAGGAGATGCTGCTTGAGAATCGTCTCTTTGGGAACGTCGGGGTACCTCGTGAAATACGATTCCAACGCTTCGAGATTGGATTCGTTCGCCGTCGTGATGTTACTCATCTGAAGGACCCTCCGGTTGTAACGAGAGAGGACGGTCAATGGCGCTAATTCACTTGACTTCTTATCCGTGCGATATGTACATGTCAACCGATCCCGAGCAGTGGGCGCAAAAAGTTGTATCGAGGATTAAGAATGTTTCTAAAGATAATCTTACGCCGGACCAGTACCCAAAGCTCGAGAACCAGTCGGAGGAAAAAATCCTCAAGATCCGCGAGCCGGCTGCCGAACTCGCACGCAAGCTTCTCGACTAAGAGGAGGTAGCACGTGAAAGTCATGATGGACGCGCGTCGAAAGACCATAAAGCGCTACAATGCGGGCATTCAGCGCGCCAAAGGGCTGTTGGAACTGGCTTCCGGTTTGTATGACAGTTCCCTTGCATCGGAATCGTGGAAAGCCGCCGAGGGAGTGCTGCAAACCGATACTCCCATCGGCAACGCGCTAAAACTCTCGCTCACCCCCAAGCGAAACGATCACAAGGGTATCGCGCTCTCCTTCATTACGGGTGGTGTTGCCGCGATCAGAGCGGTGGCCGAAGGCAAGTTTTCGCTCGCCTGGGTTAACCCTTCGGTACTGTTGACGATGGCGTACCGGGGGAAAGGCCCGTTTTCCAAACGCCTTCCCTTGCGAACGATCGCGGTGTTTCCCTCTTACGATGTCATGGGCTTTGCGGTCCGCGAATCGACCGGCATCACTTCCATCTCTCAGATCAAAAACGAACGCTTCCCGATAAAAGTTTCCATCCGGAGGTTGGACAAAGCCAGTCGAAAGGACGACTCGACGATGTTTACGGTGGCGGAGGTCTTGCGAGCCGCCGGATTTACGCTTGAGGATATTCGCCGCTGGGGCGGAAAGATCCTTTTGGCAAGCAGGCCCAGCGATCCGGTGCGGCGGGCGGGGATCGAAAGCGGCGAGGTCGATGCGGTTTTCGACGAGGGAATCAAAAGCTGGTCGCGAACGGCGCTCGAAAACGGGTTTCGTTTCCTGCCTGTGGAAGGAGCGGTCCTGAAACATATGGCGGCGCTCGGGTATCGGGCGGTCCGTATGACGAAACCGGAATTTCCGGGGCTACCCACGGAAATTCAGACGCTCGATTTTAGCGGCTGGCCGATGATCGTGCATGCCGACATGCGTCACGACGTGGCCTATGCGTTATGTGAAGCGATCGAGAAGCGGAAGGACGCGATACCGACGGATAATTATAAGCGGCTCGATATCGCGCAACTCTGCGCCAACGACAAGGAGTCGCCTTACGATGTGCCGCTGCATCCTGGCGCAGCGCGCTTTTACCGCGAGAGAGGATATCTCAAATAGAATTTCCGGGAGAAAAAATAGGATATTCTTTTCTCGGTCGTCCTCGTTCCTGGGACCCGGGGGTCAAATCTTTACTTTTGACATTCGGCGCCGGTGAAAAAGTTGGGTCAGGTCTTGCCATGACACACCCCCGTTTGATTGACTCCGGCCCACGCCGCGGGAAAGCCGCTGTATTCTTCAATCCGGTCAAGCAAAACCCTAACAGTTTTTAGGGACTGCGGAGATTAAAGTCGAATTTCACGCCACGCTCGGATGGTTTTTCTTAAGCATGGCGTATTCCCTTCGGGACAAATCCTGTACATGCGCGTTACGCCCGATCACTGAGGGCGAGATGTATCCGATTCTGGCGCGGTATCCGAACCCACGAGGCTCTCTCTTGCGTTCGCTTAACCGAAATGGGAATTGTCTGTCAATCGAGTCGGTTATGTAGGGCTCGCGTTGACCCGGAGGTTGAAGCGTGCAGACGGCCAAGCGATGCAAGGAAAGACAGCCTGCCGTGGCTTTGTCGCGAATATCGCCGCGGAAAATCTATTGTTTTCGCGGGTTTCACGGTCAATCTGTGTGGACCTGTTTGATCCCGCCGAGGAGAACGATTCAATGAACGCAACGAGACTCAAAGTTGGTATCCGCGCTGGCGCAGTCATGTGCGCATCGGCGTTGTTCCTCTTATGCCAGCCGCACGCTGCGTTGCCCCAGGCGCTGTTCTATCAAGGCAAGACCATCACTGTGATCGCCGGCCAGGAACCAGGAGGGTTGGGAGATTTGCGGCTGAAGTCCATATTACCGTATTTGAAAAAGCATATTCCTGGACAGCCGAATATTGTGGTGGAGTATATGCCCGGCGGCGGTGGCCGAAAAGCCGCGAACTACATCTATCGAACCGCCCGCCCCGACGGCCTGACCCTAGGGTATCCACCGGGCGGCTTCATCCGGGCAGCAGTCCTCAATGAACCCGGGGTGGATTACGAACTCGACAAATTGAGTTTCTTCGGCGTTGCCGAATCCGAAGACCACTATGTGTTTCTCACTAGACGAGATTCCAATCTGGGCACATTGGATCATCTCCGCGCCAGCTCCGGAATACGAATTGGTGCGCAATCGGTGGGCCATGTGATCCATACGTTGGCCCGATTGTTCGCGTATATTCTGCGCCTGAAGGAGCCTAAATTCATCACCGGATACTCGGGACCAGAGATGGATCAAGCGCTCTTGCGTGGAGAACTCGACGCCAGAGTGAACGTCGTACCTTCGTTGCTGCGGCGCAATCCCGAATGGATCGAAAAGAAACTCGTTGACTTTCACGTCATCTTGCAGATCCCCAAAGGCAGCACGCATCCGCGGTTCACTCATCTGCCCGAACTCGAATCGTTTGCCACGACCGATAAGGAGCGGCGGCTGCTGGAGATCTACCGCTCCTTCAGTATCGCCGGCGCCACATTTATCACTCCGCCCCGCACACCCCCGGAGCGGATTCGGAGCCTGCGCGATGCAATCACCGGAGCGTATAAGGACCCTGAGTTTTTCAAAGATTATAAGAAGGTCACCGGCGAAACGCCTTCCCCGCTCATGCCGGATGAATTCGATGAAATCCTAAAGAAGCTTCCTCGGGATTCACAAGATTTGGATCTTTTTAAAAAAGTCGCCGGTACGGGCCCACTGCCCGGCCATTAGATACTTACTTGCTGCACACAAAATCCGAAATACGAATATCGAAATCCGAAACAAAGTCGAGGCAAGTAAATCTCAAATCGAAAAATCCAAATTTCAATCCGAATGAATTTGTTAGGGTTTCATTATTTTTGTCGTTTGAAATTGTTTCGGATTTCGTGCTTCGAAATTTGTTAAGCGTACGAGGAGGTTTGTTTGGCGGATTCGGCCGACTCCAAGAATCGTCCGGTTGGCAGAGATACGATAAGGTCGCGCCTGGTGCTTGAGGTCGCCTCCGAGCTGGTCGATCAACCGGAGTGGCGCTACCGCCAAGCGCGCATCGCGCTACGGGAGCAGGGCGGCGACGGCTGGCCGGTCGCTCTTTTCGGCAGCGACAGCCCGGAGGTGATTGCGCAGGTAGCCAGCGGTGAGGTCCAGGTAGCGATGATAAATCCCGCCGCCCCGCTTGCTCTGGCCTTCCGCGGTAAAGGCCCGTTCCGGGAGCCCATAGCGCTCCGCGCGATAGCCGTCGTTCCCTCTCCGGATCAGCTCGCATTCGCAGTCACCAAACAAACCGGGCTGAGTTCGTTGCGCGAGGTTCGGGAGCGCCGTTTGCCGTTGCGGGTCTCGATCCGCGGGCAGATGGACCACTCTCTACATCTTGTTGTCAGAGAGGTCCTTTCAGCCGCGGGCCTTTCACTGGAAGACATTGCTTCTTGGGGCGGGCAAGTGCGCTACGACCCAGGCCTGCCTAAAGGACCGAACCGGCTGGGCGCTGTGCTGCGCGGCGAGGTCGATATGATTATCGACGAGGCGGTGCGCAACTGGCTCAAGGTCGCGCTGGAATCGGAGATGCGCGTTTTGCCAATGGATGAAGCGATGTTGGTCCAGCTCGAGACATCGGGATTTCGACGCGCCGTGTTGGCGAAAGCGCATTACCCAAAATTGGAGTTTGACGTGCCCACCTTGGATTTTAGCGGCTTTCCCGTCTACACCCATGCGAATGTACAGGACTCGATCGTGACTGCCGTGTGCGCCGCGCTGGAGGCGAGGAAAGAAAAGATCATCTGGCAAGAACCCGGGCCGTTGCCGCTCGAGAGCATGTGCCGCGATACGCCGTCAGGACCGCTCAACATCCCGCTGCACCGCGCCGCCGAACGTTTCTGGCGCGAGCGCGGCTACCTGGCGTAATCTTTCGTGGGGATTGGTGTCAGGCTTTCGTATTGCTTATTTAGCAACTGCCATAGACGCAGAAATCAAGCTGATTGAGGGTCAATCAAAAAACTGCGGGATGTCGTATCGAGTTATTCCGGCCGCGAAGGCCTATCGGAGTGAATCGCCCAGGCAGCAAACTTAGTCCAGGCGTGCGTGAGCTTCGACACGGCTGGCTTTTGCAACGCTTGACAGTTCTCAGGACGAGCGATAAAGGCCCTCCCAGGGAAAAGATAGCTCGCGCGCATTGTTGTTGCGGCGTTGGGGTCAGGCCTGAGTCTGGACTCTACGGTTTAATAAACGGCTGAGTTACTCTCGTCGTTGAAAAAAGTTTTCGGTCGAACGTTGCCGCGGCCGGTCAGCTAGAAGACCGCTCCCGAATTTCAACGGATCTGAAAGATTTCCTTCCACGTTTTCTCGTACTTCGGAAACTCTCTGACATCGTCGATGGTCAGCATGTGGGGTGTCGTAGGCCGGATTTTTTCCAGAGGTTCCACTTTGGGATGAGCAGGAGTTTCGCCCGCTTGAGCATAAACCTTCTGTCCTTCTTCACTGACGGCCCAGCGAACCCAGAGTAGTGCGGCATTGGGATGGGGGGCTCCCTTCATTACCATCACGGAGCCGCCGACTTCGCCCACACCTTCCGTCATTAGCGGTTGAATCGGGGCGCCTTTTTTCATGCGCGCAGGAAAATGGTGCGAGTAGCAAGTAAAACAAATGGCGCGCTGACCGGCCATGAGGAACTCGGTTAACTGCGAATGCCCCCGATGAAACTCCACTTGATTGGCGGCGATTTTCTTGAACAGATCGATCGCCTTTTGATCGTTATTGTATTTTCGTTTGGCAAATCCGACCAGCAGCTGGTAATCGCGCGGCTCGCCCATGATGTTATCCTTCCATTTAGGGTTCGCGAGCTCCTCGTAGCTTTTTGGCTCCTCGCCTTTCTTGACCAGATTGGTGTTCCATCCGGCAATATAGAATTGCATATCCGTGGCGACCCAAAGGTCGCCTTTCAGCTGGGCCGGATACGCCGCTGCCTCGGGTATGACGACCTGCTCCACGATTTTCAGGTCCAGGATCTGCGGCAAATAGGTCAGCGCTCCGCTTATGACGTCGGCAATGACGCGTCCTCCCTTCTGCTCGGCGAGCACTCGCGCGATCAGCTTATCGCTCGTGGCGTCGATATGATCGACGGTCACGCCGGGAAAGCGCTTCATGAACGCAGGCGGAATCACCGACATCGCCCGAGGGGATAGGGGCGCATAAAGCGTAATCTTTCCTTCCTTTTTTGCCTTCTCATAAAGTTGATCGAGGGAATCCGCTGCGGCCGCGAAAACCTTACCGGCAGAAGCGCCCCAGATAATGAGGGCCAAGGCGATCGTCGACGTAAAGGTTGCGGATCCGATCGAGCTCGATAAATTTTTCTTTTGATTCATTTCACTTCTCCGTACTACCATAGTTGAGAGTTTTTAATGGCCGATACCGCTTTTAGCGGCAGCGAGTTGTTTCCTAAATTCGAAATTCGAATATCGAAATCCGAAACAATTTTCAAAATTCGCAGTATTGAAATCCAAAACTCCAGTCTGGAATCGAGGTTGTTTTGAACATTGGGGCTTTTTGTGATTCGATATTGTTTCGAGCGTCGAACTTCGTGCTTCGAATTTACTTGGCCCCCTTTGCGCCTCAGCCTGAGGCTGATCCGTCCAAAGTCCTGTGGCGGATTTGCGCGAGAAATCCGACTTTGGTTGCGCGCAAGCCGCCCTGGGATCTTCGTTCCATCGCTTGCGGACGCCTCCGTGAGCCGGTCTCTGCAACTCCTCCATGTAGGAAAACACCGACGATGTCAAACCTTAGGCCAGGCACCGAGACCGTATCGATGATCCGCATGGTTCCATGAGCAGATCGATTTTGCGAATGTTTTCCAATGGGACAGCGCTGGACCGACGTATCGGAAAGAGCGGGAAGCGGTTAGCGACTCCGCTGCAATCTTGGGCGCGAAACTTTAAGCGCGTCCGGGTTGGTGACGTGGCTCGGTTCGCCGCGAAAATAATTCAAAATGAACGCGAAAATCGTTAGGGTCAGGTCTTGCAATACGACAAGCCCACTGATAAGAGCGGCTCATGGCACGACCTCTTCGCTTGGAGTTCTCCGGCGCAATTTACCATCTGACCGCCCGAGGCAACGCACGCCAAAAGGTCTTTTTTAGCGATGCGGACCGGCAGTTGTTTATGGATACCCTCGGCGGAGTGGTTTTCCGGTACGGCTGGATCTGCCACGCCTATTGTTTGATGGCTAATCACTATCATCTGCTGGTAGAAACCCCCAAGCCCAATCTCTCCCTCGGCATGCGCCAGCTAAACGGTATCTACACTCAAGCCTTCAATCGTCGCCATCGGCGAGTGGGACATTTGTTTCAGGGCCGATTCAAGGCGATTTTGGTGGAGAAGGAATCGTACCTGTTGGAACTTTGCCGCTACATTGTGCTCAACCCGATGCGGGTCAAAGGGAATGTACAGACCGGCACCTGGAAATGGAGCAGTTACCGGGCTACGGCGGGATTGGTTTCGGCCCCGGAGTTCTTGGCGACTGACTGGGTGTTAGGGCAGTTTGGAAAGAACCTGGCACAGGCGCAGAAACGCTATCGGGAATTTGTCCGAGAGGGATTGGACAGCCGACCGTGGGAGGCGCTCCGGGGGCAAATTTATCTGGGCGGTGAAGCGTTCATCGAAAGGCACTCGCCGCGAAATCGAGAACTGAAAGAGATCCCACGCGCGCAAGTCAGAGCAGTCCGGCCTAAGCTGGAGGGGATCCTAAAAGCAAGCGACGATCGAGGAATCGTTCAGGCGTACAAGGAGCATGGGTATCGGCTCCACGAGATCGCGGCCCATCTGCGTGTGCATTATGCGACGGTGAGCCGGCGCCTCAAACGGATGGAAGAACGAGGAGGAGATGTATGATTGCAAGACCTGACCCTACCCTCATTGCCACGCTGCGGGAAGCAGGCGTGGTGTAACTTGGATTAGCCAGAGTAGCCTGAGGAACAAATATGGACCTGCGGACCAAAGCAAAGAAGCAGCAAGCTACCGTGCCACCGAGCCAAGCGCTGACGGAATTCCTTGCCGCGCTGCGGTATGAAGATCTGCCGCAGGATGTTGTGGCGCGCGCCAAGGAGCTCTTTGTCGACTGGTTTGCTTCGACACTTGCCGGAAAAGCCGCGCGACCGGTGCAGGTGCTGGAAAAATTTACTGCACAGATGGGACCGGCGAGCGGGCCATCTGAGGTCCTGACGTCGCGCATGCGCACCTCACCCGTGTTCGCTGCGCTAATAAACGGCGCGGCGTCGCATGTGGTGGAGCAGGACGACATCCACAATGGGGCGGTGCTGCATCCCGGTACAGTTGTTTTTCCGGCGGTGCTGGCTGCAGCGCAGGAGACCGGCGCTTCAGGTAAAGAATTCATCGCAGCAGCCGTCGCCGGATATGAAGCGGGCATTCGCGTTGGCGAGTTTCTGGGCCGCTCGCACTACAAGGTTTTCCATACCACCGGCACTGCCGGCACACTTGCCGCCGCCGCCGGTGTGGCACGGCTGCTCAATCTCGACGCCAGTCGTTTGCAGCACGCGTTGGGTTCGGCGGGCACGCAGGCAGCCGGGCTGTGGGAATTCTTGCGCGACGCTGCCGACTCAAAGCAATTGCACACCGGGAAAGCTGCCGCTGCCGGGTTGTTCGCGGCCTACATTGCGCGTGACGGGTTCACTGGCGCGCGGCGCATCCTGGAGGGCGAGCAGGGCATGGCGGCGGCCATGTCCTCCGATGCTGATCCGCGCAGGCTGACCGACGGCCTCGGGTCGCGCTGGGTTTTGCCGGAAACGTCACTCAAGTATCACGCCTCGTGCCGGCACACGCATCCGGCGGCGGATGCGCTGCTGGAGCTGATGCGCGAGCACAAGCTTAAGGCTGACGACATCGAGTCGGTGACCGCGCATGTGCATCGGAGCGCGATCGACGTGCTGGGACCGGTCACCGATCCGCAGACGATTCACCAGTCGAAGTTCTCGATGGGCTTCGTACTGGCGCTGATTGCCAATTGCGGCCGGGCGGGACTGGCCGATTTCACTGACGAGGCGCTGCGCAATCCGAAGCTGCGCGCGTTGCATGATAAGGTGAAGATGGCGCTCGACCCGGAGATTGACGCCGCCTATCCCAAACGCTGGATGGGGCGGGTGACGGTCCAGACCCACCAGGGACGACAACTCGAAAAACACGTGACTTCACCGAAAGGGGATCCCGACAACGCGCTGACGCGGGAAGAGCTGGAGGAAAAGGCGCTGCGGCTCGCCGCCTACGGCAACGGCGCAACTGCCGCTGAAATGGAAAAAGTGATCGTCAGGATCTGGCGGTTGCACGATGAAGCCAACGTGCGCGATTTTCTCAACGCCAATTGATCTGCGCCTTGTCGGCGGCTGTCAGTGATCTATATTAGGCAGAATTTCACTCAGTCACCCAGCAGGATCAAGGCAGCTCGAGTTTCTAAGAGGAGAAATCTTCCTGCCCTTCGCAAAATCCCTTGCTCAATCATCTGTCAGCTATCAACCATCAGCCGTTATGACGTCATCCGAATAAGCTTAGCTTGATTGCTGAAAGCTCAAAGCTCAGAGCTGAAAGCTGAAACGCTGATAGCTACCGCATCTTTTGACTCTTGAGGGTGGGCGGGGAAGAAGTCGGCAACCGCGGCAGAGGTTTGCGGTTCGCGAACTGCCTGCTAGTGTATGATCCTGGGAGGTGACGGACCGGAAGCTGCGTAGGTAAAGCAAACGGAGACGCTGTAGGCCGATGTGATTTTCGGTGCGTTGTAGAGATGAATTCCGACCGCGTTACTTTGCAGGGAAAAGCCTTACCCGAGTCAGAAGATGTCCTCGATGCGGTCCAGGCGCCTGTCCGCGGTGCCGATCTGAGCAGTTTGGAAAGGGCCCGGCTGCTGGTCGCTAGTAAATTTTCCGAGGATGAACGCGCCCACGACTCTATGGACCGCGGCACGGAAGCCGCTGAGCTCCTCGGTAAACTTGGAATGGATGCCGGGACCCGTGCAGTCGCCCTGCTGCTTCCCTTGGTCGATGAGGGTGCGCTCGATCCGGCGGCAATTGAGAAAGGGATCGGCGTTGAGGTTGCCCGCCTGACTCAAGAGGCCCTTCGTATCGCCAGCCTTAAAGATCTGCGCAAAACCGCAACCGAGACTTTACAGGCGAATCGTCTGCGGCAGATGCTTTTGACGATCGCGGAGGACCCACGGGTTGTGCTTGTGAGCCTGGCACACCAGGTTTGTGCTCTGCGCGCCGCCAGGAACGCCGTGGAACAGGCACGACGCAGCGTCGGTCAGGAAACCCTCGAGGTCTTCGCGCCACTCGCGAACCGGTTGGGCGTCTGGCAGCTCAAACAGGAGCTCGAAGACCTCGCTTTTCGATACCTGGAGCCAGACATCTATCAGCGCATCGCAGACGGGCTCGACCAGCGGCACACGGACCGTGGGCGTTACATCGCGCAGGTTGTTGCGCGGTTCCGCGAAGAATTAAATCGCGCCGGTATCAGCGCCGAGATTAGCGGCCGCCCCAAGCACGTTTACAGTGTTTGGAACAAGATGCGCGAAAAGGGCCTCGACCTCAGCAAGGTCTTCGATGTCCTCGGTTTTCGGATCCTGGTGAATGACGTGAGCGACTGTTACGCGGCGCTGGGCGTGGTGCATGGGCTGTGGGAGCCTATCATGGATGCGTTTGACGACTACATTGCCAAACCCAAACCGAATGGGTACCAGTCGCTGCACTCGGCAGTGATAGGTCCGGAGGGAGTAACGATGGAGGTGCAAATTCGGACCTTTGCCATGCACCGCCACGCCGACCTGGGGGTGGCGGCCCACTGGCAGTACAAGGAAGGTCTGCAAAGGCGCATCGCATGGTCACGCGGCTTTCTCGAAAGCGCGGCGAGCACGACGGGTGGCACCGATCTTATCGAGCGCTTCAAGCAAGCGGCTTTCCATGATCGGATATACGTGCTCACGCCCCAGGGTCATATAATAGACCTCCCGGCTGACGCCACGCCGCTGGACTTTGCCTATGCGGTTCATACCGAGGTGGGGCACCGGTGCCGCGGTGCCAAGGTCGACGGGGTTATGGTCTCGCTTACAAAGGCCCTCGCGAGCGGCCAACAGGTCGAGATCTTGACGGCGCGGGAGGGCCATCCTAGCCGCGATTGGCTGAATCCTAACCTTGGATACCTGAAAACCGCCTCTGCGCGCGCGAAGGTCCGTCGCTGGCTCAAGCAGCAGAATCATGAAGCACATGTGGCCCAGGGCCGGGCGGTACTGGAGCGTGAGCACCGGCGCTTGGGTCTCAGCGAGATCAACATTGCCGAACTCGCCAAACGCTTCAAAATGCGGCGGCCCGAGGACGTGCTAGCAGCGCTTGGGTGCGGCGACATCAGTACTGTGCGGCTCGGCCAGGCGCTTGGCATCCCGCTGCCTCCTCAAGCGCCGAGCACTGCGGCATCATTGCCTCTGCCGGCTGCGCGGGGCAGCTTGCTGGTGCACGGTACCAGCAACGTTCTGACCAAGATTGCAGGTTGTTGCAGGCCTGTGCCGGGCGAGCCCATTGGCGGCTACGTCACCGCGCAGGGAGGCGGTATCTCGATTCACCGCCGCGATTGTCCGAATCTGGAGCAGCTTGCAGGGCTACGACCTCACAAGCTGGTGCAGGTTGCCTGGGGCGAAACGAGCGCGCGGCGCCATACCGCGGGGGAGATGGAGCGAAAAGCGAACGCGGATTGAGCGGGGCCTTGGGGGGGCAGGCTTGAATAGATGAATGCATTGGGACGAGGATGGCACGTCCGCTTCGCATCGAATACACGGGCTCTTTTTATCATGTCATTGGTCGCGGCGCTTAAAAGTTTGCGCCGTTCAACCGCTACCCTCAGGGACCTCAACAAGAGCCTTCGCGCCAACACCACGACTACCGCCACGCCGGAGGCCGGTCCATGCATCCATAGACCTTGTGTTACTCCGCTGACGAACGTGCATCTGTGTTCATAATCGATCATGCCCTGGAATGAGTATTATTATCCGCCCTCGATGGAACACCTACCGCCTCTGGTGCGTCGCAAGGCAATTGAGATCGCCAATGCGCTGCTAGAGGAAGGCCAGGATGAGGGGACCGCAATTCGCATTGCTATCGCTAAGGCAAAGGAGTGGGCTGAGCGGCGTGGGTTGCTGTAATCTTGCGCAGTTCAAAACGTTCAAGCCGTTAAACCAATTTAGGCCTCCGGCCCGTTCCAAGCGTTCAACCGCTTCGCTACGTTTCAAGTCCTTAGCCTGAAGGTAGAGTTCAAACGGCCATCTGTTCGAACAGCGCTACAAGGCATTGTTGGTAACCAGGGACAACCATTTTTGCAGGTGAGCCGTTACATCCATCGAAATGCCGTATAAGCCAAGCTGGTCGACGAGTCGGTCAGTGAAGGGCCGTTGCTACCGTCGGAACAACCGCCCCTTTCCGTATCATTTATGCAACGATCACGTCGATGATCGCCGGCTTGCCGCTCCGGTTGGCTTCGAGGCCGCGCTTCAGCGCATCCTGGAGTTTTTCTGGATCCGTCACCTGCTCGCCATAACCGCCAACGGATTCGGCGACCTTCACGAAGTCGGGCGGGTTGATGTGGGTGCCGTGGTAGAGATCGATTTCCGCCGCGATCCCGTCCGGATACATTTTCTGGTGCATGCCTTGCATCGCGGCGTATTTCTTGTTGTTGAAGATTACCGCCATGATCGGCAGGTTGTAATCGCGCGCCGCGCCGAGGCTGCCGAGCACCGGGTTGTACAGGAACGCGCCGTCGCCGATCAGTGTTACGACCGGCCGTTCCGGCTTCGCCAGTTTGATCCCCAGCGAAAGACCCAGCCCCTGTCCGAGACCCCCTTGGCGGGTGAATAGGCACTGCGGTTGGTTCCATACGAGGTGTTGGCGCAGAGTGGCGGTGTGAGTCGTCACCTCGTCGATATAGATCGTATCTTTGGGCAGTACAGCGTTTAACGAAGCGCACAACCACACCGGATCGATCGGTGTCTTCTTGCGCGCCGCCGCCTGCGCCGCGCTCTTTTTCTCGACCATGGCATCGTGCGCGGCGGCGAGCTCCTTGCGCCTTGCCTCCACCGCAGCCCTATCGACTTTGGCGTCATCGGCCAGATCGCGCAGCGTCTGGGCCGCATTGCCTTCGAGGTACATGTCGGCCTGATGGCTCTGGTAGACCATGGCCGAGTTGTGCGGCGCCTCGTCCACCATGGCGATCACGGCCTTGGGCGGGCGGTTGCTCGGCGGATACCAGGGTACGCGCGCCCGGACGACGATCGCAAGGTCCATGTCGTTCCAGAACGGTTTGATGTCGGTTCCCTGATACAGCGGATGATCCTTGGGGAAGTTGGCGAACAGAGCGCCGGGCTTCTCGACCACCGGCAGAGCGAACTTCTCGCACAGCGCCACCAGAGCCTCGTAGGTCTCGACCTCCTGACCGGCGCCTTCGGTCAGCACGACCGGGTGCTTCGCCTTGGAGATCCGGGCGGC
>DASTOD010000491.1:0-8685 GCA_035762645.1 Binatia bacterium | reverse complement strand
TATGGTAGGCGATAACATTTCCAAGGCTACCTTGAAGTTATTCGTGACGAAGGTTAACAAGCCTGGGTCGTTCGATATTCACATGGTAAATGGAGATTGGTACGAGAATACGCTGAAGTCCAGCAACGCTCCGAGCACCAGCTATCTCGCAACCATCCCCGTTTCAGCCGGCGATCTGAACCAGTACCTCCTGTTGGATGTAACCGATGTAGTCAAGTACTGGGTAGATGGTCATGGCAACAACTACGGTGTTGCTTTGGTCCCGACGCCAGGCAGCCCAATCGACGTCGAGTTCGACAGTAAGGAAGGCAAGGGCACCAGTCACGATGCTGGATTGGACATGCTCATCGTCTCTTACGGTCCACAGGGGCCGCAAGGTGAGACAGGTCCCCAAGGGCTGCAGGGGCCACAAGGACCACAGGGTGAACAGGGTCCAGCCGGACCGCAGGGACCACAAGGTGAGCAGGGGCCGCAAGGAGTACAAGGTGAAACCGGGCCACAGGGACCGCAGGGTCCGCAAGGTGTACAAGGCCCGATGGGCCCGACTGGGCCAGTGGGACCGGTGGGACCAATCGGTCCGCAGGGGCCAATAGGTTTAACTGGACCAACGGGGCCGCAGGGAATTCAGGGACCTATGGGGCCACAGGGACCGCAGGGTCCGAGCATCTTCAAGGGGACGTGGGCCAGTGCGACGACCTACGCTCATGGTGACATGGTCTTCCGGAACAACAGCCCATATTTCTCACTCGCAAATGGGAACTTGAACAACGATCCAGTAACGCAGGTGAATACGACATGCTCTGACTGGAACGCCCCGGCTGGAGGACCCTACAATTGGACCGGGACCGGCCTAACTAACCCGGCAGGCACTGGACCGTGCACGTGGAACGGGAGCACAACCAACGTGGGATCAAACGGCTCGACGCTGGCCTACGGTCTCGTCAACGGTGCTGCTTTACTCAGCACTAATAGCGCCAATAACAGGATCACGGTTGGGCAACCGTTGACGATCTCCAATCTCGCTATCAGCGACCAGGACACGAGCGGTTCGAGCCAGTACACTTACACGCTCTATGTCGACGGAGCTCCTAGCCCTCTCAGCTGCACTGTAGCTACAAATGGAAGCAGCTGTAATAGCGCCGGCTCTGTGGGAGTTCTGGCAGGACAGTTCCTGCAGATCGAGGCCCACCGCACTAGCGGCAGTAGCTCGAGCGGCAGAGATGCGAATTGGGCGGTGACCTTTTCAATTCCCTAGCGCTGGCTGAATGAACTGAATCGATTGCAAAGACGCTGAGGCGGGAGGGTCTCTGGAACCTCCCGCCTCAGCTGTTTCAAGTCTCTCGAAGAGAGAGAGTCTGCAGCGTTAGCCCGTGACCTAGAGATCGCCGTGAGCGTCTAACCGTGAGTTGCGGCGCGAACCAAAGAAGCCAGGCTAAAACGTATATTCCAATCCAACCATCCAGATGATGTTCGGACGTAATCCCTCACTTCTATTGATGGGGAGCTGAACTCCAGTGTTGAGAACGAAGGTGCCCAACGGATTCCATTTGGCTCCGAGCGCGATATCGACGATGTGATCTCCAATACCGTCACCGCTTGGTCTCCAGCGGCCGAGCACATCTGTGGCGAGGCTTACGGTAGGAAGCACTCGCGCATCGAGCCCTACGGCATACCGAAGGTTATTTTCTTCCCGTCTCGTACTCCACTCAAAGCCCAAATTGAAATGCGGCGTGAGCCAGCGAATATCGCCGCCGGCTGCGAAGCTCCTCGAGGCGATAAGGAGCGCCAAAAAATTCGTCTCCCCCGTGCCCAACAAATTATCCTGGTCTCCTGTCGGAAACTTAATTTGGCCAAGAATCCCGAGGTCCGGCCAAGCCTCGGAATTTCGGAGAAAATTATATTTGGACCGGACGATTAGGTCGCCAACGCCGGTCTTTTCTCCACCACCTGTAGAGCGGGGCTGGTCCGAGCCAGGGGCGGTATCAAAAAAATGAAGATTAGTCGTTGGACTATTATCCACAATCGTTGCATTGGCGACCGCCCGTACACGATTGCGAATTAGAGGAAGGACAAGCCCGACATCCCAAGATCGGGTAAGGCCGTAAGTAGCAAAGAACGCAAACACATCCTGCTTGATCTTGAGGTCGAGATCGACCCGGATCTGGTCCAATTCAAAATCAAACGCCGCTGGCGGCGGACCTAAACGCCCATCTAGGTTTGAATCCTCATGAGCGAAAATCAGCCTGAGATCGTTTAACCGGGTCCCTTCCAGACGCTTGAAATCGATCCGCGAGTAGGAAAAAGCGACGTTCAGTTTGCCGGCGCCAAGGGTCGGAGCCCTTTCAGCGAGAAGCGGGCCCAAACTCTCCGTGGTCCTTACCGGCACACCACGCTCAACGTCAAATGTGAATCCAGTCACAGTGGAACCAAGAGCGAGAACGCCGAGACCAGAGGTCAAAGCTGAGCTGAGATTATCGAGTCCCTGGAGCGAAGTGACTTGGAAGTGAGGCGCATGACTAAAGCCCGCAACTGGCGGAGCCAGCAGGATTCCATCGCCTCCATAAAGATTTTTGATTGTATCTTTTAGACCGGAGGCACTGCCTAGCGTGGGCAATATACCGATACTAAAAACAGTGGATATCGTGAGCACGACTTGTAACCAATCTAAATGTGGCATGAATCTAAATTTGTTCCGCATAGCACCCTCTCGGCCTCCCGTGTGCCTGATGATCATTGAATCACGTTGCTGGCGGTTCCCAAAAGACTCTTGGGGATCTCGATGCCGAGCTTTTCAGCCGCTTTGAGGTTGACCGTAAGCTTGACTTGCCGCGCCATCGTAAAAGGGATCCGATCTGCCGGTTGTCCTTCCAGTATACTATTGGCCAACTCTGCTGCTTGCCGTCCAATGTCCTCGCTGCTACCAAAAGAGAGGGAAAGCAGAGCCCCCATCTGTGCTTGGCGTTCAGAAAGCCCGATGAGGGGGATTTTTTTCCGATAGGAAAAGAGAACCATATACTGCACGACCTCGGGAGTTAAGACGATCTCATCCGGCAGAATCCAAAGCGCGTGTATCGCATCTTGCCAGGAGTCCAGCACATGAATCGCCTCCTTGGCAGACCGAATCTCCCTGTCAATAATTTCAAGTCCCTGCTCGCGGCCAACCTGCGTTGCTCTTTTCACCAGGTAGCCTGTCTTGGCTCGATTGAAGATGACACCCACGCGTTTTATTTGAGGTCCCAGTTGCTTGAAAAACCGAATCGTCGTCTCCACCGGGACATTCATGCTCGCACCGGTAACATTCCGCGCCCCCGCGGGTACAACACTCGGTGGGTTCAACACCATGGCATACACCACCGGGATGGTGCCAGTCTGGGCTGCCGTTGCCTGAAAAGCCCACGGACCGATGGCGAGTATCAGGTCGGGTTTAATTTTAGCTTGTATATCGGCCAAAATCTTTTTCCCGGCGTCGAGGTTGCCCTCCATGTCGTATTCGGCCACGATCTGATGGCGCACTATTTTTTTAAAACCGCGAAGTGCCTCTTTATATGCATCGACATCAGCGCTGCTGATGACCGCCACTTGCCCTGCGCTTGCGGAAGCGGGTTGGAGAAGCCGCAGCAGGATCGAGGCTAGCAGCAGCCCGGATGTTATTTTCGTTTTTGCCGGCATAAAGCGCGAATATTCGTAAGACTATGCACCTCTCGGCCCGAGCACATTAAAGGCTGTTACCGGACGAAGCAAGCCCTTCAGAGTGAAGTCTCCGACCTTCTCGGCCTCAACGATGTTTTCTATTTTGTTGAGGGTTCTCTGATTCGTAAGGATCTGACCGCCCTTGGCTTCGCCGCAAAGGCGAGCGGCAAGGTTCGCGACGTTTCCTACAACCCCATACTCTATTCGGCCTTCGAAACCGAAATTTCCCAGTGTCGCATAACCGGCAACTAAACCGATTCCTAAATCCAGGTCGTATCCTTTTTTGAGCCAATCCAGCCGTAGCTCTTTCACTCTCGTGCGCATTTCCAGAGCCATGCGAGCCGCCCTTTCGGTGTGGTCCTCGCATGGAACCGGATCATTAAAAAACACCATGATTCCGTCACCGGCGAAATGCTCCAACGTTCCGTCAAAACTAAAGATCACCTTGCCCATTTCCGCATGATAGCCGCGCAGCAGCGCCAGCACCTCCTCGGGCTCAGCGCTATCGGAAAACGCGGTAAAACCCCGCAGATCGAGAAAAACGACCGTAATCTCACGGCGATGGCTTTTCAAGTAGTCATAATCTTCGGTTTTGAGGATTAACTCGGCTATTTGGGGAGAAACGTAGCGCTTGAAACGACTCATCTTTTCGATTTGCTCCACCTGTTGGCGGACTTTCTCTTCTAAGTTCCGGTTCCATTCCGCCAGCTCGGCGGCCTGTGCCTGAATCCTGTCATGGTACTCCTTCACGCGCAGCAGCGATTTGACGCGGGCCAGGAGTTCAGCCTGGTTAATGGGTTTGCTGATGAAGTCATCCGCTCCAGCCTCAATACCTTTCACCCGCTCCTCGGCTGGATCGAGCGCCGTAATCATGACTACGGGAACAAAGCGAGTGACATCCATCTCGCGCATGCGGCGGCAAACCTCGTAGCCACTCATTTCGGGCATGACCACGTCCAGCAAAACCATGTCAGGTTTCTCGTTCTCGAGCTTCTTCAAAGCCTCGCCGCCTGAGTATGCTGTGATCGCGTGATAGCCCTTGGCTCCCAGCAGATCGGCCAGGAGCTTGACATTTTTCGGAGCATCGTCAACAACCAACAGTTTCGGCGGAGCATTCATGACGCGCCGTTGCCTTTCGCGAGCTCAAGCTTATTCACGCCCCAGATTGCATTCTTGTCGTTGCCGTCGATACTCAAGATGAATTTCTCGGCCAAGGGTCCTCCGTTAGCGGTCAATGAGGCGGTGAACCAAATCCACAAACCCCTCTCGCGTGAACTCCTGCTTTTGAGCCAGATAGCTGATGCGCCCGTTGAGTTGCTTTTTCTCTTCGGCCGTCAAGTCCTTGTTCGTCAGGATGAGGATCGGTATTTTCCCAATCACCTCATGCTTGCAGATATAATCCAAGACGGCGAAACCATCGAACTCAGGCATGAGGAGATCCAAAATGATAAGGTCGGGCGACTCGGTTTGGGCCAGCTCTATTCCGTCTTTGCCGTTGCTCGTCTTAATGACTCGGTAGCCAACGGGGCCAAGAATGCTGCTTATGAGCTCGAGAGCCGTCGGATCGTCGTCGATCGCCAGCACTTTAGGTGTTTCGCTGCTTACCTTTGTCGGGCTCCTGAATCGCTTAATGGCGGCGATCAACTCATCCCGTTGAACCGGCTTGACCAGATAATCTGCGGCGCCAAGGGCAAATCCTTTTCCTCGCTCGTCCATAATCGAAACAACGATGATGGGAATGTCGCGGGTGTCGGGATGTTCCTTAAAGCGGGAGAGTAGGTCCCAGCCATCGACTTTGGGCAACAGGATATCGAGGGTGATCACAGCCGGGTGAAGCGATAGGGCCTTGTTGAAGGCGATTTCCCCATCATAGGCAAACTCGACGCGAAACCCTTCCTCGGTCAAATGAGTTGACAGAAGCTTCGACGATAAAGGATCGTCTTCTACCACGAGTACCAGCTCACCATGGGCAGCGGGGGTTACGGATGAACTTGGCGATGCCTCTGCCACTACAGGCTGTCGCAGCGGCAGGATGAACGTGAAAGTGCTGCCCCGGCCTACGGCGCTCTCCACCCGGATCTTGCCGCCATGAAGCTCAACAAATTTTTTCGCCAGCGCAAGTCCGAGGCCCGTACCTTCGCTCTTGCGCGAAGAATCGGCCGCGGCCTGGCGGAACTCTTCAAAGATCCGCTGTTGGTCTTCGGGAGCGATACCGATGCCGGTATCGCTGACGGAGACCTCTAAAAATTGAGCGGTTTTAGTCGCCCGCACCGATATGCTTCCACCATCCGGGGTGAACTTGATCGCGTTGGAAAGCAGGTTGAGAAGAATCTGCCTGAATTTACGCTCGTCTCCAGTAAAATCTCCGAGCTGTTCGTCGATCTGAACCGCGAGTTGAATACCGTGGCGTTTCGCGCGCTCCTCCACCAGCATGAAGGCATGCTGGAAAGTCATGCCAATGTCAAAGGTGCCAAGCTCCAGCTCCATGCGTCCCGCCTCAATCTTGGATAGATCGAGAACGTCGTTGATCAGAGACAGAAGATGCCGGCCGCTCTCGAGAATGTCTCGCAGATATTCCTCTTGCTTGGGGTTGAGGTCGCCAAACATCCGCTCGAGCAAAACTTCCGAAAATCCGAGAACCGCGTTGAGCGGAGTTCGAAGCTCGTGCGACATGTTGGCAAGAAACTCCGATTTATGACGTGTGGCTTCCCGTAACTGCTTATTGATCGCCTCAATCTCCGCGGTCCGCGCGCGAATACGTTCCTCGAGGGTCGCGTTTAGTTCCCGGAGCTCTTCCAAAACCCTTTCCTTGTCGGTGACACTCTTCTTCAACGACTGGGCCATCTCATTAAAGCTCGTGCCGAGCTGTCCAATCTCGTCCCGAGAGGAAACCGGAATCGACTGCTCCAGAAAACCATCCGCGATCTTTCGCGCTTGATCCGTGAGCTGTCTAATGGGGAAAGTAATTCTTTTCGAAAAAACGTAGATTGCCAGCATGCTAAGAGCTAGGAACGCGATGGTCAATCCGCTCCATAGTTTTAGAAGCGCCGCCATGTGGTCATTGACCGTCTGGAAGGATAGCCCAAGCCGAACGGCTCCAATGACGTGAGAGCGCCCTTCAGGGACGGTTATCTGCTTCACGCGGGGGGATCCGAGGAGGAGTTCTTCAGCCGGGCCGACCGCCTGTGAAAGAATGGGGGCGAAAAATTCGACGAATTCATTGCCGCTGACAGCCGTGAGCTTCGAGAAAGGCTGCACGGTCCCAATGAGCTGAATATCGCTCGGTGAGAGCTCTGACCTGAGATCCTTAAGAGAGCCGATCAGTCGACCTCCGCT
Source organism: Binatia bacterium (assembly GCA_035762645.1). GTDB lineage: Bacteria > Desulfobacterota > Binatia > UBA9968 > UBA9968 > DASTOD01. The sequence goes on along the minus strand of DASTOD010000491.1, from coordinate 1,659 downwards.
AGCTAGCACCTTCCACTGCTCGCCATGAATAAAAACATAAGCAACATCAGCTTCACCGATGACGCTTCGGATGGAAGACTCGAGGAGAACCTTGTCCTCTGCAAAAACTCCCAACTGGCCGCTATAGGCCAGATTTACTGCCATGGCGCGGCCTCGCTTGAGGAACGCGTCTTCAGCCATTCGCTTGTTCTGATACAAATCAATTGCGCCAAGCAGGAGAAAGAGCGAGAGGATGATTGGGATGAGCGACCAAAAGATTCGCGCTCGAAAAGTCGAAGGAGTTTTCAACCAGCGAAATTGGATCATAGCCGATCTCGGCTACTGCCGGCTATAATGTACGTCGCGGCGTGAGGGTCGGCATCCTTAGAAAGAGTGGAGGTCGCGAGCGGTTTGATTATTGCTCTCCGGCGTCGAACCGAGCATGCAGAAACTGACCTTTCCCCAACTACCTCACTCCGTTTACGGTTGTCAAGCCACTCCTCGCCAAATCAATCTCAGAAAGCCTGAAAATTAACGACAGACTAGTGGTCGCTGGTCCTTGTCGGCCTCTGGGTCGGGACTCCCATCTTCTCAGTCTTGCGAGCCAAATCGCGAAGTTTTGTCGTTTCCGGGAATAATCCTGGTTCGTAAACCTTCCGGGTTGGCTACTTCTAACAAGCTTTACAGGCCTAAAACACACTCGGCCATGATTGGCACTAAATATGCTGTTACGCAGGCTATGCAAGCCGTAACAGGAAAAATCATGAAAGATGGCACGGATCCTTTGGACGAGACAATGAGGCTGTTGGAACGTGTCAGACAGGGTCTCTACTTCGCCGGCAGGGATCGCGAACTGATTGAAAAGTTCAAAGCAGGGTTGAAAAAAGTCGGATCTTCAGCGACCAAGGACAAGAGCCGTCACTGCCCGAATTGCAACACGGGAATGGAAGGCTATTCTTTCCTTGGATTTGTCCTCGACCGGTGTCAGAGCTGTGGTGGAATCTGGATGGATCAGCGTGAGCTTGAAGCCATCCTGCGAAAAGCCACGCGCAGCCACCTCGCCTCTGTGATCGAGCGCTTCATTGCAGGTAAGGAGGGAATCACCGAGGTAGATTCGAAACATGAGACGAACAACTAAAAAACCAAAACCACCTACCCGTCGAGCTCTTTCCAAGTGATTCCGCGCAGGACGGAACCCGCCTGGAGGAGTCAATGCCACTGCCACCCTCACGATTAAGAGACCGTTAGGCGTTCAACCCTTCCGCCCAGATCTCGCAAAACCGCTGGGTGCGCGTGCCTCCTCTGGGCAGAGCTGCCCACCTGCGCCATTTTTCGTATTCAAATCTGTCAAATGTGCCGTAGAGGGTTGTCACGTGCTTGCTGTAGCCCCAATCAACAAAAGGTGCCCAAAAGATGACAGCGCAAGACGAAAGGAGAATGCTGCGACAGAACTTTTTCCAATCAGCTGCTGGCACAAGCCATGCTGTGAGTGCCAACCCACCCGTCTGCCCCGATCATGAGTCGGTCCGGGCTTGGTGAGGTGGCATCGGGCTGAAGAGAACAGCAGCTTGAGGGTTGACGCTATGAACTGACCGCTCGACATGGTCACCAGGGGCATCAGGGAGCGAGTGGTGAAACCGGCAGCGTTTCTTAGTTGCCGGTTTTTTTTGCCCATGACCA
>DASTOD010000490.1:0-7141 GCA_035762645.1 Binatia bacterium | reverse complement strand
GATCAAATGTTCCTGGCCCTCGATATTGATCTCGGTTCCCGAGTATTTCCCAAAGAGTACCCGATCGTTGACTTTGACATCCACGGGCGTGATTTTGCCGTCCTCGTTGATTTTCCCCTTACCGACGGCCACCACCTTTCCCTCCTGGGGCTTCTCTTTTGCCGTATCGGGAATGATGATTCCTCCCTTACTTTTTTCCTCTTCTTCAATTCGTCTGACAATGATGCGGTCCTGCAAAGGCCTGATCTTCACCGTCTGCCTCCTTTCAAAATTCTCTCTATCCAACTGATTTAAATGGGGTTTTGCCGCATCCCTCGGTGAATATACGGCACCGCTGGAGTTTACGGCGCGGTTAATATAAGCATCGTTTCGCTATAGTCAAGCTTTCTGCAAAGTTTATGATCGAGTTCTTCGAAGGGACGCGAAAACTACTTCCTCTGCTTGCGCGTCTCTTCTTCAAAATATTTGCGGTACAAGATGTCCCATTCGCGACTGCCCTGGGGGACGTGGCGAGAGAGAGAAGCGATTTTCCGGCGCACGATCTCGTCAACCGGATCAGCGGCTTTAAAAAAATCATGCAATACATGCTTTGTCTCCGCCAACGCTCGACCCTGATTGGGAAAATCCGCGAGGTCTCCTTTCCATAGAGCATCGATAATCAGATGAGCAAGATGAGAAATGCGATTTTCGGAAAGGCGGCTCATAGGATGAACCCTTTTCTCGCCGCGAGCTTCTGTTTGGCGATCAGGAACATTTTGTACGGATCCATATCGCGCGCGGCTCGAGCATGGGAGGACAGCATCTTTCGCGCCTCCTCTTCAATGGCTTCCTCTTCCGCGAAGTTCTGGCTCACTATCCGCATGATCTGTTTTTTGATCTCGGCTTCGGTCGCTCTTGCCTTGATTAGTTCCTTGGCGAGGTAGGTCTTTATGAGCTCGGTTGCGAGCCGGTCCAGTTGTTCTTGTTTTAACTTCATTGTTGTGGAAAACCTGTGGGTAATTTGCGTAAACGCGGTGGCAAGTTCGGTAGCGATGGTGATTACAACTGATATCTATCGACCTTGCCTTTCGAAGTCAACCACGCCCGGCGTGGACGACGAGACGGCAGGAGGTACACTGTTACTGAAAATTTGCTTGTGCTGCCCAGGGTTTTTTGAGAATATAACGGTCCAGCAAGATGAGACCGAAACGCCGGGGCCTTTGCCACGTCGTCCGTTGTCCACAGCCCCGTGTCCAGCGGCGGTTGATGCGCCCGGCCATGCCTGTGGAGAACTCAATTGCCTGTTAATAAACCTCCAGCGCTTAGACGAGGTGCACGAATTGGCGTCATCGCCCCCGCCGGATCTGTCGACAAGGAGCTTTTGGCCAAGGGAGTGGCTGCCATCCGAGAGGAGGGATTCGAGGTCGAGCTATCACCCGGAATTCTGGTAAAGAAGGGATACCTGGCGGGTGACGAACGACAGAGGGCAAGCGATCTCCGAGACTTCTTCAACCGAACCGACATCAGCGCCGTCTTTTGCGCGCGCGGAGGCTTTGGCTCGATACAGCTGATTCCCTACTTGGTTGCCGATACGATGCCATTGCGGCCAAAAATATTCGTCGGCTATAGCGATATCAGCGTGTTGCTAAACTGGTTTTTGCAAGCGCGTGGAATGGTGACATTTCACGCGCCAATGGTGGCGATGGACCTGGCCTACGGCTTGAGCACGAGCGCCAAGGAGCATTTCTGGACGACCTTGACGGGAGAAAACAAAGCGTGGACGATAAACCTAGGTCAGAGCGTTCGTTCGGGTAAGGCGGCGGCCGAGATGATGGGTGGATGCTTATCGGTTCTGGTAACGACTTTGGGTACTCCTTATGAGATTCAAACCGCCGGGAAGCTGCTGTTTTTGGAAGATATCGGCGAGAAACCCTATCGGATCGAGCGGATGCTGACGCATCTCAAAATGGCTGGGAAATTGGAACGACTAGCCGGGTTAGTCTTTGGAGATTTTACCGATTGCGAGGGGGACGGTCCCAGGAGTACCCGCGAGATCATTGCCGAATATTTTCATGATGCTCCGTACCCTGTGGTGATGGGCATGCCCGCAGGGCATGGACGCGAAAATTTCATGCTCCCTTTCGGCGTCCGCATGGAATTGGACGGAACCACCTCGACATTATCGTTAAGCGAAGCCCCGGTGGAGTGAGCCGACTCCTGCTGCTTGTCGAGATTCCGAGTTTCCCAGCCAAAACGAAGCAAAGAACTAGAGTAGAGCTGCGCATTTAGGATTGCCGTGGATTTCCGTTCCATAGAAAATGCTTTTCACGAAGCCCTGACGCAAGGGGTATTTCCGGGGGCGGTTTTGCTTATCGGGAGAGCCGACGAGATTGTCTACGAGGAAGCCTTCGGCTCGAGATTCCAAGGCTCGGACAAAAACCCGATGCAAAAGAACACGATTTTTGATCTGGCTTCTCTAACCAAACCTCTGGCAACCACCGTTGCTTTTATGCTGCTCGTGCATGAAAAAAAGATCCGGCTGGACGACCGCGTGACGCGGTTTTTTCCAACCTTCGGCGTTTTTGGCAAACATACAGTAACTTTTCGGCAGCTTTTGAACCATTCTTCGGGATTACCGGCGTGGAAGCCCTACTACGAGGAAATCGTCAAACAGGAAAAAGCAGGGCGGATTAATTTTGTCGCCAGCCGGGCGGCGAAGACTTACGTGCTGGAACAAATTGATCGCGAGAAGCCATTGAATCCGCCAGGGTCGCATAGCCTGTACAGCGATCTCGGCTTCATGATTTTGGGCGAGACGGCCGAGGCCATCAGCGGCAGCACCCTGGACCGTTTCTGTCACGATAAGATCTTTAAGCCGTTGGGACTGCGCTCCACCGCTTTCGTGGATTTGACTCAACTCCGAACCCGGGGGTTGCAACCGGTCGAGGAGATGATTGCCCCGACCGAGAATTGTCCGTGGCGCAAAAGAATACTATGCGGCGCAGTGCATGACGATAACGCCTATGCAATGGGCGGAGTCGCGGGTCATGCGGGACTGTTCGCGTCGGCGCGAGATATTCACTACCTGATTGCGCGTCTCGACCGCTGCTTGCTCGGCAGGGATTCCTTCCTGCCACAGGGTCTGGTCCACGAATTTCTGAGCAAAGATGATTCTGTAAGTAATTCCAATTTTGCGCTCGGTTGGGATACACCGTCGCCCAGCAAGTCCGCCAGCGGGAGTCATTTTTCCGCTCGATCCGTGGGCCACCTCGGCTTCACCGGCACCTCGATCTGGTGGGATCTCGACAAGCGTTGTCACATTGTGCTGCTGACGAATCGTGTTCACCCGTCGCGCAAAAACGAAAAAATCAGGGATTTTCGGCCGTACATTCATGACCAGATCATGAAAACACTATTCTCATGAACGATCGACCCCGACCCGGAAGCCATATCCACTTTATCGCCATCTGCGGCGTAGGCATGGCTTCACTCGCGGGCCTGCTCCAAGCCCAAGGATACCGCGTCACCGGATCGGATCAGAATGTCTATCCGCCGATGAGCACCTATCTCGAGGGGATTGGGATCGAAGTTCTCTCCGGGTACCGAGAAGAGCACCTATCGACGCGGCCCGACTTGGTGATCATCGGCAACGCTGTGTCGCGCGGGAATCCCGAAGCGCAGCGCGTGCTCGGCCTGGAGATTCCCTATATTTCATTTCCCGAAGCGCTGGGCAAGTTCTTGATAGCGGATCGACAATCGCTTGTGATCACAGGCACTCACGGCAAAACGACGACCGCCGCTCTCGCCGCCTGGGTGTTGAAGAAGGCGGGCTTGGATCCCGGCTATTTCGTCGGAGGAGTGCCGGTCAACTTCGGCAGCGGATGGGGAGATGGGCGGGGAGAGCATGTGGTCATAGAGGGAGACGAGTACGACAGCGCGTTTTTCGATAAAGGACCAAAATTTCTCCACTACCGCCCACGCAACGTGATTTTAACCAGCATCGAATTCGATCATGCGGATATTTATCGCGATCTGGAGCATCTCAAGAGCGCATTTCGACGGCTCGTGGACATGATCCCGGCGGACGGGCGCCTGATCGCTTGCAGCGATTATCCCGCCGTCCTCGAGGTCGCCTCGGCGTGGTTCGGCCGGATCATCTCTTACGGCGACGACCCAGGCGCCCATTGGCGCTCGGAAAACCTTACCGTAACCGAGGGGAGAAGCTTCTTTGAGCCCTGCTATTTGGGCAAGTCGGAGGGATTGATTGAAGTTGGCCTCATCGGTCGTCACAACGTTAAAAACGCCCTCGCCGTTTATGCCATGGCGCGCGAGATGGGAATCGAGCCCGAGCGCTTGCCGGAAGGGTTTGCGACTTTCGCCGGCGTCAAGAGACGGCAAGAGGTCAAAGGCGAGGTTGGCGGGGTCATTGTCATCGATGACTTCGCGCATCATCCGACTGCGGTGAGGGAAACGCTGGATGCCGTCAAGGCCGCCTATTCCGGACGGAGGCTTTGGGCGGTTTTTGAGCCGCGCAGCAACACCAGCAGACGAAACATCTTTGAGAGCGAGTACGCTCAGGCACTGGCAGCGGCCGATCGAGTTGTTCTAGCCGCCGTCCATCAACCGGAAAAGGTTCCCGAAGCACAACGCTTGTCGGTTGAAAACGTGGTGGCGACGATCAACCATGTTCGTGGCGATAAGCGCGCCACGTTGATAGAAAAAACCCACGAGATCGCCCCCTATGTCGCGGAAAATGCCGCGCCTGGCGATATCGTCCTGGTCATGTCCAACGGCGGTTTCGACGGCGTGCCGGAAAAGATTCTTCAGGCGCTAGCGGGATAAATAGAGCTTGGCGCACTCGGGACTGCAAAAATAGCGTCCCTGCTGTGTATAGGCCGACCGTTTTGGCACGTAGCATCGACACTGAGGGTCAAGAACCATTTCCTCTCCATCCGATACGGAAGAGCGGTGGCGCAGCGAGTCTAGTTTCTGCCTGAGAATGGCGCGGACGATGCGATAAATAATATAGGCCAGCAGAAAAAATATCAGCAGCCGAAGAAACAACACATTGATGCCGCCGGCCGAAGCCGGAACGGGTCCTCAGGAACGATGGAGATGAATTTTTTTATCGTCTTTGACGTTGATAAGAAGCTCGGAGATCGTTACTCCGAGCTCCGGATGGATGACCTGTGGCGCAATTTCGCTAAGCGGAATCAAGACAAACTTCCGGTTGGGCATTTCAGGATGGGGAATCCTCAGGTTCTTCTTTTTCATCACCAGGGCATCATACAATAAAATGTCCAAATCGATCACCCGTGCCCCCCAACGTTTCTTGACTTTTTTACGGCCCATGGCGCGCTCGATATTCTTGAACTTCTTCAAGAGCATGTCAGGTTTGAACCTGGTCTCTATTTCGATCGCCCCATTCACGTACCATTCTTTAGAATCGCCGAGCGGCTCACTTTCATAGAGCGACGATTCCTTGACAATTTTCGTATCAGGGAGCTTCGCCACGCGGCTAAGCGCTTCTAAAAAATTCTCCTTCTTGTTGCCGACGTTCGAACCAACGCCGATATAAACTTGATGGGCCACAGCATTCGCCATTGTATGGCCTTGCCGGAAAGACAGCGCTAGAATTTAACTTGGCGGATTCTCTCCGAAACCTCCTTCAATCGTTGTTTATCCACGCAGAGGGTAAAACGCACGTAGCCTTCCCCGGCATCGCCGAAGCCGTTGCCGGGAGTGCTGACGACACCGGCTTCCTCCAGCAGTTTGGCAGCAAACTCGGCGGAAGAAAATTCTTTGGGCACGCTCACCCAAACGTAAAAGGTCGCGCGCGGTTTTTCACAGTCGAGGCCGACCGCGCGCAGCCCATCGACCAAGATGTCGCGTCTTTCTTGGTAAATTTTTCTGGATGGCTCGACGATTTTATCCCCCAGTCGCAAGGCCTCGATCCCGGCCTCCTGAACCGCTTGAAAGACGCCCGAGTCCAAATTGGATTTGGCTTGTGCCAAGCCGCCGACCAAGTCAGCGTTGCCCACCGCCATGCCGATACGCCAGCCCGTCATGTTGAAGGTCTTCGACAAAGAGTGAAATTCGATGGCCACCTCTTTCGCGCCGTCGATCTCGAGAAAGCTCGCCGGCTTATAGCCGTCGTAGCCCATCTCCGTGTAGGCTGCGTCGTGGCAGATGATCACGTTGTATCGATTCGCAAAATCGACCACTCTTTTGAAAAAATCCCGGTCGGCTACGGCAGCCGTGGGGTTATTCGGATAATTGATCCATAGAAGCTTCGCTTGTTTTGCCACTTCTGGCGGAACCGAATCCAAATCCGGCAAAAAGTGGGTCTCTTTTGTTAACGGCAAAAAATAGTTCTTTCCCCCGCTGAATGCTGTGCCAATGTGATACACGGGGTAGCAGGGGCTGGCAACGAGGACGATGTCGCCAGGGTCCACGAAAGCCACGGCCATGTTACCGATGCCTTCCTTGGAGCCAATGAGTGAAACGACCTCTTTAGCTGGATCGAGCTTGACGCCAAAGCGTTTGTGATACCAATCCGCAACCGCCTGCCTAAACTCCGGTAGTCCCGAACTGCTGGGATAGCGGTGGTTGACAGGTTTGCTCGAGCTTTCTATGAGTTTTTCGACTATGCTTGGGGGGGTTGGAATATCGGGATCACCAATGCCGAGATCGATCAGATCGACGCCGCGGCTCAGCGCCTGGCGTTTTTTACGATCGATTTCGGCGAATAGGTAAGGCGGTAAGTCGTTGATTCTTTTGGATTTGTTTATTGAAATTCCCAAAGTGACTTGACCTTCGTCTTAAAATCCCGTTGTTTTTACATGTTTTTTTGTGTTTTGACAACCGCCCATTGGGAAATCTGTTCATTGCCTTGCCAGGACTCATGGAGATCTTAGTCGACGGCTACAATGTGATCGGCGGTGAGGAAGGGCTCAGGAGCCCGCTGGAGCCCAAACGAAACCGGTTGCTCCAACAGCTCTCGTCCTATTCTGAGTTGAAGGGTTATCCTGTGACTGTTGTGTTCGACGGATGGCGTTCGGGCTCGGGGAGCGAAGTCGAGGAGAAGAGGGATGGGCTTACTGTTGTCTATTCTCAACGCGGAGAAAAGGCCGATTCTGTCATTATTCGCCGAGCTCGGCAG
>DASTOD010000489.1:0-2038 GCA_035762645.1 Binatia bacterium | reverse complement strand
AACATATGGAGCCAAACGAAAACGACCATGGCATGCGCGGACCAGCGGTGCATGTTGCGCATGAGCATGCCAAACGGCATGTCGAATTCCAGATATTTCATGTCGGCGTACGCATACTCGGCGACCGGACGATAATAGAACATCAGATAAATGCCGGTGACGACGGTGACTAGGAACATCAGGAAAGTCAAACCGCCCATGCACCAGGTGAACCGCATTCTGACTGCGTGACGGCGAACTTTGGCCGGATGGAGATGGAGAAAAACATTGGCCGTCACCATCATGACGCGATTGCGCGGTGTGTCCTCATAGCCGTGACGAAAGATCGCCTTCCAGACGTGGCTTTCGACGATGTCGCTTTTGATTTTATCGAACAGGCTCATGATTCTATCCGTTATGCCTTTGCCTTTAGGACGCTGTCGGCGTGCTGCTCATCCGGTTCCGCCCCCGGCGCCATTTTGAAGACCTTGCTTTTATCGACGACGAGCTGGCCATCATCGCCAACGGTGACCTTGTAGCGATCCAGCGGGCGCGGCGCGGGGCCCTCGAAATTCAAACCCGACTTGAAAAATCCGCTGCCATGACAGGGACACTTGAACTTGTTCTCGGCGCCGAGCCATCGCGGCGTGCAGCCCAAATGGGTGCATTTGGCAAAGATCGCGTAAATACCAGTTTGCTCTCGGACGATCCATACGCGCTGCTCTTGCTTGTACTTTTCGCTTACTTCGCCTACCGCATAGTCGGAAGGCAAACCCGCCTTGAACGTCGACGGCGGTTGGAAAAGAACCCGCGGGAACGCTGAACGTAAAAATCCCAACAAGGTCAGCCCGCCGAAGATGCCGAAACCGCCCCACCCCAACCGGGTGAAGAAATCTCGCCGCGACCAGATGCCCCGTTTTTTCTTTTCCGCTTCTGCCATTTTCTCACTATCCTTTGAACCAACTAATAATCGCTCCCCAGACGATGAAGATCACCCCGCCTAACATCAAAACCAAGCCCACCCCTCCAAAAACAAAGAATAAACCAGCACCCAAAACAAATATCAAGATTCCCGTTGCCAGCGGATTGAAGGGCGCCGGAGTCGATAGTCCTGCGCCTCGGTCACCCTCGGCCTTGTGGATCAACTCCTCGCGGATAAGGGCAAACGCCAACTCTTTGAGATCTTCCCGCCGCTGCGGCTCGGCGCCTTGAATCAGGCGGCCGATCTCTTGAGCTAGCTTCTCGATCTCTTGTTCGCGCGCTTGCGAAGCGTCGGGAGGATCTGAATTCACTTAGGGTTAGGTTCGTTGATTATTATAGAAAATTTTCTTTGTCAAGATTGGGGCGCCTCGAAAAGCGCTCACCCGCGCAGCAAAACCACCGCCATGGCCGCCACTCCTTTGCCTTCACCCAACCAGCCGAGCTTTTCCGTCGTCGTGGCTTTAACGTTAATCCGCGGCTCCGGCAATTTGAGGTGGTAAGCTATGCTTTTTTTCATCGCCGCATAGTGCGGGGCTAGCTTCGGCCGCTGCGCTACGATTGTCAAATCGACATTCACGAGCTGGAAATTCTTTTGCCGCATCAATGCCAGGACTTTTCGCAGAAGTATGGTGCTGGAAACTCCGGCATAATGAGAGTCGCTGTCGGGGAAATGTAGGCCGATGTCCCCCTCGCCCAGCGCTCCCAGGACCGCATTCATCAGCGCGTGTAGAACGACATCGGCGTCCGAATGGCCCAACAACCCCATGGCATAAGGAATCGTGACGCCGCCGAGAATGAGTTTTCGCCCCCGTCGAAAGCGATGGACGTCAAAACCATGCCCTATACGAAATTCCCGCGCCATGCCTCCTGCCTATTTTTTCGTGTCTCGGGCTTCCGAACTCCGAGCCAACTCTACGTCAAAATCCATCGTGCGGACTTCCCGCCAGGCAGATATCCAACAGCCTTTGCATCATCACTGGATCTTAACCAACAATCAACTACCCGGCGTAAGGCGTGAAACGTTAGGGGTAAGGGGCAACCCCTAACGCCTAAATTCGCAAAGCCGCCACGAGCGATC
>DASTOD010000488.1:0-8993 GCA_035762645.1 Binatia bacterium | reverse complement strand
GCGACGGTGCGCGACGGCCATCATCGCGGTTACTTCATGGTGGTCGCGCGCGATTGTGTGGGAACGTACACCGAAGAAGGCCATAACGCAGCGCTCAAACGCATGGAGCGGTTCGGCGATATTGTGGAATCGAAAGAGCTGATACAGATCTGGCAGGCCTGAGATATTCCGACGGTGAATAGAGGAAAGCATTTTTGCGGTCTTGGTGTCTCGGGACGGTGGGCGAAAAACCGTGAGGCGTGAAACGTGAGGGGTAAGGGGCAACCCCCCTGACGCCTCACGCCTGACCCCTTACGCCTAAACGAAGGAGACGGCGATGAGTGAATTCAACGACCAAAAGCCGGCCTTACATGTCGCCACGTTTTCTGGCTGGTATCGTTTCGAACAAGACGGACGAGAATGGAAGCAGGTGAAACGCGATCTCACCTACTGGACACTGACCTGCTTGTCCGTCGATCCCGAGAACCCGCAAAAAATCTATGCGGGGACCGAACATTCAGGTCTGTTTTATACCACGGACGGCGGCGCGCATTGGCTGCGCGCCAATCCGAACGTCCCCAAGATGATGCTATTTTCCGTGCTCGCGCTGCCCGGTACCGTGCTGGTCGGAACCGTTCCGTCGGCGGTTTACAAAAAGACAAACGGCGGCTGGGAAGAATTGCAAGGCGTCAGGACCCACAGTTCGGGCGCGACCTTCCCTCCGAGTCCGGAGTTGCAGTCGCGAACCCGGTATATCACCATTGATCCGGCCGCGCCCAATCGCCTGTACGCCGGCATCGAAGTGGGCGGCTTGCTCTTGAGCGATGATGCCGGAAACAGTTGGCAACCGGCCAACGAAGGGCTGACCGATCCCGATGTCCACGAGGTGCTCGCATGCGCGAAAACTCCAGGAATGGTATTCGCGGCCTGCGGCGATAAAGCTTTTCGGAGTTTTGACCGCGCTGGCCATTGGGAAGAGATCACACCCTCCAGCCACGACTACGGCATGTCCGTGGCCGAGGACGGGAACGGCGCCGTCTACCTGGGAAGCGCCAAAGGACGGCCTAATACCTGGATCCGGGAAGCAGGCGCCGAAGCCGCCGTATTCCGCAGCTACGATTGCGGTTCACACTGGGAAGTGGTGCTCGACAAGCTGAAGGGCGGCGTCATGCACATGTGCGCCGCGCCCGACGGCCAAGGGATTTTGGCAGGTACTTCCGAAGGAGTGCTTCTCGCCATCGATGACTCCGGCGCGCGCGTGATTGCCGGCGGGCTGCCCTGTATCACCACAATCGAGCTGGGAGCCTAGTCAGCTTATAGCGTATGGCTTATGGCATATGGTCTGATCTATACGCCATAAGGTATCAGCTATATGCGATTTCCGGTTGCCCGCTTCGACTCTGAGCTGATCCACTTCAGAGGGTTTAGACCATGAAACTTTACACTTTCTTTCGCAGCTCCGCGTCTTATCGGGTACGGATCGCGCTCAATTTAAAGGGATTAGCGTGCGAGCAGGTTCCTATCCATTTGCGCCGCGGCGGCGGAGAGCAGCTTAGCCCCGCCTATCGAGCGATCAACCCGCAGGCGCTGGTGCCGGCGCTTGAAGATGGCGGCCGTATACTGACTCAGTCGCTCGCGATCATAGAATACCTCGACGAGCGGCATCCAAAACCGCCATTGTTGCCCAGCGACGCGGCCGACAAAGCCCTGGTGCGCAGCATGGCGTTAGTGGTTGCCTGTGAAATCCATCCCCTCCAGAATCTCCGCGTCCTGGTCCATCTGAAGCGGGAGCTCAAGCGCTCGGACGACGAAATAAACGGCTGGGCGCGGCATTGGATCGACCTGGGTTTTTCGGCCCTGGAGCAAATGGTGCTGTCAGTTCCCAAGCGCGGCAAATTTTGTTTCGGTGATGCGCCGACGCTGGCGGATATCTGTCTCGTGCCTCAGCTGGCGAACGCGCGCCGGTTCGGCTGCGACATCTCCCACTTCCCAACCTTAGTAGCTATCGAGTCTAGTTGTAACGCTTTACCCGCGTTTGCCGACGCGGCGCCTGAAAAACAGCCCGACGCGGAATAGAGAACGTAAGGCGTGAAACGTGAGGCGTAAGGCGCAACCCGCTGACACCGTCGGGCGTGAAACGCTAGGAGCAAGGGGGCGGCCCCTGACGCCTCACGCCTGACGGTAACACTATGTTCGTCCTCAAGCAGTTTCTGAAACAGCTTATTCTGCCGCCGACGCTCTGGCTGATTTTGCTTTTGGCCGTTGTGATCTTTTGGCGCCGGCGCTGGGCAAGGAAACTGCTCTTCTGGACTCTCTGCTTGATTTTCGCGCTCCATAGCGGACTAGTGAGTCATGCCCTTCTCTATCCGTTGGAATCGCGTTACGCGCCCATCATCGATCCGGCAAAAGCGGAGCCCTATGACGCGATCGTGGTTTTGACCGCCGGCCTTACTCCGGCGGAAGGTTTGATTCCGTTTCCCTCGATGGACGAACACATGTTCCGGCGTTTGGATGAAGCCTGGCGTCTCTATAGGATCCGGCCGAAACCCATTATTGTCTCCGGCGGCCATGTAAATCCTTTCACCCCACCGATGAACGAGAACCAAATCGCCCGCGATTATCTGACGCGCTGGGGTGTGCCGACCGGCGATGTCCTGGCCGAAGATCGATCCCGTGACACTTTTGAGAGCGCCGTCGAGGTAGAGAAGCTTCTTCGGCAGAAGGGCTGGAATAGATATCTGCTTGTCACCTCCGCGGTTCACATGCCGCGAAGCATGTTAGCTTTTAATTCGAACGCACCTCAAGCGATTGCGGCGCCCGGCGATTTCTCGGTCGGAAAATTGAGACTTACCCCCCTCGACCTCTTTCCCAGCGAAGGCGCCGCCAAAAGAACCTATTTTTCGCTCCACGAATACATGGGTCTGGCCAATTATTATTGGCGCGCCCACGTCGCGCAATGGTAGCGCCTCAGGTTATTGAGACCACCGCCGCGCGGGGGGCGCGGGATTTTTACGTTGTGTTGAACTTGGCTTCTTGGTAAGAGCCTACTATCAGCTTTCCCCGGAGGTTCCCATGCGAGTCGTCGACGCGGTATCCCAGATACTCAAGCAGGAGGGCGTTGAGTTCTTAAGTTGCTATCCCACGAACGCTCTCATTGAAGCGGCAGCGACGGCGGGCATTCGTCCGCTCATTTGCCGCCAAGAGCGCGTGGGGGTGGGTATCGCCGATGGATTCAGTCGCGTGACAAATGGCCAACGAGTCGGGGTGTTCACGATGCAGGCGGGCCCAGGAGCGGAGAACGCGTTTTCTGGAATCACCACGGCCTACTCGGACTCGGTGCCGCTGCTGTTGGTTCCACTCGGGCACGCGAGAAACACAGCTCAGGTCCATCACTTTTTCAGGTCTGTCCACGCTTATGCTCCGGTTACGAAGTGGACTGAAGAGATCGTTTGCGCGGATCAGGTCTCCGACGTGATGCGGCGCGCCTTTAGTCTGATCAAAATGGGACGTCCAGGCCCGGTGCTCGTAGAAATCCCGGCGGACGTCGCGACCGAAGAGATTCAAGCATCCAACACACGCTATAGTGCGGTAAAGCGCACGGTGAGCGGCGGCAACGCGAGAGATGTCGCCGACGCGGCGCGGGCCCTGGCGCAGGCGAAAGATCCCGTGATCATTGCGGGCCAAGGGGTGCTCTACGCGGAGGCTTCGGACGAGCTCATCGAGCTTGCCGAGTTGTTGCAGGCGCCGGTGACCACAACCCTTGAAGGTAAGAGCGCTTTCCCTGAGAACCATCGCCTTTCCCTGGGTACCGGCGCCGGCGTCATGCCGCTGCCCGTGCATGAGTTCTTGAAGAAAGCCGATGTCGTGTTCGCGATCGGTTGCAGCCTGACGCGGCACAGCATCGCCGCGGCGCCGATTCCTGCCGGGAAAACGATCATTCACGCCACCAACGACGAGCGTGACATCAACAAACACTATTGCGCGGATCACCCCATCCTGGGCGATGCCAGACCCGTGCTCCAACAGTTCATCGAAGCCGTGAAAGACGTTCAAAGCACGACAGGACCCGGTAGGGACGGATCCGTCTCTGCGGAGATTCAACGATTGAAGGAGCCGTGGTTGACTCAGTGGATTCCGAAGCTTACTTCGAAAGAAGTTCCCATCAATCCCTACCGCGTCATTTGGGAATTTATGCGCGCCGTGGATGCCAAAGAGGCGATCATTACGCACGACGCCGGCAGCCCGCGGAACCAACTTGTTCCATTCTATCAAGCTCCTACCCCGCGCAGTTACATCGGCTGGGGAAAATCCCACGCGTTGGGAACCGGATTGGGCCTTATTATGGGCGCAAAACTGGCGGCGCCGAAAAAATTCTGCGTCAATTTCATGGGCGATGCGGCGTTCGGCATGACAGGGCTGGATTTCGAAACCGCCGTCCGCTGCAACATCCCGATACTTACCATCGTGTTGAACAACAACTTCATGGCCGCTGAGACTCGCTACATGAAGGCCTCCCACGAGCGCTACCAGACGCAGGATCTTGGCGGCAATTATGCCGACATCGGCCGCGCCTTGGGAGGCTGGACCGAGCGGGTGGAGGATCCAGACCAAGTCGGATCAGCGATCCAACGCGCCAGAAAAGCGACCGAGGACGGCAAGGCGGCGCTGCTCGAATTTATCACCAGCCGGGAATCGAATTATTCGAGGATGGGAGAGTAAGGATCCATTTCATCGCTGCGGTTTTCGTGTACACTTGATTCATGGCTGAGACGAAACGCGTCTCGCCGACGGAGACGAGCCATGAAAACGAAATATGTTTTGGGTCTGCCGTTAAGCGTGGTGCCGGTGGTAAGCTTTTTGCTTCCCGCCACACTGATTTTCTGCACGCCTCTACATAGCGCCGAGCCCTCTCAGGGAACCGCCCAATCGAGCTATGCTCTTCTCGAGGGAACAAATGAGTTCGGTCTGTGGGTCGGCGGTTCTCCGGATTCCACACGGAGTATCGGGAAGACAGAGGATCGAAAGCTTCTTCTCGTCGCGCTCCGATACGGCAGAGTCCTGGCGGCATGGGAATCGACTTCTCTGGAGTACACCTTAGATATATTTCCTGCAGCGGTTGTCTTCGTGCCGGAGGATGCCGGAAGAAGTCGCTCGACCATTTATGGGGCGGGCATTTCACCGCTGGGACTTAAACTCAACTTTGGACAGCAGAGCTGGATCAAGCCTTTCGTAGGCGCGAGCGTCGGGTTTCTTTACTTTGAAGATGACGTCCCGGTGCCGCGCTCGTCGCGCTTTAACTTCACTCCGGAAATCGGTTTAGGGCTCCAATTTTTTCTCAGCCCGAAAAACGCGGCGACGGTCGGATATAAATTTCATCACATCTCCAATGCCAATACCGGCCGGCGCAATCCCGGGATGGATTCACACGTTTTCTACGCGGGGTTCTCTTTTTTTACGCCATAGCGAGATTTGCCGGTTGGAAGCGTTTTTATTCTGCGCTTTGGATCGTTCAGAATCTCGAGATGGCCGTCTTTTCCCAGAGGTGACTCTAAGCTTTGTAGTCCTGTAGTCAGTGGTCCGTAGTCGATTTAATCAAGGAGGCATTGGACGATGCAATTGCCCATTGTGAGTTTGCTCGATCAGGGGCGCCAGCTTGCCGCCACCGGCGGTCGCGTTAGCGTTCTCTGGCAAACGCCTGATTCCTTGGTCTTTGTCGCCCGCGGGCGGGAATACCGGAATGAATTTCACATTAATCCGAGCGATGAGACGATGTACATGATCAAGGGCGACATGCGCCTTCACTACCGGGCACCCGACGGCAGCGAAGAAATTGCCGTCGTTCCCGAAGGATCGTTGATCTATACACCGGCCGGCACGCCGCATTCTCCGCGCTTCCCGCCCGACGCCTTCGCGCTGATCTCGGAGCGACAGAGACGACTGGGCGAAACCGATCGTTTCCAGTGGTACTGCTCCAAATGCGATGCGTTGTTACACGAAGAGACCTTCATCGTGCGCGATTACGCCGAGGACCCCGTGTCCAAGGCGTACCAGCGGTTCTTTGATAACGAAGATTTCCGCACGTGTAAAAAGTGCGGTACGGTCATGCCCGCGGGATAGTGAAATTTTGTGATTTCCGGTGGTGTTTGTCTGTCATTCCGAACGAATGTGAGGAATCCAACGAATGCAGGATTTCTCCCTGCGGTCGAAATGACAGTCTGGCCTTGAGATCTGTCGTGCTTGTCCCTTGGTCGACACCCTTGCGTGGTCTTTCGTCGTTATGAATATGCCAGGCCTAGAGCGTGATGACCGTTTAGATGTTCAATTCGCTGGACCGGTCGCGGTCATGACGCGCGCCGGCGGCCGCTCCCTGCTGCGGGAAAAGCCCATCGATCTCCGCCAGGTCCGTAGGTGTCAAAACGATATCAGCAGCGCCGATATTTTCTTCCAAGTGCGCCATCCGATGAGTGCCCGGGATCGGCACGAAGAAGTTGCCCTGATGGAGAATCCAGGCAAGGGATAGTTGAGCTAACGTGCAGCCTTTGCGAGCTGCGATAAGTTCCAGCCCCTCTAGTAACCGCGCGTTGTGCTTGAAGTTCTCATCGTAAAAGCGCGGGACCTTGCGCCGCGCATCTCTAGGATCGAGGTCCGAGAGCTTTTTCACGGCCCCTGCAAAAAAACCGCGGCCCAGCGCATAATAAGACACAAACCCGATGCCCAATTCGCGCACGGCGGGAATCGTATTCGCCTCGTACTCCCGCGTCCAGAGTGAGTACTCGCTCTGAACGGCGGTGATTGGATGAACGGCGTTGGCCCGGCGAATGGTCTGCGGGCCGGCTTCGCTCAGCCCGAGGGCGCGAATTTTTCCCTGCTCCATCAATCGAACCATCGCGCCAACGGTATCTTCGATTGGCACTTGTGGATCGACGCGATGGAGATAATAAAGATCGATGGTGTCGGTTTTCAGCCGCCGCAGCGATGCTTCGCACGCCACGGGCACATATTCGGGGCGGCCGTTCACCTCACGCCCCTTCGCCCACGGTTGACCGCGAAGGTTGCCGAATTTAGTCGTCAACACCACCGCGTCGCGCTTGCCCTTGAGGGCTTTCGCCAGCAGTTCCTCATTGTTACCATTGTTATGATCCGCGGTATCGATAAAGTTCACGCCCAGATCGATGGCCCGATGCAAGACTGCGATCGCTTCTCTCTCTTCGACATCGCTGAGCCTGCCGACGAAAGTCGGACAACCGTAGCCGATCGCTGAAACCTTCAGTTTTTGTCTGCCGAGATAACGATATTGCATATGAATTCACCCATTGCGGCAAGGCTGCGTTTCAATCGTTCAACCGCTTCGCTCGGTTCAACCCTCACCTCTTTCCTCCCGCGCTCCCCCTCTACACTCCCCCGTCGCGGGGAGAGAAGAGAGGGGGCGCAAACAGTTGAACGGTTATGGGTTTGTCGATCTAGCGCAACAGATACCCGAATTTGTCTCGCGCCTTCTGCGCTAGCTCGGGGCTCGGAGTGTTGACCCTGGGGAATTTATCCATCCACTCGTAAGGCCGCGTAGCATCGATCACAGCGCGCGAGTTCGTGAGGTCCCTCATCTTGCGTTGCTCCGGCGTAAGCCGCGGATCCGCGGGAGAAGTCCGCATGCGGCGGAGAATATCCATCGATGTCGCCGGGTCGCAGCGCGTCACCATGGCCCACATGAGCTGCTCGAAATTGGACACGTCCACATCGTCATCGACAACGATGACGAATTTGCAGCCGTAGACCGTGGAGCCGCAGCTCGCGGCCAGCACGCCCACCTGTTTCGCGTGGCCCGGATAGCGCTGTTTGATAGCAATGCCGTGCAGCATCCGCGACGCCCCAACCTCATGGCACCACACCTGAGTCACATCCGGAACGCCGGCGGCCGCCAGCTCCTGTTTGAGCATGGCCGAGCGGATCACGGCGCGGTAACGCGCCATCTCGTCCGACCCTCCGCCGAGCGGCGGAACGCCGAGAATGATCGGATCGTTGCGGTGATAGATGGCATGAATGTCGAGCACCGGCTGCGGGCTGGCGCCGCCGGCATAGTAGCCGGTCCACTCGCCGAACGGTCCTTCCTGCATTCGATGATCGGCGCTGATAAATCCTTCAAGCACAATCTCGGCGGCCGCGGGAAACGGCAACCCGGTGATTTTGCCGCGAACGAGATCCACCGGGCGTCCGCGCATGCCGCCAACGATGTCAAACTCGCAAATCCCATAAGGGTGCTCGGTGCCGGCCATAAAGAAAAACATCGGATCGGCGCCGATCACCAGCGCAATGGGCATACGATCACCGCGGCTGAAGTATTTCTCGCGGTGCATGTAGCCATGCTTTCCCGGCACAATCAGTAGACCGACGGTTTTACGGTCATGAATCATGGCTCGATAGCAGCCGACATTCACCCATCGCTCATCGGGATCCATGGTCACGGAGAACCCACCCGTACCGATATAGCGACCGCCATCATAGACGTGCCAAATGGGAGCCGGAAATTGGGTCACGTCGATGTCGTCGCCTTGGATAATATTTTCGAAAACTGGGCCGTCCTCGACGATCCGCGGCGCAATGTGCTGTTGCTTTTTTTGATAATGCTCGAAATAGGCGGAGCTCAGCTCTTGTTTGGACAGATGGTCGGGGAAGCCCAACGTCATATTGCGCCGCTTGCCGGCGAACACATTCACGAGCAGCCGAAGCCCTTTGGCACAGCCCGGCACTTCATCGAACAGGACTGCCGGCCCGTCGTCGGCCGGAACCACCACGTCGGCCGCTAACCCGATTTCTTCCTGCCAGCTCGCGCCAAGAACGTTTTTCAACTCGCCCAATTTTTCCGCTTCCCCGATCCACTCGCGCAAATCGCTGTAGCGCCACTCGGGTTTGATTGCGCCATCATTCATGCTTGCCCCTAATATCCTGGAATCAAAGTTCGCGAAATAAAACCGGGCACTGGTCGGCTGCAGCCGGAAGGCTTGCCCCTTGGGTCCACG
>DASTOD010000487.1:0-2667 GCA_035762645.1 Binatia bacterium | reverse complement strand
AGAGGTGGAAGTCGATCGGGAAACGGGCGAGGTCCATGTTTGTAAATACGTAACGGCCGCCGACGCCGGCAAGGCGCTCCATCCGATCCAGTGCGAGGGGCAGGATGAAGGCGCAGCCATGATGGGTTTCGGTCACACGTTTTACGAGTCGATCCAATTCGCCAGCGGCCAGATCATCAACTCCAGCATGGTCGACTATAAGGTTCCAACGTTTGATGACGTGCCGGACGAGTTTGAGTCGATTCTGATCGAAGACCGAAATGGACCGGGACCTTACGGCTCCAAGGGATTGGGTGAAGGAGGAATTATCCCGGTGGCTCCGGCCGTGGCCAATGCCGTCGCCTGGAGCACGGGAGCGCGAATCAAAACACTGCCGCTGACGCCGGAAAAAGTCTGGCGCGCGCTGAAAATGAAAAAATAGAGCATCTTCCTGGTTTACTGTGAAACAGAATTCACCACATAGACCCAGCGCAGCAGAGCTGCAACCAAAGTTAGCCACGGAGATTTCACCACGAAGGTCGCGAAGAGCACGAAGTCAAGAAGTTCAAAATATCAATTTCGAAATCCTTCGTGCCTTCGTGTGCTTCGTGGTGCTATGGTTTGTCGATTCAGCAACTTAGAATCGGTGCGCCAGAAAATTTGTACAAGCTGCGAAAACGAAAGGGAAGCTAGATGAAACTGGAGAAGGCGAAACTGGTCGTGACTGGGCTTAAAGAAGCCGGCGTCAATTTTGCCGCTGGCGTGCCGGATGCCCAGTTCATCGAAGTTTACAAAATGCTTGAGCGCGATGCAGAGATTCATTACATAGGCGCTGCCAATGAAGCTGAAGCGACGGGGATCGGATTTGGCGCGTGGTTCGGGGGAAAAAAACCAGCGTTAATTATCGCGACCTCAGGACTGCTGGTGGCCACGTATCACCTGGCGCGGATCAATCTTCTCCACGAAGTCCCGCTTTTGGTTGTAATTCCCTACCGTGGCGACATCGGCGATCCACGGTGGCTGGGACTTTACAAGAAGACCACCGAACCGGGTCTTAATGCCATGGATATACCCTATCGCATAGTCAACCGATCGGCGGACGTCGTCAGGACTATCAAGGAATGCAATGAGAGCGCTCGCGCTTGGCTCAAACCCGTCGCCGTGCTTTTGAACGAGGAGGCTTTATGGTGACTCGCTTCGCGCTGTTGAAGGAATTGTCGTCGATGATTGTCGACGACGTGCTGGTGGTAGCGAGCATTGGTAACAACAGCGGGTTTTGGGGCCAGCTGAAGGACCGGGAAGCTAACCTGTTTCACGTCACCATGGGTATGTGCACTCCAGCGGCGCTAGGTCTTGCCCTGGCCTTGCCGAACCGGAAGGTCATTGCTCTCGATGCCGACGGGAACCTGACGCTGAACCTGGGAGTACTTGGAACCGTGGCCAATCAGAGCCCGCGCAATCTTACGCTGCTTGTCATGGATAATGGCAATTACCTGGGCAGTCACAAAGGCGAACCGGGAATGCCAACCGCGACCGCAGGGAAAATGAATTTAGAAGCCGTGGCTAAAGCGTGCGGCATCGTGAGCGCTTGCACGATTCAAGAGACCACCGATTTTCGAAATAAAATTCAGGCGGCCTTCTCCGTGCCCGGGCCTCACTTTATTCGCGCGAAAATCGAGGCTCTAGATGAGGACCGGCCGCCGCGCACCAAACGTGTTCCGGACCCGCGAGAAAACAAATACCGTTTCGCGTCCTACATCGAGAAAACCGAAGGTGTAGAAATTCTTGGCAGCGGACTTGGAGGAGGATGAAATGAATCACGCTCTCTATTTCGATGGCGCTTCCGGGTTTTCTGTGAAGGAGTATTCACTACAGAGGCACAGAGCGGCAGAGCCGCAACCCAAAAAGACATTTGACCCCCTCCTTCATCCTCCCCCGCAATTTTGCGGGGGAGGAAAGAGGTGGGGGCGCATGCCAGCCAAGAAAATTGCGCAAGCTGCGAAATCCTTCATCGCTGATCATCGTGAGCTCAGTGGAAGGACGAGTCCTCAGCGCCTCCGCGGTGAGTCACACGGAAGCCGGAAGTTCCATTTCGTTAAGCGGGTTGGGTTGCTTGCGTTAACCTCAATTGTTTTCGCCTGCGCCGGCGCCCATGCCCAAACTAAGATGACCATTGCCTATTCCTCGATTGGTCCAATGGCCAGCGGCGTCTGGATGGCAAAAGAGAGCGGCGCCTTCGATAAATACGGCATTCAAGCCGATATCATCTTGATCACCTCGGGTCCCGTGTCTGTCCAGTCTCTGATCGGCGGCGATCTCCAGGCGGTCAGCGCGGCCAGCAACGCGGTGATTAACGCGATCTTGAATGGCGCCCCGATTATCGCAGTGGGCGGAACCGCCAACCGACCCTATCACCGGCTCTTTGTCCAGCCGGAGATCAACCGGCTGGAAGACTTGCGCGGCAAGACGCTCGGCGTCACCCGCTTCGGTTCGATCACTGATAACTTGACCCGGATTCTGTTGCGCCGAAACGGTTTGGAAGGGGCCGTTAATGTGCGACAAATGGGTGGAACAATTGAAGTGGCGGCCGCCTTTCAGAATCGTTTGATTGCGGGCGCCGTAACTTCTGAACTTCGCGTGACTCCTCCGAGCACGCCCAAGATCCTGGTGCGGCTGGTCGACATGGGC
>DASTOD010000486.1:0-2252 GCA_035762645.1 Binatia bacterium | reverse complement strand
GCATGAGTAAGTCGATATTTTCTATCGTACCCGATCCTGAAGCATTGCTTGCATTAGAGCCGGAGGATCTCGCAGGCATCGTTATCGAGTACCTAAACTCCCTTTCTGAGGATGAGCGTGGCCAACTGAATCGCTACAACTTTAGCTTGCCTCATACAATACGAGAATACCCGCAAGAGTACCACAAAAGCATCAGTCGGGTTCTAATGGAAGGCTGGGTTTGGCTAGAACGTGAAGGACTTATTGCCCCCGAACCGGGATCACAGGGAGAATGGGTTTTCGTTACGAGGCGAGGCCGCTTACTCAAAAAAGCCACAGATCTGGTGGCCTATCGTAGAGCCGATCTACTGCCCAGACGTTTGCTTCATCCGGTAATTGCCCAAAAAGTCTGGTCGGCCTTTTTGCGCGGTGAGTACGACACCGCAGTCTCCCAAGCCTTCAAAGAAGTGGAAGTCACTGTACGGAATGCCGGAGGATTCGCTTTAACAGATATAGGTGTTCCGCTCATGCGCAAAGCTTTCGACAAGCAATCAGGAACCCTTTCCTACTTTAGTCTGCCTGAGGCTGAGCGAGAATCACTCGCCCACTTGTTTGCTGGAGCAGTGGGCTTGTATAAAAATCCTCATAGTCACCGAAATCAGCCGATCAGTGACCCGACAGAGGCAGTGGAAATGATAGTCTTAGCCAGCCACCTGATCCGGATAGTCGAATCTAGGTCTGCAAAACCTTAAGGCTGCGGGTCCACCTTCAAACAATCGCGCACGGCCCCGGTCCCCTGCGTACGCCTTCCGCCAAATCGTACCTGCCGCCCACGATCACAACTCGTTCTTCCTTTGCTTCTCCCAGGTCTGCTGTTGGAGAATATAATCGATCACGTGCGGTTCGTTGAGCCAGTGGTACATCTTCCCCGATGGCGCCGAGCCGTCCTGGGCTCTTCGCCGCAGTTTCCGAAGCAGCCGAATCCCCTCATCGTGCTCTGCCTTATTCTTTGAGTAAATTCTTTCCAATGCTATACTCATTTGATCCTGAAATGTTTGTTTCATAGTTTGCCTCCCTTCTGCTTTTCCTTTTTAGCGCCACCCCTTTAACGCCACCGTTCCCGCCACGCGCGGGCTGTGTCCTCCCATGCACATCCGGGACAAAGAGCATCTGTAGCGGCCATGCCCTCTTCTGAGGGCATGCTTGTTTGAGCAAGCGAAATGCCACCGCACGATTTGGGTCTTACTGGAAGCCTCGGGATGAGCCAGTTAGTTTACGTTCTCTGAAAGCCCGCCACCATGTGTCGCGCTACGGGAACGTTGCCGCGGAGGCGATCATGTGTTTCCAATGCATTCTTGACCGCAGTACGCCTTCTCCGCCCATAAGCTACAGCTCTTGATCTCAATG
Organism: Binatia bacterium; assembly: GCA_035762645.1. GTDB lineage: Bacteria > Desulfobacterota > Binatia > UBA9968 > UBA9968 > DASTOD01. The sequence goes on along the minus strand of DASTOD010000486.1, from coordinate 866 downwards.
AGACGCTCAAATGATACCTCGCGCGGCCCAATATACGCATCAGCCAACGTGCCGGTGAAAGGGCATTCTATCAACCAATGCCGAACATCTTCCGCCCTATCCTTCATCATCTCGTGCATAAGCCGCACGGCATCTAGAACGTCGTAATTGGAGTTGACCATCATGGGATTGGTGGTCATTATCTTTTTAACCGCAGTCTCCGCCGGCTTTTTTTCGCTGGCGACAACCTTGAGTGCGATATCCCTGTCCGTGACGATTCCTATTGGGTGGGAGTCTTCGACCACTATCAGAGAGCCGATGTGCTTGGAATGCATCAGCTTCGCCGCCTCAAGCACGGTTGCATCCGGAGAAATCGTCACCACAGCCTTACTGCATATTCTTTCCCGGCTCATGAGACACCTCCACAAAAAGAGACTTTACAAGACCTTGAGGCAACTTTGGTGCCATTCGAGCAGTTTGGAAATTGCCGACGCCGGTAGTAGTGAGCACATACAAAAAGCCTAAGCCGAGTTCTAGGAGTTGAGAAAATACGACGTGATTTTCTTAACTTTGCTAAGACCATCTCCCGCTACTGGCCGTAGTCATGACCTTTGTTGGGTGCGACGCATCACTCGTAGTTTCGCTTCTGTGAGGCGTTTGAGTACTTCGCGTAGAAATCGTTTATTTCCGCGAGCTTGTCTTGTCATTGAATCGAAAGAGGTCCCCCACTTTCACTGCTGGTCCAACATGACCTGTTTTGGCAACTACTGACATTAGCTTTGCTCAGAAGAAAATTTTAGGCGAAACCGTGGAAGGGAGAACGGCTACACAGAGGATTCACGCAACTGAAAAGATTCAAAAGAGAAAATGGGCCCACCTGGATTCGA
>DASTOD010000485.1:0-2055 GCA_035762645.1 Binatia bacterium | reverse complement strand
TTGGATAAGAATAAAACTCGTGAACTTTGCCGTGCCGGCTCAACTCGGCATCGAGTCTACGCATGTCAGCGGGCGAGGGATTCTCGTCCTCCTCGCCAAAGTGGCCCATCACCGGACAATGAATTTCCGCTGTGCGTTCGAAGGGGGATGGGCCATTCCCCCACGCGCGCATGGTGTCTCCCCCGTAGTACATCACTCCGGCCCTCAAATCGGGGTTGGCAGCCGCCATCAGATAGACCACCCGACCGCCCATGCAAAAACCGACGATTCCGAAGCACCCCGCCTCGACCTGGCGGTGACCTTTAAGAAAATTCACCACCGCTTTCACGTCCTTGATGACGGTTTCATCGCGCAGTCTCGCCCGTCGAGTGGGGCCGTCGTCCTTGCAGTCCGCCGGGTCTCGGTGAAAAAGATCCGGCGCGGCGACGACGTAACCTTGGCGCGCGATCATTCGAGTCACTTCAAGAAAATCATCGACGCCGCTCTGGCCTTGAATCACAACAACAGCGGGCGCCGGTGTCTGAGCGTCCGGCAGACTCAGATAGAGTCTCATGTTCGAACCGTCAACGTTTATACTCTCCCATAGCGATGCCATCTTACACCTCCAGATAAAATTGCGCGCGCTAAGCCGAGAAGTACTGCTTCATAGGGCTTTGCAGTTTCGTGTTCCGCGTTGCGAGTTTCGAGTTAAACCCGAAACACGAAACCCGAAACCAGAAACGAAGGTCAGTTTAGCCCTTGCCTTTGAAGACTTCACCGTGCCGGATCGTCCATTTGACGGCGATGCGCTGCTCGGAGGTTATTTCCCCGCCGATCGAGTCCCGTAGTTTGGTGGGTTCGCTTACTATCTCCAGGACCGCAACATCAGCTTCGCGTCCGATTTCGAGGCTGCCCAGCCGGTCTTGCCAGCCAATCACTCGTGCAGGATTGATTGTGCACGCTGCAATGATCCGATCGAGATTTAACCCCAGAGCCAGAAATTTGGTGAGCGTCGTCGGCAGGTCACCGACAACACCGAATCCGGGTTGTTTCATGCGGCCATGGAGATCGGAGCTGATGACGTTGGGCAAAAGGCCGTCGCCCATGGCTCGGCGGACCAGATTGAAATCGAAGTGGCCGCTAGCGTGACCGACGTCAAATATGACGCCGCGCTCCCGGGCTTTGCGAACGGCAATAAGGAGCCTGCCTGATTCGTCCACGATCGATGGCCGCTGCGGCGTGTAGCAGTGAGTCACGACATCGCCAGGTCGAAGCGTGTCCACGATCTCTTCCATCGATATGGCGGTGTCGCCGACGTGAACCATGACGGGCGAGCCGGAAGCCGCGCCCGCCCGAATCGCCAGCCGCAACGCTTCCCGCCCGTTGTCTCCCACCGCTTTCTTGTGGAGCCGAACCTTAATCCCGACGCCAACAGCGGGACAGTCCTTCACGCAGCCGGCCGCAGCATCAGGATCGGCGAAGCGCAGGTTTTGTAATTCTCCCGGATCGTTCAACACGCCGTGCTGGGCAAGCGCGACGAATGCCAGCATGCGCGTTGTTGATGCTTCATTGACAAGTTTTTTGAAGCCGAGGAAGTTGACTGAACCTGCGGATCCGGCATCGACCGCGGTCGTGACGCCGCCGGCGAGACAGACCGGATCGGCGTTGAAGCCGTACGGATTGACGCCCCAGTAACTATGAATATGAAAATCGATCAGGCCCGGCACGACGTAACAGCCGGCAACATCCAAAACTTGCTTGGCGTTCTGTCGAGGCAAGTTGGATTCGACGGCGGCGATGCGATTTCCGGCGATACCCACGTCCAGTTCCCGATCCAGCCCCGCGGCGGGATTCAGAACCCTGCCCCCAGTCAACAAAAGATCGAATCTATCAGGCATAACAAAAAAGACCACTGACTACGGACCACGGACTACGTGGTCTGTCGTCTGTAGTCCGTCGTCGTTCTTGCCCTGATTAATCCAGACCGTAGAATCGCATTGGATTCGTGCAAAGAATCTTATCGATCACCTTGGGATCGATGTCACCTTTCTCCTTCAGCCGCTTCAAAGCCAAAAG
>DASTOD010000484.1:0-4210 GCA_035762645.1 Binatia bacterium | reverse complement strand
CTGACCTATGAGAAAGGCGCATCGGTGCTGCGCATGCTGGAACAATATCTTGGCGCGGACGCTTTCCGCGACGGCATCCGGCTGTATTTGCGCCACCATCAGTATGGAAATGCCGAAACCACCGATTTATGGGATGCCATCGAGGAGTCCACGGGCCAGCCGGTGCGCCTGCTCATGGATTCATGGATTTTTCAGGCGGGTTATCCGCTCATCAGCGTAGAACGGAACGGCCAAAGTCTCGTCGTTTCGCAAAACATCTTTCGTTACATTCGCGACGGAGACGGCCCGGACCGGAGATGGCATGTGCCGATTTTTCTCCGGGCCGGCACCGAGCAGGGCAGCGTTCATCAAACCGTGCTCCTGACCGATAAACAGCAGCGCATCGAGCTCGCGAACGAGCCCGATTGGGTCGTCGTGAACGCCGGGGGGCATGGTTTCTATCGGGTGCGCTATAGCGCGGATCTCGCGGCTGCTCTCGAACAAGGGTTGCATACACGTCTCGCTCCGGTGGAAAGGTTCAATTTGGTCAACGATACCTGGGCAACCACGTTGGCCGGCGTCACCTCGCTGACCGATTACCTGCATCTCATGGAGCTCCTGCGAGATGAGACCGATCTGAATGTCTGGACGACGGTCATCACTTCTTGCCACCATCTACACAGGGTCCTCGATGAGATTCAGACGCGAGCGTTCCAGACGCACCTTCGGAGCGTGCTTCTCCCGGCCGTAGAGAGGCTGGGCTGGTCGCCCAGAGAAGGGGAGTCGGAACTGCAGAGCCAGCTTCGCGGCGATCTGATTGCTGCTCTCGGCATCCTGGGCGAGGACCGGGCGTGTCAGGAGCGAGCGCGGCGGTGTTACGCAGACTACGAAAAAAACGCCAATTCGGTCGACCGGAACCTGGTTCCTGCTTTGATTTCGATCACAGCTCACACTGGCGACCGCTCCGATTATGAAAAATTCTGTTCCAAGTTCAAAACCGCCCAAACACCCCAGGAAGAGCAGCGGTATCTTTTTGCTCTCGCCCTCTTTCGCCAACCAGAACTCATTGACCGGACATTGCGACTGACGGTGAATGGCGACGTGCGGACGCAAAATGCGCCCTATCTGATGCGCAGCCTTTTGTTGAACAAAGACGCGAGAGAGAAAGCCTGGCGGTTCATGAAGCAATATTGGGAAAAAATGTTGCGCCAGTATCCCGATAATTCCATTCCTCGCATGTGCGAAGGGATTATTGGACTGGTGAGTGCCGAGCTCGAGGCCGATGTCCGGAATTTTTTCGCCGATCACCCCGTGAAGCAGGGCGCGAAACAAATCGAGCAACACCTGGAACGGCTCCGCATCGGGGTGGCGTGCCAGGAGCAGTGGCGGGAGTTGCTGCGAGTTTAAGGAGCCCCTTGGGTTATTTCACGGCCGCTATTGGCTATTCGGATTCTAGAACTTGTCATGGTGACACTTTTTGCCATACCCTCTTGTGTTCGCTTAACAGGTTACTTAGTCTGTTAGCAAGGAGGTAATCAATATGGCAGTCGATCTTAGAGCCGCCGTTATTAAAAACATGGATGAGCTTAAGAGGGAAATTTCAACCAAGTCTTCTGAGGTCGCTCATCTGGAGGAAGAATTGGACCGCTACAAAGCGATGCTCGCTTTGCTATCCGGCAATGGTCGCGCGAGCAAGGGGCGAAATGGCCGCCAACGTCGTAGCAGCGCTGATCTGCGCGCCATTCTCGAGCGTGTGCCAGACACGTTCACCAGTAGAGAATTTGTCAGAGCAGGCGTTCGCACCAAAAGGCCGCCGATTTATCTACGGCAAATTCTTTCACGCTGGGTGAAGCAAGGCAGAATCAAGCGACTCGAAAGAGGCAAATATCAAAAGATTAAGAAGTCGAATGTGCATCGACTAGCGGCTTAAAAACTCTCTGCCCGGTCCGAGAATCCAAATTTCTCGTGATTTCATCCAGCGAGCGTTTACGTCCATTGGAAGGGCATGTTGGTCTGCGCACTACGGTGTGAATCATTTCCGGCAAACGGGATGACCGGGCGGATGCCTGGGGAAAGTTGTCATTGGCGCGACCATAGCGTTCCGTTTGCCTAAAATTGAAGTCGCTTCTTGTCCTAGTTGGATCGGCCTGTGGCCATCCTATTTTCCGACTTTCAAGGCAAAGACTTGTCGGGTCTGAAAAATGGCTCATGTGGCTGAAGATGCCATCGCCCGTATGCATCCTCGCCGCACGGTCACATACCCTTTACCCTGCGCCTGCGAACATGTTACCCTCCGCGTCGTCAACACGCATGCGAGGGTAAATAACAATGCAGATCATTGAACGAGCGCTCAGCACTAAGAATGACAGCGTGGCAGGCTATCTCGTTTATCCGGAGCGCGCCCATCCGGGACCCGGCTTGTTTTTGATTCACCCGAAATCGGGGGTCACCGACTACATTAAAATAGAGGCGCGCAAATTCGCCAAGCTGGGCTATAGTACTTTTGCTATCAACGTTTTCGAACAACTCGGCTATCCGGCCGCGACCCACATCGAGACCGGATCTCAGATTCAGGCCAAAACCTCGGATGCCGAGTTTACCCGCGTGCTAACGGAGGGATGGCGCTACTTGCTTTCCCAGGCACACGTGGACAGGCGACGCGTGGCGGTCTGCGGCTATTGCATGGGTGGCCGGATCGCAATTCACTTTGTCGCCGCGACGCCGGAGGTACGCGCATTTGTCGGCTACTATCCGACGGTGCGCGACGAACCCGAGACCGCCATGAGACCGGTGCATCCGTCGGCGGCGGCAACAAAGATTCGCTGCCCGTCGATCATCTTGTATGGCGCCGACGATGTCACTACGGTAATTCCGGTTCAGGATAAGATGATGTATGCCTTTCGGGCGAACGGGCAGCCTTTGGAATGGCACTTCTATCCATTCGGGGGACACGGCTTCGTCGATCCCGGAGCGCCCGGATATCATGCTCATGCCGCTGAGCTGGCCTGGCCGATGGTCGTTGATTTTATGGAGCGTGAACTTCAATGGAGTGTGCCATTGGATTAAGGGCCCTGAACTGCCACTTCGGTGGCCGGTTCTGCGGTACCACATCTACCGTTGTGTAGGTTAGGCGAGCGGGTTTGTGGAAAACCGTCGTTGGTGCTAGGATCGGTCATCGTTTAGAGAAACATTCCGGGCAAAGCCTCTGAGCTTTAAACGAGCCAGAGGCTTTGCTATTAAAGGAGGGCCCAATGTCGAGCAAAGTGGAGTCCGTAAGGCTCCAGAATGGCACGCTTATCCGCCACAAGACCGCCGGCTACACCGGTATGATCGATGGAACGACCGAGATCAGGGAGTGTTTTACCGCCCGGGGAAAATTGTTGGCCGGTAACAGCGGAAAACAGACATTTCAATACCGGGTGTTCGTCGCGGGAGACTCCATGCGGCGCATCGCTCCAGAGGAGGATTTGGAGGTCTTGCAGGCTGCCGGTATCATTGTCTGTCACACTTGTAAGACATCGTTTCGGAGCAAGCCTGGAGCAGTAGGTAAAGCGACTGGCCTCTGCCAATGCGGTAATTGGATTTGCCCGGCCTGTTTGTCTTGTCAGGCTATCGTTGGGGACGCCGAACGCGGTGTGCCGGCCTGCGCAGATCAGCGAAGGCGCCTCGTGCGCAAAGTTGCGCAGGAGAAAAAAAATAAAACTGCCACTCGTCTAAGCAAAGTCATGAACATGTCCTGAACACACTAAAGATCTTCCACTTCGTTCTTCTTGCCGCTGATCGGGTTGGCTATTTCCCATCACGAGACCCGAGCGAGATAACTCACCGTTTGGCGCGCGACCCGATCCGGCGCCGCCGTTGCGGAGTCACTTTACGGTCGGGAGCAAGTAACGCCCGGATACGCATTAATCGGTGAACGAGAATGGCGCTCCAGATCTCGTTGGGACGCGTGAGCCGTGGAACGTGCTTACATTTAGGGCAGGATGATTGGCGCACTTTTAGTAGGTCGGTTTGCGATACTCGAACCTCAAAGACCGATCGGCAGGCGGGACATTGCAAGGAACAAAGCCAGTTGCGGTTTTCCAAACTGGCCGCCGTGGCCGCGCGTGCCGTAAGTTTTCTCATTTTCGCGGGCCGCTTGTTGACGATGCGATTCGCTTGAGGCGGGAGACTCCGAAAAATAAACCTGCAAGAGAGCGCAACCCAGCGGAACCGTATCTGTGTACGCAAG
>DASTOD010000483.1:0-3000 GCA_035762645.1 Binatia bacterium | reverse complement strand
GTATCTCCCCCCCGCTGCATTGCCTCCTAAGAAGGATTCCGGCTGGCACGTCGCGCACCCGATCGGCGCAGCAGAACCTCCCAAACTCCGGCGATGTCCTTTATTTTTTTGTCGAAATCCGGTGTTATCTGTGGGAGTTTTATCCGCCGAGGCATGTCGTGTCAACTTTTTTTCGGACCGAGATCGCCCTTTGCGTTCTTCGTGAGGTAGCCTTCCCGTGGAAAAATTCGGTGGACTCGCTAAACGGGGTGGAAAAGGTGTCAGGAACCTTTCTTATAAACCGGGCAATATTCACCGCGGAGCCGTGAGGCTAATCGAACGGTCAAATCCCGAACATGATCCAGGAAGATCTCGCAAGGATGCCAAGCACGCCATGAGAAGTGCAAAGGGCTTCACGGATAGCTTTTCCAGTGAAAGTTAATGGCCCCCGATCTCCTGAGTTTTCTAAAGTCGGACTTTATAATTCTCAAACATGCAATACGTCCGACGAGGCCTCGAAGAGGCAAAATTTCCTCGAACAATTTCAGCTGAATAAGGGCGAACGCGGCAACGACCCGCTAGCTTCAGGCCTTTGCGAGTAGAGCGTACTCGTTTTTCGTCCTCCGACGAACACGAATCACCAACATGCTAAGCGTTCCTTGACGCTTGCTATCCACCTGGCGTAGAAGTTGGGGCAGCCGCATTTCAGTGTATTTGCACGTTGGGAAGAAAGCCGGACATCAAACCAAGGAGGCGCTGAAGCCACGGAGTAAGCAGGTTTTGATGAAGCAATACCTCCGGGGCCGCGCAAACTTTGCGGCTCGGCGTCTTGGCGGGATAGACTGCGAATCCGAAAAGAGCTATCTCGCGAAAAGCATTGCACCGCGGAGGCGCTGAGGTCGCGAGGAAAGAGTTTTCTCGTTAGGAAATATTCCGAACTCGGCGTACTCTGTGCCTCGGCGGTGAAGATTGATTTGGAGGTATTTAAACATGACAAAACTTCGAAAACTGGTTGCGCTTCTCGGAATCGCTTTCGTCGTGTGCATTGCGTCGAGCAAAGAGAGTCGGGGCCAAACCCAGACGCTCACGGCTTTCTATACTGCCCCGGTGGTCTCGATGTCCCCCATGTGGATCGCCAAGGAGGCCGGCTTCTTCAAGAAGCACGGGCTTGACGTCAGGCTCGTCTTTATCGCTTCCGGGCCGCTGGGAACGACTTCGATACTTTCAGGGGACGTCGATGTGGGGATCATCGGTGGGTTTGCTCCGGTAAGAGCAATTACTGGAGGAGCCAAGAATCTTGTCATCATCGGCCAAAGCAAGAACCGCATGACCGGAGCGATTGTGGGCAGAAAGGAAATCTCCAGTGTCCAGGATCTCAAGGGAAAACGGCTGGGCATCGACCGGGTCGGTTCGAATCCGGACATGTTCACGCAAGCCGCCCTTTCCCGTTTCCAGATGGATCCGCTCAAAGATCTGCAATACATTCAGCTCGGAAGCATCGGCCAGGGAATCCCGGCTCTCAAGGCGGGAACGATTGACGCCCTAACCACGAGCACGCCGCACGATCTTTTTGCCCAGAGGCTGGGCTTCAAGGTGATCCTGGATATTACGGCCATGAAGATTCCCTTTGCCGCAACCGTTCTCGCCTCCGCGCGCAATACGGTAGAGCGCAAACAACCGGAGCTGACGAAATTCATGCGCGCTTACGCTGAAGCCGTTCATTATTATCTCACGAACAGAGAAGGCACCGCCGGAATCGTCGCCAAATACACAAAAGTCGAGGATCGTGAGGTAGTCGCGTTTTCAATCGACTCGGAGGCGTTGGCCATGGAAAGAACGCTGCAAGTCGATCCGAAAGGCATCGAGCTCATTCTCCGACTTATCAGTAAAGCCGTCCCCCAAGCCGCTTCGGCCAAGTCGGAAGATTTCTACGATCCGCGTTTTTTTACTGATCTCAGAGACAGCGGGTTTCTTAAACGATTGTGGCGTGAGAAGTGATTGGTTCTCTCACCACGAAGCACACGAAGGCCACGAAGAATGTGGGAAATTAATATTCCTGAAATCTTTAACTTCGTGCTCTTCGCGACCTTCGTGGTGAATCTCTGTGGCTACTTTGGTTGCGGCTCTGCCGCGCCGGGTCCTTCGTGGTCAAATCTGGACCGATAATGTCGCATCCAAATTAATAGTGACCTTCGTCACCGCCGGCGTCACCCGGATCGGTGTCGACGAATAGCTCCTCGATGGACATTTCCCTGTCGATCAGCCCTTGCTGACGGCAGTAGCGAATAATGGTCTGGAGATTTTTTCGGTTGGCTTCACCGAGACCGTAGGCCCACGGGTCGGGTCCCAGGGCTTTCCGCTCTTCATCCCATGCGTGTGAAAACCAAGCGAGAGGCACGATTCTCGGGTTCACGACCCGCTGATAGGATATTTGCTTGGCCTTCTCGAAGGCCTTGACCAAGCTCACCGCCGCCCAGGGATACCTTTCGACGATCTCCTGCTTGATCACTGTCACATGCATGATGGGGAAAATACCCGTCTGCTGAAAATACTCACGCTCGACGTCCTTGTAATTAGCAAACAGGCGCGCGACTCGCGGGTCGCCGTTAACTATCGGTCGCGGGATATAAGGGTTGATCATCGCCGGAACTTCTCCCTCCGCCAGCATGGTATCCATATGCTTGCCGGGCGGAATCATCTCGATCTTCAATCCGGGCGGCGGGCTGAACTCGACGTCTTCGCTGCGATCGACGACCCAGGTTATTTCCCTGTGCGGCACGCCGTAATGTTCCTCCAGGATGCCGCGCAGCCAGATGTTGCCGGCCGGCTGGAAGTTGGTGCCGCCCACGCTTTTGCCGATCAGGTCTCTCGGCGTCTTGATGCCGGAGCTCACGTTGACAAAGGCAAACCCGTGGCGGAACCGGCGGTGGAGAAAGACCGGTATCGCGGTGATCGGCACGCTCCGCATACGCGCCATGAAATAGGCGCCGACATTGAATTCGCAGACGTCATACTCGAGAT
>DASTOD010000482.1:0-2976 GCA_035762645.1 Binatia bacterium | reverse complement strand
GAGAAGAGCGTCTTGCAGCAAACGCCTTTGCGGAAATACGCGTCTCACGAAGAAATCGCCAAAGCGGCTCTCTTTCTCGCATCGAGCGACTCCTCGCACACTACGGGCGAAGCGCTCAATGTTTCCGGCGGCCGCATAATGACTTAGGGCAGAAATTAACCGCCGCGACGCAAAGTCCGCGGTGAACAATTCATCCGTTTGCGCCTTGTCAGGTACGCAGCCAAACCGAAGATTTTGGCGTGATTGACACCATGGTGGCTCTGTGACAACCTCCGCTTTGGGGGTAAACACGTATGGCACGGCAAATCGAATCTTCGGCAAAGCGGCCACGGATTAGTATCGATGTCCCGCCTGATCTGCGTCGGCGTCTGCGATTGGCAGCGGCCAAGCACGACCGTACGGTGCGGCAATATGTGTTGGAAGCGATTGAAGAGCGGCTCCGCGAAGACCTCGGTGATGAGTCCGAGGGGATGCTTGCCTTGACGGCAAAGACAGACCCCGTGCTGGCCGAACTGTGGGACAACAAGAAAGACGCGGAGTATGACCGTCTATAACAGAGGGGATGTAGTTTTAGTTGCTTTTGTTTTTTCGGATGAATCAGGGAGGAAGCTCCGTCCAGCGGTTGTGATCAGCTCTGCGGGTTACAACCGGGCGCGACAAGAGGTTATCGTGGCGGCCGTCACGAGCAACGTGAGACGACGCCTCTTTGGTGACTACCCAATCGCCGGCTGGAAGGAAGCTGGATTGCTTTTTCCCTCTGTGGTAACTGCGATACTAAGAACAATCAAACAAGCCATGATCGAAAGGAAGCTCGGCTCCGTGGCGAAAACCGACTTACAGATGTTTGACCGAGAACTGCGCCGGTCTTTGAGCATATGACGGGGCAGTCACAAAGAGAATTTTGAAGCGAATTTTCTTATAGCTTATGCGCTATAACGGTGCGTCGACTGACGGAGTCGAGTGAATCAATTTTGATTCGCCACGACGCATAAAGGCTACACTAACACTAAGTAATTGACGGCTTGTTAACTTTAGTGTAAACGGCAGGCGTTCCAGTTTCTGCAGCCGCTCTGGCTTCGGCAACGTGAGTGACTTTAGCCCGAACGGCTCATACCGTGTCGCGCTTTCCTTTTCTGCGGGAGGAGCAATGCGGCCAAAACTCTTCCTCATTGCGCCATCGCTTTGCGCTTTGCTCTTTGCGCTTTGCACTTCTACCGAAGCACAGCAGCCGAAGAAAGTCCCCCGGATAGCGTACCTAACTGGCAACTTCCCTTCCGCTATCGCGGAGCGCACGGAGGCCTTCCGGCAGGGTCTACGCGAGCTTGGGTATGTCGAAGGGAAAGACATCGTCATCGAGTATCGATATGCAGAGGGGAAACTCGAGCGTCTCCCTACGCTTGCGTCCGAGCTAGTGCGTCTCAAAGTAGACGTTATCGTCACGGCTGGTCCGGCAGCAACCCGTCCCGCCAAGGAAGCAACCGCTACGATTCCCATTGTCATGGCGCAAGTTAACGATCCTGTGGGCAATGGGTTTGTCGCCAGCCTTGCGCGACCGGGCGGGAACATTACTGGACTGGCAACCCTTGGCCCGGAGATAAGCGGGAAACACCTGGAGCTTCTGAAGGAGACCGTTCCTAAGCTCTCCCGTGTGGCTGTCCTGGGGACTTCAACCGTCTCGGGCTACTCACAGACGATTACGGAAATCGAGCGCGCCGCAAAGGCGTTCAGTGTGGAGCTTCAATACCTAGACGTTTTAGATTCTAAGTCTATTGAGACTGCATTGCGAGCTGCAAACAAGGGGCGTGCTGAAGCAATCCTCACGCTACAGAGCCCCGTCCTTTTTTCTCAGCGAAAAGAGATTGTGGACCTCGCGATAAAGAGCCGGCTCCCGGCGATATTTCACACCCGGGAATTTGTGGAAGCTGGTGGCCTCATGTCCTACGCCCCGAGCAGCACTGATCTATTCCGTCGCGCCGCCACTTACGTTGACAGAATCCTGAAGGGCGCGAAGCCCGCCGATCTGCCCGTGGAGCAGCCCACCAAGTTCGAGCTGGTGATTAATCTCAAGACCGCCAAGCAAATCGGTCTGACGATTCCGCCCAACGTGCTCGCGCGGGCGGACAAGGTGATCAAGTGAAACCAGGCAGTGATCAGTTGTCAAAAATAGGAGTGAACTCATGGAGAGAAAAGATTCCTGACACCACTTTCCACCTTTTTCCAGTCCATCCGCCACGGAATGAGTCCCGAGCAAAACCACTGATGCGGATCGGCACTAGACTTGCCAAATTACATGAAATTCGGCAATACAATTGCCGAAATGTATAAACGGATCTTCAATCTCCGGGGAACTGTCACCTCTTTGGCCCACGCCAGACCGGCAAGAGTACTCTGGTGCGGCAGAGCTTTCCTGATGCCGCCTATTACGATCTTCTCGAAGCCGACACATTTCGCGAGCTCAGTGCCCGTCCTGAGTACCTGCGGCAAACGCTCAGCCCCCAGCAGCGATTAGTCATCGTCGACGAGATTCAAAAACTCCCTGCCCTTCTGGATGAGATTCAAATATTGATCGAGCGGAACAAGAAACTACGCGTCATACTAACCGGGAGCAGCGCTAGAAAACTCAAACGGGGAGCCGCCAATCTTCTGGGCGGACGTGCCTGGGTCTGCCGCCTGCATCCACTTGTGTCGGCGGAGCTGGATGGCCCACGGTTACTCGATCGTCTCAATCGCGGGAGTCTCCCGTCGATCATTGATTCCGCGCACTACAAGGAAGACCTTAAAGCCTACGTGGGCACATATCTACAAGAAGAGATCCGCGCTGAGGGATTGACCCGTTCCATTGAGAATTTTTCGCGATTTCTTGAGGTCGCTGGACTTACCAGTGGCGAGCAGATCAATTTTAGCTCAGTAGCTGCCGACGCTGGATTCCCGACGAGAACGGTGCGGGAGCACTATCAGATTCTCGAGGACACACTG
>DASTOD010000481.1:0-2080 GCA_035762645.1 Binatia bacterium | reverse complement strand
CTCGCGCACAAACGTGCGAGCGTTCTCGATAGCCAAGGGAAGATCAAACTTACTCAGCTCAAGCTCCATGCGGCCGGCTTCAACTTTAGAGAGGTCCAAGATTTCATTGATAAGTGACAGAAGATGGCGGCCCGAGGACAGGATATCCTCCGTGTACTCGGCTTGTTTCTCGTTTAACTCGCCAAACATTCTCTCCCCCAGGACTTCAGAAAATCCGATAATGGCGTTGAGCGGGGTGCGCAGCTCATGAGACATGTTGGCGAGGAACTCCGATTTATGGCGGTTGGCGGCCTCGATCTGGCGACTCTTATCCTCGATTTCGCGGAAGAGGCGCGCATTTTGAATCGCCAGGGCTGATTGCGTAGCGAAGGTTTGGAGGAGATTCACGATCTCCGGCGAGAAGTTACCCGCCTCCTTTCGCCAGACCGTCAAAGCACCCATGATTCGCTCCTCGCGGAGCAGTGGAACGGCCAGAACCGAGCGATATCCGAGCCGTGCGAGAATTGGCCGGATACGGGTGGCCTTATATTCCCGCTCCTCGAGAATATTCGGAACTTGGACGGGCATCCTGATCGCCGCTGCTCGACCGGTGGCGGCACTCTCGCCGATACGGACCGGTGATGCCTGAAGCGCCTCAACCACCTCTTTTTCCATGCGGTAACTAGCTCTTAGCAGAAAGCCTTCCTCCACCTCATCGTACTCGTAGATAACACCGCCACTAGTTCCAGAGAGCTGGACCGCGTGGCCAACGATGGTGCTGAGCACGGTCTGGAGATCGAGCGTAGAGCTGACTGCCTGGCCGACTTCTCCCAACGCCTTGAGTTCTCCAACTGACCGAGCCAGCTCGCGGGTACGTGCCTGCAATTCTTGAAACAAGCGGACGTTCTCGATGGCGATCACTGCCTGGTCGGCGAAGGTCGTCACCAGTTCGATCTGCTTGTTAGTGAATGGCTGGACTTCTGTTCTCTGGATATGGATCACTCCCACGAGGGTACCCTCTCTCAGCATGGGAACAGCTAACACCGTCCGGAAGTGACCAACTTGTTGCGCCTCGCTCATTTCATATTCAGGGTCCGCGAGGACATCGGGTATATGAATCGTCCGACGCTCAAGGGCGGCCCTGCCAGTCGAAGACCCACGCCCAGGCCGAATTACGTTTTGTTGCCAGAAATCTCTGAACTCGGATGGAATGCCGTAGTGAGCCGCCATGCGAAAGACCTCACCGTCGACTCTGTAGATAAATCCTCGTTCGGCACCGCAAAGTCTTGTGGCATTCTCAACCAAGGTGTCGAGAACTGGCTGAAGGTCAAAGGTTGACCGGCTGATCACCTTGAGCACTTCGCTGGTGGCCGTCTGCTGCTCAAGCGCCTCCGTGAGGTCGCGGTTCTTGGCCTGCAGCTCTTGGAAGAGCCGAACATTTTCAATGGCAATCACGGCTTGGTCAGCAAAAGTCTTGAGAAGGGCGATTTGCTTTTCGCCAAAAGGACGAACCTCCATACGGCGGATGTGAATCACCCCAATCGGAAAACCTTCGCGGAGCAAAGGCGTGGCAAGGACCGTTCGAAAGCCACCCTGTTGTTGGTAGGGTTTGGACTCCGGGAACTCAGTTTCGAGTTCTGCCGCAATATCATGAACATGGATTGCTTCCCGCTCGAACACCGCACGGCCACTCACCGTGGCTCGACTCATTGGCACCCCCTGCTCACGCACCATCGCCGATAAAGGCATGGTTCCATATGAAGCAGCTACGTGAAGCGTGTCACGGTCGATCCGAAAGATAATCGCGTCTGTCGCGCCACAGAGACGTGCGGCATTTGCTGCGACCACATCCAACACCGGCTGGATATCCGTCGGCGTGCCGGCGATCACGCGCAGGATCTCACTCGTAGCTGTCTGCTGCTCCAAAGCCTCAGTGAGTTCGCGGTTACGGTCCTGCAATTCTTTGAACAACCGGACGTTTTCAATGGCAATCACGGCCTGGTCGGCAAACGTCTTGACGAGATCGATCTGCCGCTCAGTAAATGGCTCGACAACGTCGCGCCAAATTGTAATTGTTCCGATTCCTCTTTCTTCTCGCAAT
>DASTOD010000480.1:0-8702 GCA_035762645.1 Binatia bacterium | reverse complement strand
CATGGCTTCGACGTTCGTAACGGATATGGGCACGGCCATGGCTCTTTCTCTCACCTTTGCAGAATGGACTCTGCAGACGCTGTGGTTTCTGCTTGGGTCGACTCTCATCATCATGGCGGCACCGCGCTACCTACCCCGTGTTTTTGAACGCTACGGAGCCAGAGTCATCGAGCCAGAAATCAAACTGCTCTTCTTTCTTCTGTTCGTCTTCATGGCCTTGGGCCGCTGGGGACAGAGCCACGCGGTGCTTCCGGTGTTCGTTCTCGGGTTGTGTCTGGCTAGGATGTTCGGGGAGCACAAGGAACTCCAACGAAAGCTCCGTGTTGTCGCGTTTGCCATGATCACTCCATTTTTCTTCATCAAGGGAGGAATGAACGTCTCGCTGTCCGAGGTCGCCGAAAACTGGCGCCTTCTGCTCATTCTCTTTGTTGTCAAGAGCGTCGCCAAGTTCATTGGGGTTTGGCCTCTGGCCAAAAGGTACGCCAACAATCACGCCGAGTATCTGACCCTCCTGATGAGTACTGGTTTAACGTTTGGAACCATCGCGGCTCTTTATGGCCTCCAGGCAGGTCACATAACTTCGGGCCAGTTCTCGGTTCTTGTGGCCGTGGTAATCGCTACAGCGATTGTTCCCACTTTCATCGCGCAGCGTTGGTTCTCTCCTGCACTACCCGAACAAGTCAAAGAGGAAGTTGCGAGTTCGATTACTTGCCTCTCACCATCTCTTCGGCATGGCGACGGGTTTTTTCCGTGAGCTTGATGCCGCCCAGCATGCGCGCCACCTCTTCGATTTTCTCCTCTGGGCTAAGCCGGTCCACCCGGGTCAAGGTTCTGCCTTTGCTGACCTCCTTGCGCACGACATAATGCGCATCGGCCAGGGCGGCAATTTGCGGCAAATGCGTGACGCAGAGGATCTGATGGCGGGCGGCGACTTGTTTGAGTTTTTTGCCGACCATTTCCGCCACTCCCCCGCCGATTCCGGCATCGACTTCGTCGAAGAGTAGGGTGGGAGCGGCGCCGGGCGTAAGGGCCAACGACTTGATGGCCAGCATCAAGCGAGAAAGCTCGCCGCCCGAGGCGATCTTGGCGAGCGGCTTCGGCGGCTCGCCGGGATTGGGAGAAAAATAAAACTCCACCGCGTCGATGCCCTTTTCGTTCAGTTTCTTGCCGCCGATGACAAACGGCGGATCATCTTCCTTCTGCTCCGGCTCGAGAAAGCGGACCTCGAAAACCGTATCCGGCATGCCCAGATTTTTGGTTTCCTTCTCAAGCTCCTTTTTGAATCGTTTGGCGATGCGCTGTCGTTTGACCGACAACGCAACCGCCGCGGCCCAAGCGGCCTGCCGCGCCGCCTCAAAAGCGTGCTCCAAAGCGGGAATTTCTTCTGTGCTGCGATCCAGTGCCTTTAGCTCCTCTTCCGCCTCTGCCTGCTTTGCGAGGATCGCTTCAATGCTTCCGTTGTATTTCCTTTTGAGGCGGTGAATCTCGGCGACGCGGTCTTCGAGTTGCTCCAGGGCGCCGGGATCGAAGTGGACCCGTTCGGCGTAGCGGCGAAGTTGGACGTGGGCCTCTTGCAACTGAGCCAGCGCAGATTCGAGCAGCTCGACCGTGGCTTGCAAGCCGCCGTCGATGTGGGCCAACTCGCGCAGCTTGCTTCCATACCGCCCCAGACGGCCCACCAGAGCATGGTCTCCCTCATAAAGCAGCTCTTCACCCTCCAGGCAGCCTTGGTAGAGTTTTTCGGCATGGGCCAAAATATTTTTTTTCGCCCGAAGCTCTTCCTCCTCTTCCGGTCTCAATCGCGCGCCGGCGATTTCCTCGGCCTGGGCCGCGAGCAGGTCCTTTTCTTTTTTCCGTTTGTCGAGCGCTTCGCGCGCCTTCGATAAGCGCTCAGCCGCAGTGGCCAGAGCGTGAAATTGCTCGCCCATGTCGTCGGCTTCACCACTCAGCCCGCCAAAGGCGTCGAGTAAGCTGACGTGGGTTTCCGGTTTGAGCAGCGTGTGGTGCTCGTGTTGGCCGTAGATCCGAACGATAGACGGGCCGATATCCGCGAGGAGATTCAGCGGGCAAAGACTGCCTCCTAGATAAATCCGATTTTTTCCCGAGCGACTCGCGACGCGCTTCACTATGAGGTCCTCGCCGACCTCGTATCCCGCCTCGCCAAGCATCCGCCGGACCGGCTCCGGCATTTCTTCAAACAACGCCTCGACGCTGGCCTCGTCTTCGTTGTGCCGGATGACTTCGGAGCTTACGCGGCTGCCGACTATCAGGCCCAGAGCGTTCAGAATGATCGATTTACCGGCTCCCGTCTCCCCCGTGAGCACGTTCAATCCCGGGCCCAACTCCAGCGCCACCTCGTCAATCAACGCGAAATTTTTGATTCGAAGCTCGCGCAACATATCGACGCCGGCCTAGCGCTCTCCCCACTTTAACTTCTGGCGCAGTATTTCATAGTAGCTGCGCGACGGGACCTTGATCAAAGAAACCGGCAATCCATAGTCCCGCGCTTCGACCTTGTCGCCGTTGTTCAACCTGACTCCCTGCTGGCCGTCGGGGCTCAAAATAACCGTATCTCCGGAAGAGCGGAGGGTGACGTGGATGGTCGTGTCGCTGGGAACGACAATCGGCCGATGGGTGAGCGTGTGGGGACAAATCGGGCTCAGGATGATGGCGCCGAGGCCCGGCTCGACGATAGGCCCTCCTGCAGCCAGAGAATAGGCGGTGGAGCCGGTCGGGGTCGATAGGATCAGTCCGTCCGCGCGGTAGGTGCACAGGTAGTCGTCGTCCACATAGGTTTCGAGGTCGATAATGCGGCTGCGGGCTCCTTTGGCGATCACCGCATCATTGAGCACCCGAAACCGGTGGGGCTTGCCGTTTTTCCCTTTGGCCAGGATTTCCAGAGTCATGCGCTTTTCCGCCTGGTAATCTCCCTCCAGCGTTCTGGCCAGAACGGCTTCCAGCTCGTCCACCGCAACTTCCGTGATAAACCCGAGACCTCCTAGATTCACGCCGAGAATCGGCACGTCCGGACGCTCCACCAACGGCGCGATATTGAGCAGGGTCCCGTCGCCACCGAGCGAAATAACCAGATCGGCTTGCGCCGCCAGTTCCTTCTTACTGCAAGAGGTGGCGCCGGTGCGTAGAATCCCATTTTCCACCAGGACTTTCTTCCCCCGCTGCTTGAGCCAGGGGACGAGCCAGCGCACCATCTCGATGGCTTTAGGCTCCTGATATTTTGCGACAAGACCAACGACTCGGATCATCGAGCTGATTTCCCTGCGCGACATTAGCACAAGCAAAAATATTGTCCACGATAGACCGGCAACCGGCGGATTTCCAGAGGCGAGATGCTAAGCAGCCAGCCTTCTTAGACGCGAGCTCAGGTAATCCACCAGCATGACGAGCGCGATCAGAATAAGAACGATGGCGGCCGCCTCCTGATACTGAAAGGTTCTAAAACTCGCGTTCATCAAATATCCAATACCGCCCGCTCCGATCAGACCGAGAACCGACGCGGCCCGAATGTTCGTCTCCAGGCGATACAGGGTAAACGAAATCAGATCCGGGAGAATCTGCGGCAGGACGGCGAACGAGAGGATTTGCGGGTAGGCGGCGCCGGTGGCGCGAATCGCCTCGACGACGCCTTCGTCGATATTCTCTATCGATTCGGAGAGCAGCTTGCCGAGCACGGTCGCGGTGTGAATCGCGAGCGCCAGCGTACCGGCGAAAGCCCCCAAGCCGACGGCTGCGACAAACAGCAGCCCCAGCGCCAGATCCGGAATAGTACGCAGGAAATTCAGCACGGTGCGCACTCCATAATAAAGGACCGGGTGCGGCGTGGTGTTGCGGGCGGCCAGAAAGCCGACGGGAAACGCGAATAGGAGAGCCAAAAAGGTCCCGGCCAGAGCCATTTGCACCGTTTCCAAAGTCGCCCCGACAATAGTCTGCGGAAAGGTGTTGTCCCACCAGCGCTGTTTGGCGCGCGCCCGGGATTCGGAAAGGGGCAGCGGCAGGAGTAGTTCCGGCATAGACAAATCTCCGGGAACGAAGTAATTTTTGGCCGCCGTGACCTTGGTAAAATCCGGCGGCAGCATGCGTGCCAGAGTGATGCCGATCTGCGGGATGCCTTCAATCAGCTCGCCCGGCCGGATCTTCGCGCCTTGAAACGACCAGACCAGTAGCAGGGCAACCAGCGCGAGCACGGCGTAAAACCGGCGGCTCCGCCGCGGCCTCAACAGCGCCTCAGAAAAACGATCATCGCCTGTTATTGGGTCTGCCACCGGCTGGTCCTCCTTTACCGTTGGGAGATTTTACACCGGATGAAAACAGCCTCTACCCCACCTTTGCGGCCTTGGCGTCTTGGCGCGAGGAAAAAAAGGAGTCGTGCTCGCGCAAAGGCGCAAAGCACGCCAAGAAAAGAGCAGCAAACAAAATGCGGCGCATCAGTCGTTTCGCTGGTAAATCGCATCGACCCTGGCCGCGCTCAGGTCATTGATCGCCCCGTCAAAAACCACTTGTCCCTGCCTCAGTCCGATCACCCGGTCGGCATATTCGCGCGTGAGTTCCAGCGTATGGAGACTGACGAGCGCGGCGATTTTATCTTCGCGGCAGACCCGCTTCAGTATGTCCAACACCACCCGCGACAGCTTGGGATCCAGACTGGCAACCGGCTCGTCGGCCAAGATCATAGCCGGCTCCTGCATCAAGGTGCGGGCGATGGCGACCCGCTGCTGCTCGCCCCCGCTCAGCGTGTCGGCCCGCTTATAGGCATGCTCCAACATGCCCACGCGGTCGAGGTTCGCCAAACCACGGCGCCTTTCCTGGCGCGAAAACCACCGCAGCGAGCCCCGCAGCGCCGGCTGATAACCCAACGCGCCGGATAGGACGTTTTCGATGACCGTGAGACGTTTCACAATATTGAACTGCTGGAACACCATGCCTATCTTCCGGCGCAAAAGACGCAGCTCGCGCGCGTTCAGCTTCACAACGTCGAGTGCTGCGGTTTTCCCGTTCGGCGACACCAGCGAGCTCGCAACGTTAATTTCACCGGTCGTGGGCTCAACCAGCCGGTTGATGCAGCGGAGCAAAGTCGACTTGCCGGAGCCGCTGAGCCCGATCAGCCCGACAAACTCCCCTTCCTCGATGCGCAGCGTGATGCCGCGCAGCACGTGAGTCTTCGCGCCATAAACTTTGTGCAGATCTTTGATTTCGAGCAGGCTCACGGCTGCTTTTTTCGGAGGGCCTCTTTAAGGGGAATCCCGGCAAGCGTAAAAGCCCGCCGCACCGAATCGTAGTCTTCATCGGTCGCCGGCATGAAACCGTCGATCTGATATAGATCTCTCAGCATCTGTCTCCCCTCGGGGTCGCGGCTTAGATTGAGAAAAATCTGTTCGATTTTCCTGGCGATGGTTTCGTCGAGGCTCGAGTGGATGACGAGATTGTCCGCCGGAATGGGCTCCGAAAACGCGATGGCGCGAATCTTTTTCACCTCGTCGGGATTCTTCAAATAACGCGTCCAGGCCGTATCTTGACTGTCGGGTGAATTGGCGTACGTCGCCCCGGCATCGACCTTCCCGTTCAACACCGCCAGCACGGTCGCATCATGGCCTCCGGAGTAGAGAATCTGTCTGAAATCCCGAACCGGATCGATACCGCGCTCGAGCAACATCTTGCGTGGGAAGACATTGGCCGAGGTAGAGAGAGGATCGCCAAAAGCGAAGCTCTTGCCGCGCAGGTCTTCGAGGCTATGAATGCCGCTATCGGCCCTCGTGATGATCGCGGCGAAATAATAAGGAGATCCCTGGCGCTCGGATTTGAGAATCACTCGGACATTCGCCTCGTTTTTGGCGAGCACATAGGAGGCGGGGGTTAGAAACGCGATATCGAGCTTGTTTCCCCGCAGCGCCTCGATCACTCCGGTGTAATCCGTCGCCACGAACGGCTGCACCTCCATCCCGAGCTGTCGCTGAAGAATTTCGACGATCGGTTGGGCGTTTTGAATCACCTGCTGCGCGTCTTCCGATGGAACGAAACCCACGCGCAGCACCCTACCCTCGCGGGAACCTCCACAACCGAAGGCGGAAAAGGCCAGCAGCAGGAATGCCATGCGTCGCAGACGTCCACCCGCCATCCTCAGCGATCCTAGCTTGGAGTATTTTTGAGCCCGCTACTGGATGTCTTGGAGCAGTTGTTCGGCCTTTTGTTTATGCTTAGCGTCGTCGGAAAATCGAATCGGTAGTCCTTGAACGGACTTGAGATACTGCCGCGCGAGCGGCCAGTTTTCAACGGCGATATAACTTCTTGCCAATTCCAGCCGGCTGGCGATCACCGTCGGATTCATAGCGACCGCTTTGCTGAGAAACTCGATCGATTTCTCCATGTCTCCTTGGGGAATGGAGCGGCCATAGAATACCGAGGCGAGCATGCGGCTCATCTTGCCGATTTCCGCCAACTTGCGGTGCCAAACTCCGTAGAGGTGATAGGCAAATCCGTTTTGCGGATCGAGCGCGATCGACTTCTCCACGGCGCTGCGAATCTCTCCCGCAAGATCGATCTGTTTGGCGATCGGCGATACGGTTGCGATGCTTCCCAACGAAGCGGCGACATAGAAATGGCCCCACGTCACGTTGGGGTCTGCCTTGACCGCCCGGCGCGCGTACCGCTCAGCGATCTGGTACTCTCCGAGCTTCTTGGCCTCCCAATCCGTCGTGGACTCCGGAATCATGTCACCCCGATCGATATAGATCCGAGCGGTCTTGGAGAGCGCCTCGGCGTTCTCGGGATCCTTCTCGAGCACGTTGAGAAGCTCGGCCAAAGCCTCCTTCGTTTTGAAGCTGGCGTAAAGCTCATCGGCGCGTTGCAGCGACCGCGCGAGCGGCGAGCCGTCATTCACGCAGTGCGGGCAACCGACCCGGCCCATCTTCGCCACCTCGCTTTGCCCGAAGGCCGGCGGCCTGGCGGCGAAAATAACCACCGCAAAAACCGCGAAGACGCTAATCCATCGGCACATCATTTCACCTGATCGGCGTCGCCCTTCCACGATCATCAACGGCCACGTACACGACCTCGGCTTCGGTCACCCGGACGCGTTCTTGTGGCTGGCGGGCTCGCTCGGCCTCAACCGAAACTTGGATGGCCACGGAGGTCTTTCCCTCGCGCGCCACCGAAGTGTAGAAGCTCACGACGTCTCCAACATAAACGGGCGCGATGAACCCCACTTCATGCATCGCGCGGGTGACAAAATTCCGTGCCGCGTGCCGGGACGCAGCGATCGCGCCCGCCAAGTCGATGTAACTCAAAATGACTCCGCCGAAGATCGTTCCACGCGCGTTGGTATCGCGCGGGAGCATCGTTACCCGCAGCGTGGGGTCGCGAGCTTCAGCCATCCGCCGGATATCCTGAGATCTTTTACCGCCGCCGAGGGGCGAGGTTGACGCGGAGGCAGCGCTCAGACATAGGCCAGCCACCGGGAATATTTTTTCTCTTTGCCTTTGAGGACAGCGAAAAAGGTCTGCTGGATATCTTCGGTAACCGGCCCCGGACGGCCGGCGCCGATCTGGCGGTCATCCACTTCACGGATCGGCGTTAGCTCCGCGGCGGTGCCGGTAAAGAACGCCTCGTCGGCCGTGTACAGCTCGTCGCGCGTAAACCTCTCTTCCACCACCGCGTAACCTTTGTCCCGGGCAATCGCCAAAACGGAATCTCGGGTAATGCCGGGCAGGATCGACGTGAGGGGCGTGGTTTTGATCTGCTGGTTGCGCACGATAAAAATATTTTCTCCGCTGGCTTCCGAGACGTAGCCCTCCGCGTCCAGCATGATGGCTTCGTCATAGCCCGATTTTTTCACTTCGGCTTTGGCCAGCACGGAGTTGATGTAATTGCCCGAGGCTTTGCTCTTGGTCATCATCACGTTGACATGATGGCGGGTGAACGAGGATACCTTGGCACGGATGCCGTTCTTGAGTCCCTCGTCGCCAAGATAGGCGCCCCAGGGCCAAACCGCGATGCACACGTTGACGGGATTTTTCGGCGCATACAGCCCCATCTCGCCGAGCCCGAGAAACGCCAACGGCCGGATGTAACATTCCTTCAAGTTATTGGCGCGAATGAGATCCAAGGTCGCCTGCTGAATTTCTTCCACCCTATAGGGCAAGGGAAATCCCAAAATTTTGCCCGAATCGGCGAACCGTCGGATATGTTCTTGCAAACGAAAAACCGCCGAACGGCCGTCGCCCAACGCATAGCAGCGAATCCCTTCGAAATAAGCGGTTCCATAATGGAGGGCATGGGCCAACACATGGACTTTGGCATCCTCCCAGGGAACCATTTTCCCGTCCAACCATATCTTTTCCGTTTTTAGCGACATACGTTACTCATGAAAGCTCCGGCTGGTTGCACGCCGTTGTATTTTACGTTTCCCGAGCGCCGTCATCAAGGCTCCATAAAAAAAGGCCACCGGGTCGCCCGCGGTGGCCTCTGACGAATCGCGCGCGGCTTTAAAGACCCCTTTTAAGATTGGGAGCAGGCTTAAAACCTACGGTCCGGCTGGCTTTGATGTTGATCACATCGCCGGTTTGAGGATTTATCCCCTTTCGCGCTTTGCGCGACCGTACGGTGAAGGTACCGAAACCAGGGACCTGGAACCGCTTGAGTCTCTTGATCGTGCGGGCAAGATTCTCAAATGTTGCGTCCACCGCTTCACC
>DASTOD010000479.1:0-2078 GCA_035762645.1 Binatia bacterium | reverse complement strand
GTCGGAATGGAGGCGCATGGGTTCGGTCTCTCGGGCTGGTATGACAGCGCAAAGCATAAACTCATGCTCGAGACGGACCGGCCCACGGCTTTACGCGAGGCAATAAATGCCTGCCGCAAAGGGGGCACGGTCTCCGTACCGGGTGTTTACGGCGGATTTGTCGACAAGTTCCCGATGGGAGCGGCTTTTGCCAAAGGACTGACCTTTAAAATGGGCCAGACCCATGTACAACGATATCTCCGGCCGTTGCTGCAGAAAATCGAAGCGGGTGAAATCGATCCATCGTTCATTATCACGCACCGATTGCCGCTCGAGGAGGCCGCGCGAGGTTACGAGATCTTTAATAACAAGGAGGACGCATGCATAAAAGTGGTCCTGAAGCCATGATTCCGGCGCCCGACGATGTTCGTCCCTCCCGGCGCCAGAGAGCTGGGGACGTGAACGTGCCGCCTGTCGAGCGCTGCATCTCGGTGTTCGCCGGAAGTTCCCTTCTGCTCTCGGGATTGCGCCGGCGGAGCTTGTCGATGCTCGTTAGCGGCGGTGTTTTCCTCTACCGCGGGGCCACCGGTTTTTGTCCACTCTATCGAGCGTTGGGGGTTTCGGCCGGTTCTCAAGCCGGTCTGCAGATCGAGGAGACCATCACGGTCAACAAACCCCCGCAGGAGGTTTACCCTCTCTGGCGGGATCTGCAAAATCTCCCGCGCTTCATGTCTCACCTCGAATCCGTGATGCCAGTGACTCAGCAGCGGTCCCATTGGGTAGCGAGAGTTCCGGCCCCTTTACGCCTGGAGTGGGACGCTATCATTGTCGAAGACGAGGAAAACAGAACAATCTCCTGGCGCTCGCTTCCGGATTCCAGCGTCGACCACGCCGGCTCTGTTTTGTTTCACCATTTGCCGGCGCGAAACCTGACGGAAGTGAAGGTCATCTTGTCCTACCGGCCGCCGCTCGGTCCCGCCGGGGCTGCCGTGGCGAAGTTGTTCAGCGGCTTGACCGAGCATCAAATCCGCGAAGACTTACGCGCCTTCAAAACCGTGGCAGAAGCCGGGGAGAAACCGACGATTGCCGGCCAGCCGTCGGGTGCGTCGGTGAAAGTGAAAGAGAAAGCCCCCATGGCGGATCGTCCAGGCGCGAGCGTCCCGCCACAACAGGAGGTTAGCACCGCTGGTAATTGAGCGCAGACGTTGGTCAGGAGCCGGCCGTGTCGTGTCTCACTCGCAGTGCATGTGAGCGCCGCCATTGTCTAATATCTGAGACATCGATGCGCCTGTGCTCATTTTGCAATATCGCGTAAGGTTTGGAATCTTAAAACGACCGGGTTAGGAGCGCGTTTTGTCCTATCGGTGAATCGCTTCGAAAGTTGTTGTTTCATTACTGGGCGGTGATCTCTGATCGACCCGCGGAATTCGACCGGAATTGTTAGCCTGCGGTTCTGGAACAATAAGGGCTGCTAGCCCTGAAAAGAACAAATACCAGCAGGTTAGCGATAGAAATGTTCCGGCTGGGCCCACCGTTTACTGGCACATGCATTGCGACCCCAGGTGAAGTAAACCCAATAACGGCGAAAGGAGAAGAAAATGACGAAATATAGGTTTCTGGCCATTGCGCTGCTACTCTCGGGTAGTCTCGGCCTTGCGTTGCCGGGTTGCGACAGAGACCAGACCGGCGACCAGTCGAAAGCCAAAGGAACCGGAAGTGAGCGTGCCGGAAAGACTGGAGATACCACCCCGTCTCAGGGGCCAGGTGGTCCGGGATCGGGTCAGGGGAGCAGTCCAGCTACCCCAGGTCCCGGACCCGCAGGGAAGTAAGAGCAGTTTCGGTTCTGGTTGAACACATCACGTAGGGGCACGGCACGCCGTGCCCCTACAGGCTATGCTTGCGGCAATGGCTGGCGGCGCATGTTCAATGCACCGCGTGCCGCGTCTTATGAGTTCTCTGTTAGCCGAGCACGGATGGCCCGGATGAGTTGGTCGTCGCTCATGCTGTCCAATCCGGGGATCTGCAATTCGCGCGCCTTTTCGCGAAGCTGGGCCCGTGAAAGTCTCGCCAGTTGATCGTCCATAGTTTCGCCATCCTTT
>DASTOD010000478.1:0-12480 GCA_035762645.1 Binatia bacterium | reverse complement strand
CGGCGCACTGATCGGGGATTACATACAAGGTCAAGATGACAGCGATTACCGCTACCGGTAACTCTGACGGGGTCGCTTAGGCTGTCGGATGAAAAGATGAATCTGATCGGAGACCGGGTGCAGAGTTTGTAAGGCAAGAGGATTTGTTTCCAAAACAGGAGGGGTCTTGGTTATGAAGATTTCGAGAACTGGAATTCTGGCCGGACTTCTCGCGGCCGTTCTGATGGCCCCGGTGATCTCCGCGACAGCCGAGGCCGACGACGATCGTGAGCGTAAACATTTCCGCGGCAAAGATCACGACAAAAAGTGGCGCCACCAGGGAAGACACGACGGTCATGACCGCCGCTGGCGCCGTCATCACGGGCGGTACGATAATCATCGCTACCGGCGCGATGCCCGCCACGATTACCGCGGCCGTCATAACAAGCCGGAGATTCGGCAGGACATAAAGGACGTTCGCGCCGCGCGAAAGGACGTCCACCAAGATCGGCGTGAGCTGCGGTCGGATTATCAAGAGCTCAGAAAAGATCGAGCGGAGCTTCGCCGGGACATCCGCAGGGGCGCGAGCAAAGAAGAAATCATGAAAGACCGCCAGGAGATCCGTGATGACCTGAGGGAGATCTCGAGAGAACGGGGAGAGCTGCGCGAGAGCCAGGACAAACTGCAATCAGCCCGCCGCGAGCTTAAACAAGATCTGCGCAAGCGATAGTTATCCCGCCTTCGGCGCCTGACCGTTCGCAGACGGACGGTCAGGCCGCCCCTACCGCCAGGGCCTCACCAATTCCCAGAGCCGACATTGATCAGCTCCATTAGCTTCCGGGCATCTGTTACTTGAGCGATCGACCAGCCAGTATCGATTAAACTTGACTGCGCTTCTGCATCCAAGACGCCATCGCAGCAAGAGCGGACCTTGGCCTCCAGATCGCTATCGCTCAGCGGGTTTTCCGGTCCGCCCCGGTAGCGCTCATCGGCGGTGCCCTCGATGCTGCGCCCGTCTTTCAATCGTATTGCAATGCGCGAGCGCATTTTGTCGAAGCCCAATCTTTCGATCTCTGGATCGAACTCGGCCGTTATC
This sequence comes from Binatia bacterium, assembly GCA_035762645.1. Classification (GTDB taxonomy): domain Bacteria; phylum Desulfobacterota; class Binatia; order UBA9968; family UBA9968; genus DASTOD01. The sequence goes on along the minus strand of DASTOD010000478.1, from coordinate 11,405 downwards.
CGGCGCTGCATAGCTTGCATCGGAGCCGAGCCGACGAACCCGTCGGAGAATTCGCGTTTGCCGGCCCTGCGCGCGAGCGCGATCATGGCGAGCGCCGCCGGAAGCGAGAACTTCGCCTGCAGGTGGTTGGCAGCGATGGGATAACGAATGGGTTTTAAGATGTTCGTGCCGGCGTAAACCGTGACCGTTTGGATGTCGTCGGGTTTGACGTCGTGGTCCATAACGAGTTTCAGCATAAGATCGATGGTCGGATGCGTCAGCACGCCGCACGGGTAAGGCTTGATCGATACTCCCGGCTCGACGATGCTCCAGACCTGGCCGAAACCCTGCGAAACCTTTTCCGCGCTGACGCCGCCTCCATGCACGGCAAAGAAGCCCCAAGGTCCATCTAACGCATCGAGATCCGCCGTAAAGCCTCTCGCGGCGAGCAGCGCCGCGGTAACGCCGTTTTCAGCGGCGCGACCGACGTGCAGCGGCTTGGTCATCGTTCCAAAATTACATCGAATGCCCGCGGCAAAACTGGCCGCGATGCCGATGCCGCTGCGCAATTTGTCGGCCTTTAAGCCCAGCAGTTTTGCCGCTGCCGCATAAGCGCCGAAGGTTCCGACTGTGCCGCTCGAGTGCATTCCTCGCGCGTAATGCTGCGGCAGCATCCACTCGGAAATCTTGCACTCCACCTCAAATCCAGTAAGAAAGCCGAGCATGAAAGTCCTGCCATCGACGCCGCCGAGTCTCTGCGCCATTACCAGCGCGCTCGTCAACGGGGGAATCGTCGGATGAGTCAGCAGTCCATAAATATGACTGGGATCCGAGCTCACCTGGCTGTCGTCCCAGTCATGGGCATGACCGGCCGTTCCGAGCACACGTGCCGCGGTTGGCGCCGGAACCTTGCTAGTGCCGCGGCGCAATAAAAGCGCATCGGGCCGGCCCCCAATATCTTTCGCTTCGTCAATGAGGAGCCTGACGGAATCCTCTTCCGAGCCCGCCACCAAGAGGCCGAGGCCGTCGAGCAGACAGCGCGTCCCGATCCGCATCGCCTCTGCCGGAATATCGTCCAGAGTGACACGTTCGATGAACTCGCCAGCGCAAGCTGTCGTGTTCAGTCCAGCGGGAATCGCAGCAAACGCGTTTTGATCCACCGTCATGATTGACCCCGTGGTGCTACCCTCTAAATCCTTTTGCTTCGCTCCCGTAATGTGCTAATGACCAAGACCACTTATTCAGAGTCGCGACACGGAGGTTGGCAATGAGCTGGATCTTTGAGACGTCTCCATCGTTTGGGTTCGTGTTCCTGCGCGTAGGGCTGGCGGTCGCGTTCTTCGCGCACTCGACGCAGCAGATTTTCGGTTGGTTCGATGGCCGCGGCCTGAAAGGGATGCTTGCCAACTGGAAGGAAAAGTACGGAATACCCGTGCCGATCAGCATGTTAGGAATGTTTGTCGAGTTCTTTGGCAGCTTCGCGCTTCTCATCGGATTTCTCACCCGGCCTTTTGCCTTGGGGTTGGCTATCTTCATGGCCGTGGCAATGCAAAAGGCTCACTGGGAACATGGATTCTTTTTGGCGCGCCGTCCGGGAGAGGGAAGTGGAATAGAGTATTGCCTGGCGCTCTTTCTAATGGCTTTGGCGCTCCTGGTTGGTGGCGGCGGCGCCCTTTCCATCGACGGACTGCTGAGCCGCTAACCCCTCGCGTATTTTTCCCGGAGCTTTCCAAACCGCTGCCCGCTTTCCCGCGCCGCCTGGGCAATATTCTCCGGCACGACATTGTAAGGCGGCCGGATCGGCCCCGGCTTACAATACCCCGACGCCCCCATCAAAATCTTTTCAAGCTGAATGTTATAAGACGCAAACACCTCCGGCGAGCTGACAATTTCGTGATCCGGCTCGACCGCCCACGCGATGTCGGCGGCCACTGCCTTGGCCTTGGCTGTGTCCCGCTCCGCAAGCGCGTTCATGAGCGCGAGGGCCGGTTGCGGTCCGACTGCGGGGATCCAGCATGTCGTCGCGGTCTCGGGAGAGATTTGCGCAAACTCGTATGCCATTCCGACGGGAGGAACGAAGTTTACCCGCCCTTTGGTTACGGCCACTGCCTCTCGGAGTATCGCCTTGCTGGAAAACTTGGCCGACATGACGGTCGGGGCTTTGTCGGCAACGCCTTTCCAGAAGTCCACGCCAAATCCAAAGCGGAAGGCCCGTGAGTTGGCATACACCATGATCGGAAAATCCGGAAAGGTCTGGGAGACCGAAGCGTAGAATTGCACCGCCATATCCAGCGTGGCCGGCTGCCACATCGGGATGCCCAGGAGTGTCCCAGTGGCGCCCCGCTCCTTTACGAAGCGGATCCGCCGCGCGATTTCATGGCCTCCCAACGCGGTCGTCCCGACAAACGTCGGAATGCGACCGCGAACCGTTCTAAGCAGACAATCGACGTATGCCTCATAATCACTGTTTGAAACGGTGGCGCATTCGCCCATGGTTCCGAGTGCCATGATCCCGGTTGCCCCGTCGCGGACCAGGCTCTCGGCAAGACGGGCGGTCTCGTCCAGATCCACTGTGTTTGCAGCATCCAGCCGATCGGCCCCTTCCTTGGCGGGCGTCGGCATGATCGCTAACGCGCCTCGCAGATCGTTTGCCTTAATCATATTTGCCTCCCTATTTAGAAATAGCTGTCTTAGAGAAACGGGTTGACCTAACGGACGAAACCAGTCTCTAACACGTCTCCTTGGACGCGGCAACGATAACGCCCGGCGTGCCGTACGAGCCGCCGATGCCAGCTACCCCAAAGCGATATTGACAGGAGGCCTTGCCCGCATTAACGTCACGATAAAAATCGCATATGGCTGATAGCCTATATACCGGGAGGCGTAAGGCGTCAGGCGTGAGTCGCGAGCGCACAAACAGCGAGAGAACCATACGCCATAAGCCATGGACTATAAGCCAGCTGTAAAGCGGAGGACACCGATGCAAAACCATCTTACCGTGATCGATGCCGATGCCCATGTCATCGAAACCGAGCACACGTGGGATTACCTGGAGCCCTCGGAGCGGAAGTTTCGCCCGCAACTCTTCTACTCCCCGGGCGATGAAACGCGACAGTACTGGGTAATTGACGACAAGATACGCGGGTTTCGTTTTCCGACTCTGTCCGAACAGCAACTGAGGGAATTTGCCCAGCGCGCCGGTAGAAATTTCGAGACGCCGCAGGCGGCGCGCCAGCTCGACGACGTCGAGGTTCGGTTGAAGCACATGGATGAGCTAGGCATCGACATTCAGGTGCTGCACAATACTTTTTGGATCGAACAGATCACGACCCGATCCGAGGTCGAAACGGCCCTATGCTGGAGCTGGAACCGTTGGCTTGCCGACGTCAGCAAGAAGAGCAAAGGCCGGCTTCGTTATTCGTGTGTCGTACCCGCCCTAAACATCGACCAAGCCATCGCGCAGATCAAGTTCGCAAAGGATAATGGCGCAGCGGCCGTCTGCATGCGGCCTCTAGAAGGCGAGCGACATCTCACCGACCCGTACTTCTATCCCATCTATAAGACCGCCGCCGACCTCGATTTGGCGATCGCCGTCCACATTGCCAACGGCAACCCCGATAACTGCGACCTCTATCGCTTGGCCCCGGCGGGGCGCTTCGCCCAGTTCCGCGTGCCGACGGTGGCCGCTTGCTTTAACCTGCTGATGAGCGAGTTGCCGCAGGAGTTTCCCACCCTCCGCTGGGGGTTCATCGAAGCCTCGGCCCAGTGGGTGCCTTGGGTCTACCGCGAAGTAGCGATCCGCTACCGCGTAGCTGGAAGGGATTTGCCGGAGAATCTTTTCGAGGAGTACAACGTCTATGTCACGTGCCAGACCAATGACGATGTCCCTTACATTGTGAAGTATGCGGGGGAGCGCAGGCTCGTGATCGGCACCGACTATGGCCACACCGATCCGTCGAGCGCGGTCAGCGCGCTTCGTGAGTTTCAAAAAATGGAAGGCATCGACCAGGCGGTCAAAGAACGGATCCTCACACACAATCCGAAGGAACTTTACGCCTTGTAGTGTGTTCGGCCCGCTGATCGCAAAACGAAACTCTACTATTTTTCGGCCCAGAGCTTATCAAAGAACCCGCTCTTGGTCATTTCGTCGAGGAATCGCCTGTCGATGAAATCTTCCGGCTTGACTTTCTTCGCCCGCGGATCGGTCTGCGCGACATCATCCAGAATCGCCTGAAAAGCCTCAGGCCGGATCGTTAGCCTGGGCTCCAAGACTTTGATTTCGGCGTTGTAGCCAAATTCGAGGCTCTTGTGATCGCTAAGCCTCAACTGTTTGCTCAGGACCTTAAACGTAAACTCTTTGTCGGTGTGCAGGATCTTTGCCGCTTCGGCCATGACGCGCATGAACCGTCCCAGCACTTGAGGCCGTTTCACGAGTGTAGAGCGGCGCGTCATGAAGCCCACGGCAACCTGGGGAATGCGGAGATCGGGCCCGTAAACGACGTACTGAAAACCCTGGGCGAGAGCTTGGGCATCGAAGGGCGGCGATAGAGTTCCGGCGTCAATTGCGCCGCTTACAAGCGCCGCGAACATCTCCGGCGCGCCGCCGGTCTGGATCATGGTGTAATCTCGTCCGGCTTCCATGCCGACTTTGCGGAAGGCCTGAGTAGCAAAATAATGAGTCGTGGCCCCGATCCGGGTAACGCCGACTTTTTTCCCTCTCAAATCCTCCAGTCTCTTGATCGGCGGCTTGGCCAAGATGCTTTGCGTCAAAATGTTTTTCTGCCCGCCGATACAGACAAGCTCGGTGGTCCCCTGGACATACGCGCGCACAGTGCCGAGACCGCCGTCCATCAGGAGCTCTCCGTCCCCGCCGAGCATCGCCGCGGTCGCGAGCGGCGAAGAGCCGATATAGACCAGCGGAAACTCGAGATCGTATTTCCGAAAAAGTCCGGCCTCTTCAGCAATCCAAGGCATAGATTGCGACATGACGCGCGCGGAATGAACGCCCAAGAGCCTGTCTGCGGGCAGCGCCGCGTACGGTGTAATCAAGAACGCGAGCCAACCTAAAACCGCTGCTGTCCGTTTCATCCGAGACCTCCTGTCCAAGTCGTCGTGTTCTTGGTTTCGGGTCTCGGGTCTGGTGCTTCGTGTTGGGAGAAAAGACTCGAAACTGCTACTCATTGCCATCGACCGCGGAAGGCTCACCCCTCGAGACCACTATTTTTCTTGTGAGCATATGGATGGCGCTCACCATCCGCCATAAGCCTTATCCATAAGCCGGCCGGGATGCAATGTTTGACCGGCTGCAGCGCATTGGATAAAAATGCAACCGTTCTCTCTCACCCTCTCCCGCGAGCGGGAGAGGGCAAGGGTGAGGGTCGCGCCAAGACACGAAGACCGCGAGAATCCCGCGCACTGGAGCAGAGAATAAAAAGGAGGAAGTTGAAATGAAGTACCAACTGAAAAGTTACTCTGCGATAATGCTTATTTGCGCAGTCGCGCTGTGCTCCGGGGCAGCGGCGGCACAGACCTATCCCAGTAAGGCCGTGCGCCTCATCATTCCTTTTCCACCCGGCGGGAGCAACGATATCGTAGGGCGCTTCATCGCCACCAAACTCGGCGAAAGGCTCGGCAAGCAAGTCGTCGCCGACAACCGCGGTGGGGCGGGAGGCGTGATCGGCACTGAAGCCGCGGCGAAATCGGAGCCCGACGGTCACACCCTGCTGATCATCTCTTCCGCGTACGCGATCAATACCTCGCTCTATAAACTCCCGTACGATCCGGTCAAGGCCTTCACCCCAATCGCCAAGCTCGGAACCGGCCCGAATGTTTTTGCCATCCATCCGAGCGTTCCTGCCAACTCGGTTAAAGAGTTCATCGCTCTGGCCAAGGAAAAACCCGGCCAGTTGAATTTCGCCGCCGCCGGAGTCGGCAGCTTTCAGCATCTCGGCAGCGAGCTGTTCAAATCGATGACTGGGGTGGATGTCGGCATCGTCCAGTTCAAAGGGGGTGGTCCCGCGATGATCGATGTGATCGGCGGCCACACGCATGCCGCGCTCGGCTCGCTCATTCAGTTCATGCCGCACATCAAGTCCGGGAAGGTCAAGGCGCTGGGCACCGGCGGAGCGAAGCGCAGCGTCGCTCTGCCTGATGTGCCGACGATCGCTGAAGCGGGCGTCGCGGGCTACGAGGCGAACAACTGGTGGGGCATTATGGCGCCCGCCGGCACACCGCGCCCGATCATCGACCGGCTATACAAGGAGATCTCGGGCATCCTGAGCGCGGCGGAAACACAGAAGGTATTCGGGGATCAAGGCGCGGAAGTGGACAAATTGGGTCCCGCCGAGTTCGGCCCGTATATTGCGGCCGAAACGGCAAAATGGGGGAAGGTCATAAAAGACGCCAACATCAAAGCGGAGTAGAAGCGGCAGAGCCGCCAAGACCCCCACCTCTTTCCTCCCCCGCGCAACGCGGGGGAGGATGAAAGGAGGGGGATGAGTGTTGAACAGCTCGGAAAGCCTCAAACGGAATTTACAATGAGAATCGAATTGCGCAACAAGGATTTCTGGGCAGGCATCACGTTCATAGGGACGGGCGTTGCGTCTATCTTCATTGCCCGCGGCTACCCGTTCGGCAGCACGATGCGGATGGGGCCCGGCTACTTCCCGACCATGCTCGGCGCGATCCTCGTCCTGTTCGGCATCTACGTTGTGGTCATCGGGCTGCGCAGGGGCGAGAAGATCACGGTGCGTTGCTCGCTTCGGTCGTTGATCGTGCTGCCCCTGTCAGTGGTCGCCTTTGGAGTTTTGATGACCCATGCGGGCTTCATACCGGCCCTGGCGGTGCTCATTTTTGGGTCGGCGGCCGCGGGACGGGAGTTCAAGTTTGTCGAGGTCCTGCTGCTTACCCTAATCTTGACCGGACTCTCGGTTGTCGTATTCATCTGGGGCCTTGGGCTGCCGTACCCATTGGCCAAAGGCTTCTGACGCCGTCGCCATGGAACTCTTCAACCATCTGATCTTCGGTTTCAGCGTGGCGCTCTCGCTGCAAAATTTGCTGTACTGCTTCATCGGTGTATTGGTGGGCACCTTGATCGGCGTGCTTCCGGGCATCGGGCCGATGGCGACGATAGCGATGCTGCTGCCGCTCACCTTCAACGTGCCGCCGGTGGCGGCCATGATCATGCTCGCCGGCATCTACTACGGGGCCATGTATGGCGGCTCGACCACCTCCATCCTGGTCAATCTGCCGGGCGAGACGGCAGCCGTAGTTACGTGCATCGACGGCTACCAGATGGCGCGGCAGGGGCGTGCCGGAGCGGCTCTTGCGATCGCGGCGATCGGCTCGTTTTTCGCCGGCACGGTCTGCACCTTGCTGATCGCTCTGTTCGCCCCGCCGCTTGCCGAATTCGCGTTGAAGTTCAGTTCGGCGGAGTATTTCTCGCTGATGCTGATGGGTCTCGTCGCCGCGGCGGTGCTCGCCCACGGTGACATGGTGAAGTCGCTCGCCATGGTTGTCGTGGGGTTATTGCTCGGCATCGTAGGCGCCGATGTCAATTCGGGACTCAAGCGCTTCGCCTTCGGATTTTACGAGCTGGCGGACGGCATCGGTGTCGTGACGATCGCTGTGGGTCTGTTTGCGGTGGGCGAAATCTTGAGCAACTTGAGCGACCCCGATGAGCGTCAGGTCTTCACCTCGAAGGTAACGAACCTTTTTCCCACCAGAGACGATCTGAAGCGTTCTTTCGGGCCAATCGTCAGAGGAACCGGAGTCGGAGCATTCTTCGGCGTGCTGCCGGGCACCACGCCGGCGATCGCCTCGTTCTCGTCCTACATGGTCGAGAAGAAGCTCGGCAAAGACCCGTCGCGCTTCGGCCGGGGGGCGATCGAGGGCGTGGCGGGACCCGAGTCCGCCAACAACGCCGACGCGCAGTGCAAGTTTATCCCGATGCTCACCTTGGGAATTCCCGCAAGCGGCACGATGGCGCTCATGCTCGGCGCGCTGATGATTTACGGCATTGCGCCCGGTCCACAGGTGATGACCGAAAAGCCGGACCTTTTCTGGGGACTGATCGCAAGCATGTGGATCGGCAACGTGATGCTGGTCGTGCTCAATCTGCCTCTGATCGGTATCTGGGTGAGCCTGCTGAAGGTGCCCTATCGCCTGCTGTTCCCCGCTATCATGGCGTTCTCCGCCATCGGCATCTATAGCGTGAACAACAGCTCGTTCGACATCTATCTCATGGCGATCTTCGGCATCATCGGCATTGTTTGGAGGATGCTCGATTGCAGTCCCGTGCCAATGATGCTCGGGTTCGTGCTCGGGCCAATGGTCGAAGAAAACCTGCGACGGACGTTGCAGGTCTCGCGCGGAGATCCTTCCGTGTTCGTCACCCGGCCGATCAGCCTCGCGTTTATCGTCGCTACGATTCTCATCTTGATCGTCATGGCGGCGCCCGCCGTGCGCAAATGGTGGGGAGCTGCCGAAGCTTCGTCGCGTGAAGGCGTAACGGAATAAGAGAGAGACAATGTCTGTCGGAGATCCTCTCGATTAGTGTCATTCGGTGGCGTTTACCAGTTCCTCGGAGGCACCACTCGGGCCGCCGACGGCCTCGTGGTAGTTGCGGCTTGTGTAGTCGGACACTAGCGTGACAATTCGCGCCAACATCGCGTTATCTTGCCCGCCGACCGTAAACGCACCGCTCCAAGCCGCCGCGCGCTGGAAAAATTCCGGCTCTGAGATCAACTTTCCATTGGCCTTGTCAATGTACTTGACCTTCATAATCACCGCCGAACTTCCAGCGATTGGGCCAACCCAGAAACGGGCTCCGCCGCCGATGAACTTGATGTGCTCTATGCGAGGCTCGATCAGAAGTGTGCGAGATGGTTGTCCCCGGGGTGTGCCCTGGTTCCATTCTTTGATCAAAGGCGATACCTTGAGATCGAAGTATTCCTGAATCTTGGCTGCCGCCTTCTGATTCGCCTCGTGCTGCGAGTACGCAGAATCCAGTGACACGCGTTTCAATTCAAAGTGCTCAAACGCCGCGAACTTTTCAGTTGGCACAGGATTTTGAACTGTAGACGGTTTGATATACCGGGTGGCACACGCGGCCATCGTAACCGCAAAGATGATAACGAAGCTGAGACGCATGAGAATTCCTCCTTACGCTCAAGTAGAACAAGTTATTTTTAACACCCACGGCGCGGAGAACTGAAAGCTCGATTGGAAAATCGGAGCAGTCCGCAATGCCTTTGAGCCGAAAATTATGCGATAAGACGGGTCATGTGGCAAGGAGAATCATTTCGCTTCGCTCACGTTTCTAGCTAGAAACTTGGAACTCAACAATCTTAATCGGTAAACGCCCCGGACCTCTAAGATGCAGCATCTTTTCCATGGTGGTTTGACCAGAGCTGGCCAAACGAGTAGTCTTAAGTCGACCAGAATTTTGGTCGAAGAATAAGGGAGTCCAGCCAATGTCCAAGACGATACCTATTTCAGAAGTTAAAACACGGTTGCCCGAACTGGTATCGGGAGTCGCGGAGCGGGAGGAAGAAATTGTCGTCACGCGCAACGGGAAACCCGCTGCCGTCTTGGTCAATTACGACGAATACGAGCGCTTGAAAGATAGCCTGGAGGTCTTGAGCGATCCGGTTTTGATGAAGCAAATCCGCCAGAGTAAAAAATTCTACGCAAAGGGCCGGCAAGGACAATCCTTTGAGGCAGTCTTCGGTGAACCTATCGGGGCGCGGAAACGTCGAAAAAAGTAATGGCCATCTATCGGCACGACATCCCACCGCATGTCGCAAAGCTGATTCACCATCTACCCCCAGACTTAAAGCGCAGTATCAAGCAAGCTCTCCGGTCTTTAAGTGCGCACCCTTTCTCAGGCGAACTGCTACTTCGCGAATTAGCAGGTCTCTGGAAATACAAGGTCAGACGATTTCGCATCATCTATGAAGTTGATCGTAAAGATCGGGTTATCAGGATCTTCGCCATCGGACACCGGCGAGCGGTTTACGAAGAATTGGCTGACCGACTGCGCAATCCTACAAGACGTAAGTAGAATGATTTGCGAGGTGTGGTTGTGCCCGCGCTCTCCATGACTCATCCCTGGGTTGTCGTACGTTACTAACCAACGAACTCCTTAGTAACATGCGCGAACGAACCGAAATCATCCGCCGTATGCGGAGGGCCACAATAGTCGATATGCTATTTTAGCTCGAGGAAGGTAGCGATTCGCGTTTCAGCAATCAGAAATCAGGAGGGTTGACCTAATGACAGGCGAGCGCTTTGTTGACGTGGACGGCATTAGAACACGCTATTTCGAAAAGGGAACTGGTGCAGTGTTGGTTCTGTTTCACGGAAGCCATCTCGGGACCAACGACGCCTGCGAGAGCGCTCTCGACTGGGAGCTCAATTTCGATGCGCTATCCGAATGGTTTCGGGTGATCGCGGTCGATAAGCTGGGACAGGGCCATACGGACAATCCGAAAAGAGACGAGGATTATACAATGGCCGCCACGGCCGCCCGGCGATTACGGCGGGTGGCTCTCGGATGCTGCCTTTCTTGTGGATAAGGACAGTATCGGCCCTAGCCAAGCTCGAATTCCGGACTCTGGATGTCGCCTCCCCAGACATCGACAGGCTGCCCGGCGGATAGCCCGTCGAAGCATTCCTACACGTTTTCAGTGGGACCTAAATCATATCCCGAGCACGAAGGGCCGCATCTCAATCGTAATCGGGGATGCGGGGCAGGCCCTTTAAGGCTTGTTCGAGAAGCGCGACAGCCACATAGTCCTCATGCTTCGGCCGGTCTTCGGACTTGATGCTGCCAACCTTCACCATGCGATCGATCGTGTACTCCACTTTCGGCCGAGGCAGCCCGTCGTTCTGGGCCCAAACCTTGCCCTTCACCAGCTCATCGTACGCTGGTTCAGCCACATCGCGCGGAAGCTTGGCGTACTTCATCGCAATCTCTACCGTCTTGGCCTTGTTGGCGTACATGAACCGGTTGGCCTTTGCCAACGCGCGGATCAGCGCCTGGTATTTGGCCGGCTCGGCGGCGAGTTTCTTCTCCTGAGCCACAAACACGTTGAAAAGCTGGTTTGGTTCGAGTTCCCAGAATCTCACCAGGGGGTGAAATGAAGGATCTTTCTGACGGGCCATCATCAGCTGGTCCACGTGAAGCACGGCGGTATCGATCGCGCCGGCCAGCAGGGGTGGCACGTCCGCTGAGGCAATCGGGATGAAAGTAACCTCCTCGGGCTTGATGCCCGCCTTTGCCAGCACCATTCGGCTCAGCACATCCGCGAACCCACCGATCTCCTGAACTCCGATCTTCTTCCCCTTGAGATCTTTGAGTGTTTTGATGTTGGAGCGCACCGTCATGGTCGAGGCGAACCTCGGAGCCGAGCCGTAGATGGCTT
>DASTOD010000477.1:0-4938 GCA_035762645.1 Binatia bacterium | reverse complement strand
GACGGCAAGCTTCTTGGCAATACTTTCAGCAAGGGGAAGGTTGGCGGAACCTGACAATATCTTAAGGCTCATCGATGCGGCTCCTTATTGCCGCCGACGGCGTCCCTCTAAGGTGCAATTTACCTTTGCGTCCCTCGCGTCCCTTCGACCTCGCTCAGGACATGCTTGGTGCGAAAACGAAGGTCGTTACGCGCTCCATCACACGTGCTCTACTGTCGTGCCTCGTTAAGAAAACGCACGAGGAGGTCCACCGGAACGGGCAAAACAACGGTCGTGTTGTTTTCGGCGGCCACCTGAACCAAGCTTTGTAAAAACCGCAGGTGCATGGCGGTGGGCTGCTTGCCGATGACCTGTGCCGCTTCGGCTAGCTTTTGCGATGCTTGGAACTCGCCTTCGGCATGAATCACTTTGGCACGCCTCTCCCTTTCTGCTTCCGCTTGCTTGGCCATGGCGCGCTGCATTTCCTGCGGCAGGTCGATGTGCTTGAGCTCCACCAGGCTAACTTTGATACCCCAGGGGTCGGTCTGAGTATCTAAAATTTCTTGGAGTCGATTGTTGATCTTCTCACGCTCGGCGAGAAGCTCGTCGAGTTCAGCCTGGCCACAAACGCTACGCAAAGTTACCTGGGCGAGCTGAGAGGTAGCAAATAAATAGTTCGCCACTTCCCTGATAGCGCGGTTTGGGTCCAACACCCTGAAGTAGACAACCGCGTTAACCTTCACGGAAACGTTATCTCTCGTGATGACATCCTGCGGTGGCACGTCCATCGTAACGGTCCGGAGGTCTATGCGAAGCATTTTTTCGACGAGGGGGATGACATAGATAATCCCGGGGCCGCGCGGCGCGACCATGCGCCCTAGCCGAAAGATCACGCCGCGTTCATACTCTTTCATGATCTTGATGCCGCTGATGGTTAAGATTACGACGATGATCACGAATATTCCTATGGGTCCTATATTCGGCATCACTCCTCCTCGAGGGTCATCGGTTCTGTTCGGGCAACGCGAAGGCGTACTGTCCAGGAGTTTCTGGGTTTCGGGTCTCGGGTTCAGCTCGAAACGCGAAACTCGGACTCGAAACCGCGCAACGTCGCACGCTTAACCCTTGATGCAGAGAACAGGCTCGAGCCGTGCCACGGTTCGTGCGAGGCCCGCACGATCCGCAGCCTCAACCACCGCACTGACATCCTTATAAGATAAGCTCCCGGCGCTTCCTCGGCCACCCCACGCATCGACCGGCTGCGGATCAAAACGCCCTGGCTGGCCAACCTCTCGACAATCTCACTTCCGCGCCATTGCCTCAAGGCTTGATGGAAGTTTTTGTTCAAGCTGCGTGCCCGAGACTTCTTACTTTGACAATCGCCTGCAATTGCGCCCTGTCAATAACTTCCTTCTCCAATAGCAGCTTTGCCAACTCGTCCAGTTCCTGACGATGAGCGCTAAGGAGCGCGCCGACCTTTGCATGCGTCTCCGACAGTATCTTTTTTACCTCCTCGTCGACCGTCCGAGCGGTTGCTTCGCTATATTCCTTCGGCACGTGAGTGGGCACAGGGAGAAACAACGGTGTCCGTGGACCTTCTAGCGCAACAAGGCCGATTCTTTCACTCATGCCGAATTGCGTCACCATCGTTCTGGCGATTTCGGTGGCTTTCTGGAGATCATTTTGCGCGCCCGTCGAAATGTCGCCGAAGACCATTTCCTCGGCGACTCTGCCGCCCAGGAGCACATAGATTCGGCCAATAGCTCAGTGCGAGTGAGGAGATAGCGGTCCTCGGTCGGAAGCTGCTGCGTGTAGCCAAGCGCTGCGATGCCACGGGGGATGATGGAAATTTTTGACACGGGATCGGCGCCGGGAACGAATTCTGCCACCAAGGCATGGCCGCACTCGTGATAAGCGACTGTTTTCTTTTCCTTCGGGCTCATAACACGAGTCTTTTTCTGCAAGCCTGCAACGACCCTTTCAATTGCCTCATCGAAGTCAGCCATCTCGACCGCATCCTTGCCCTGGCGCGCCGCCAGTAGTGCAGCTTCGTTGACGATATTGGCCAGGTCCGCTCCCACAAACCCAGGGGTTTTGGCGGCAATCACGCTAAGGTCGACAGACGGCGAGAGTTTGATTTTTTTCGCATGCAGCCGGAGGATTTTCTCACGACCTCTGATGTCGGGGCGATCCACGAGCACCTGCCTGTCAAACCGCCCCGGTCGTAGGAGTGCAGGGTCGAGTATCTCCGGCCGGTTGGTGGCAGCCATAATAATGACGCCTTGGTTCGGATCGAAACCGTCCATCTCGGCCAGGAGTTGATTGAGTGTCTGCTCGCGCTCGTCATGACTCGTAAGGATGTTCATGCCCCTGGCTTTTCCCAACGCGTCGAGCTCATCTATGAAAATAATGCTGGGCGCGTGGTCGACCGCCTGGGCAAAAAGATCTCTCACCCGTGCCGCCCCTACGCCGACAAACATCTCGACAAAGTCCGACCCCGAGATGCTGAAAAAGGGAACTGCGGCTTCTCCGGCCACTGCTCTGGCCAAAAGGGTCTTCCCGGTCCCCGGTGGTCCCAACAGCAGAACTCCTTTAGGGATGTGGCCACCGAGTCTCTGGTATTTTTCGGGACTCTTCAGAAACTCGACGACTTCGACGAGCTCTTCTTTGGCCTCATCGATCCCCTCGACGTCCGCGAAAGTGACGCCGGTCCTCTTCTCGATATAGACTTTCGCCTTGCTTTTACCGATCTGCATGAGGCCCGCACCACCTCCCATCCGCTTCATGAGATAGCTCCATACCAGAAAAAACAGCGCTATCGGGACGACCCACGATACAATCGTCGGCAGCCAATTGCTGGCCACTTCTCCACGGAACGGAATTCCCGCCGCTTCAAGCTCGGCCGTCAGGCCCGGGTCATCGACCCTGACAGCGGCAAAAGGATGAGCGCTCTTGCCGTCGTATTTCAGCTCTTGGAGCTTTTCTTCCGAAAAAATCTGCTTCATCCCTGCAGGTGTTACGTTGCCGCGAATGGTTTCCTGCTCGACGACCAAATCCGTGACCAGCCCGTGCCTGACCAGGGTCTTGAACTGGCTATAGGTGATCATCTCCGCGCGGTGGGTTGGAAAATAGGTCTGCACCGCCAGAAAAAGCGCAAGGGCTAAAAAGAAGTACCAAATTGAAAACGCCTGTTGTTCCTGCTTCATATCTTGCTCCGGTGTCGTTTTGATTGAGTCTGTCCTGTTACCCGCCGCAATTTATGATAGCTGCTGCAAAACTCAAAACTGTGGCACGCCGATAAATCGTCATCCACAAGGCACTAGGAACCCGACCCTAGACCGCGACAACTGAGTTCTCGCTGCCGAAGTCGTTGGGCACGTATCCGTCCGCCTCGCGATCATTCTCCCATCGTTGTCCATCCAACAGATAACGAAACTGGTATTCCCGATCTCTCTCCAGAGTGATCGTGAGAGTAAAGCTTCCATTTTTCAGTCGCCGCATGGGTGCGGCGGTCTTATTCCAATTATTGAAATCCCCTACAAGATGCGCGCTCCTTGGCGAACCGAATCCGTCCTTGGGCAAAGAAAAAGTCACCTTGCAGAAGGGCTTTGTTTTAGGGTATTGCTTTCTTAAACTCACAACGCTTTCTCCAGCTCTTAAGTATCGAGCAATTCGTGTACCAGACCAAACCCACCGGGCGCAGCTGTCAGCGCTCGGTGAAAACGTTGAGTTCCTCTTATCACCGATGATAAAGAACGCCATCGAAATTCGCATGCCTGATAGAATTAGGGGTGGGCGGAGGGATAATTAACTCGCGGCATACGATTTGCTGTTATTTAATCTGATCGCTGGGATCGCGTTTTTCGGGAATCTGCGACGGGGAAGGGAGGTAAGGATCAGATGGAATCAGTACGAATAAGCCCCGAGAATACTCAGATCGTGATCCTTTGCTTTGAAGGTCCCGACCGATACTCCATGGCGGGTGGTCTGGGCGTCAGGATCGTGAATCTTGCCTCTACCCTGGCCGGCATGGGGTTTCTGACGCATCTGTTTTTTATTGGCGATCCCAAATTGCCCGGCGTGGAATCATTGCTCGGCGGCAGACTGATTCTCCACCGCTGGTGCCAGTGGATCAGCGAGTACTATCCCGGAGGGGTGTATCAAGGTGAAAACGAAAAACTCTATGACTTAAACGAATCCCTTCCCAGCTTTATAACGGATCACCTCATCTTGCCCGCCGCTGCCGAGGGGAAAATAACCGTAGTATTGGGAGAGGAGTGGCACACCGCCGAAGCGATGCGCCGGCTGCACGATATCTTAGCTTCACGCGGCATACGCGATAGAAGCATCCTTTTTTGGAATGTAAACAACACCTTTTCTTTTCACCGCATCTCATGGGAACGTTTGAAAGCGTGCACGACGATAACAACGGTAAGCCGCTACATGAAACACGTCCTCTGGGGCATGGGAGTAAATCCGCTTATTATTCCGAACGGTATCCCCAGCGTCTTGCTGCGCGCAGTTAGCAAAGAGGGAGTTGCAAGAATACGAGACTGCGTCAATGCCGAGGTAATCTTGAGCAAGGTGGCCCGGTGGGATCCGGCTAAGGGATGGGATAGCGCCGTCGAAGCGGTTTACAGGCTGAAGGAGAGAGGGATAAAGACGACACTGCTCGCGCGCGGCGGCTCGGAGCCCCATGGGGACGCAATCAGGCACAAAGCGCGATCTTTAGGCCTCAAAGTAACCGAAGCGACCCTCGATGCTCGCAAAACTGACTATTTAAGCGCGCTCCAGAGGGCCGCGCCTGCTGATATTATTGATCTTCGGTTTCCGGTTCCCCTGGAATTCTTGCGCATCGTATACCGAGCGTGTAACGCCGTGCTGGCCAATAGCGGCCACGAGCCCTTTGGCATCGTCGGATTGGAGACGATGGCGGTCGGAGGCATCGCCTTTA
This sequence comes from Binatia bacterium, assembly GCA_035762645.1. GTDB lineage: Bacteria > Desulfobacterota > Binatia > UBA9968 > UBA9968 > DASTOD01. The sequence continues at coordinate 5 of DASTOD010000477.1, read as the reverse complement.
CCGGC
>DASTOD010000476.1:0-4805 GCA_035762645.1 Binatia bacterium | reverse complement strand
CCGTAGACCCCGGTTATTCGCACTGAACACTGCCTCGAGCGGTGAGATAAATCACAGTCTCTTTGCGTAAGTCTTTCGTTGCACTCCGACCTCTTGACGATTTCCTCAAAAAAGAGGCAGCGATCTCCTTTTCGTGCCATTTTTCTCCAGTCCATGTTTCAAATCTGAAACAGCTCACTCCGGGTGCTTTTGCTGACGGAATCTAAGACAAATGTTGGCTTGCTTTTCGTCACAGAAAGCAACGAGTCAAGTCGAAAACTGTTTTCGCTGACGGCCAAAAACCTACTCTGGCAAAATGCAAATTTTTGGTATCGAATTTGCGCCTCGATAGAACTCTTTGGGCCGACCCTGGAGGATTACCGATAATAGCTTATCCAAAAGGAGGTAAATGGATGTACATAAAAGGTCTTGTTTTTGGAATTGTCATGTTAGGTTTTTTGCTACCAGCCGGGTCCTCTGCGCAAACCCGTTCCGCTCGTGAGTCCATTCAACCCAAAGACGTTTCCATGGCGCCTCTTGGCTCTATCGTACTTATCAGCAAAGAGGAATCAGATTCCCCTGGATACGTTCACGCAAAGTACGCATTTGTGGATGCGGCTTGCGCCGTGCCCATCGTGGATCATTACGGGCCGCCCGTTAATCCTGACGACAAAAATCTAAAGCAGTCGGAGCAGCGGATGTGCAGAGAGCTTGCGCTGGACACTCGCGACAGTGAGTAGGTAACGGAAACCCGCTCCCTCCAGGGTTCGGCCTAGAAGTAATGAATTCCGTAGTACTACACTGGATGAAAGTTTCGGAGCTTGCGCAAATTTCCGGCGTACCGATCGTAAGTCGCCGGATCGACTATAAAATCCTTCACCGCGGAGGCGCCCTGTATCCCTTAAACCTGCTCCGCCGGACAAAACGAACAATCTTCGCTAGATAATTACTTGGAGACGAAAGGCTGGCTTCCGAGGTACGTTCGAACTCCGGCGAAGTCTTATCGATCAGTGTCCGCGCCATGCTGAAGGCGTAATTGTCGGCCTCGATTTTACTTCGAAACGTAAGTGCTTGGATGCCAAAGCAATGGGCGAAACTCGCAATCCATACGCGCCTCGGACCTGTTTCTGTATGAATGTAAAAGCAGGCCTCCGGTATCCAACCCTGCGCTGGCGACTTGTATGATGCAGCACGGATATCGCACCCTTTGTATTCCTTGCGGCGGAAACTTGCATTGGATGCGACGGCCATAGAGTGATCTTTCAAGGTTTTGCCTATGATACCCTGCCGCCGGGTTACGGACCGGGCGCGGGCTGTGAATTGATCAATTGCAGCTTTGAACCAAACTTCCGCAAGAGGCGTACCAAGGCGTTTTCAGCAGTGCGGTGGACTTTCAAACCGTCGCTTGGATTAGGTAAAGGATCAACTTTGTACTCTACACGGGATCGCGAATTACGCCGATCTGATATTTACAATTCGCATGTCCGGGCTATTTGGGCGGGGGGAGGAGCGAATTCGAGAGGTCGAAACTTGCCCAGATGGGAAGATGATCAGAGGCGAGACGCGCCAGCCCATTGCGCGGCACTTTGAGATCCAACAGTCCCGCCGGCGGCGAGGCCCAGATGCGATCCAGGGGAAACACCGGATAGGTAGCGGGAAAGGTTCGCGGGCAGGCTATTCTTCCCAGGCAGGTGTCGAGGCTGCGGATCGCAAACGACCTGGGCCGCCATTCGTTGATATCTCCCAGTAAGAACGTGCACTCGGCGGGACTTTCTCTAAGGACCTCCAACAACGAGTGAACCTGGCGTCTTCTCTCGCGTATTCCCAGGCCGAGGTGAGTCACGACCACGCGAATGGCTTTTCCCTGGCAAAAGATTTCGGCATCTATCGCTCCCCGCGGCTGGCGGCCGGGAACGCTCAAATCGTGAAGCCTGACCTTGCCAATCTCGAGCCGCGTGAGTAAGGCGTTCCCGAACTCGGCATCTGCGCGCCGGATCGTCGGCCCGGCGATGGCGTGCAACCCGGTGGCCTCGGCGAGATAGTTGAGCTGGTATGATTTTTTCAATCCTAAGGGTCTAAAATCGACTTCCTGCAGCCCCACGACATCGGCGTTCAGTTCACGGATCACCTCCGCCACCCTCTGCGGATCGCGACGCCCATCCATGCCGACGCATTGGTGAATGTTGTATGATACAGCGGTAAACACCATCTCCTCTATTATAGCTTATCTCTAACGGCTAGCGGTCCTTAATTTCTGTTGTAAAGGTTCGCGCCACCGTTTGCGCGCGAACCAGCGATGTAACACTATCGCCATCACACCAAAGAAGACCGCCAGCCCGAGAAGCAGCGAAGCGCTTTCAATCGCCGGATCGCGCAGCACAGCCTCGAGCTGATCCTCCAGCATGACAATCGCGAAGATGCCTGGAGCCATTCCCACCAGCGTGCCTAAGACAAAATCTCGCAACCGAATCTGGGCGGCGCCGGCGGCCATGTTGACCACGGCAAATGGAGCGGCAGGAACGACTCGGGCGATCAGCATGGAAACAAAGCCATGCCGGGAGATCTGGCGTTGGATATGCCCTAAGCGGGAACCTGCAATCCGGCGCACGATTTCTTTTCCGGCGAGCCGCCCCAGGCCGTAAGTCACGCACGCGCTCACTAGCGAACCGAAGAGAGAATAGGCAAATCCGAGCGCGGGTCCGAAAGTCGCTCCTGTCGCGATGATTAGCAACGTGATCGGCGCCAGGACCAGGCTACCCAACGTGTAGCCAGCGACAACCCAAAGCGGCGCAAACGGAGAATCATTGATAGATGCCGCCCAGCCGCTAAGATCCCGCGGATCGAGCAGGTCGACGAGCGCCGTGGAGCGCCAGATCAGCGCGAGCCCGGCCAGGCAGGTCAAAAGCACGGCCAATCTGACGAATCCGGGAGCGGCTCGGCGACGCGTCCCTTCCGGTAAGAACTGTTGCACCAGCTCATCGGCCCGCAATGGGCGCTCCGGATCCAACACCGCCGATTCCGGCACCATGTCGTCGAGCCACTCGGGTACGGTGCCGTCCAGGACCTCGAGCGTGCGGCCGCGGCCGCGCAATTTTTCGATGGCCCGGCTGAAGGATCGTTGCGCCGCGTACTCTTCGGCAACGGCGTCGGGCGACACTCCCAAATGCTCAGCCAATAGACGAGCGCGCAGGGAAGCGATAGATTTTTCGGTTGCTGCATTACGCGCTTCGATGGCCAAGTCACATTCCGTATCCAGCCCCATGGAGCGGTTGTTGAGATTCGCCGAGCCGACACGCATCAATCGGTCGTCGACCAAACAAACCTTCGAGTGGACCCGAACCTCAGCGCCGTCGCCCGGAACAGATGGGTAATAAACGTGCAGTCTGCCAAATCTGTCGGCCGCCCGCAACGTTTTTAGTAGCCGCGAGCGCAATACAGCCATGGTTACCTGTTCCAGCCACTCCGCGGTCTCTTTCGGAAGCACAATGACGATTTCCGGTCCGTCCTCCTCCTGAAGCCGCGCCGCAATGGCACGGCCGATCACGATCGAGCTGAAATACTGGTTCTCGAAGTAGAGCAGGCGCCGCGCCGCGCGAATGCTGTCCAGGTACAGTGATTCCACTTCGCGAATCTCCGGCCGCCCGTCCCACTCCGGTTCGGTGCGCGAGATGGCCACGGACAGTTCCGTAAGATCGGGCGTTCTCGCCGAGGGCCAAGGATCATGAATGTGTCCGGTAGGAGTGCGCAGCCGCTTGCCCGTCGCTCGACGCCAGCGCTCACGGACCACATTGCCGAGCGCGGCGGCAGCATCCCCGTCCACCATGAGCTGGACATCGTGATAAGCGGAATACGGCCGCTTGTAGCAATCCACGCGGCATGGGTCATTTTCCCGGTGCTCCGGCGTATCCCACCGATGTTCAGCGACATCCAGGCCGCCGACAAAGGCGAGCGCATCGTCGATAACGACGATTTTTTGATGGTGTGAGGCGCCCAAGGGATGATTGCCGTCCAACCGAAAGTGAATTCTTCTGTGCGTACGCCACGGATGAGTATAAAGAGGGATGATCTCGCGGTCCGCGGCATAGATCATGGCAAAATCCCAGACCAGCACATAAATCCGAAGCTTGCGGTTGCGGCGCACAAGGTCGTGGAGAAAATCTCCAAAAGAGGGACAGCTCTTGTCCGCTGGATTGAGGCGGACGCGGCTATCGAGCTGCCAGCCTAGAATGAAGATAAATCGTTGCGCGTCCGTGAGCGCCGACACCAAAGTAGAAAAGTAAGCGTCGCCGTCGATCAGGAGGGCCGCGCGGTTGGCCCTCGCTATAGCGCAACAGTTTTTCCCCTCCACGCAGATGCGCGATGTTTCCATCATTGAATCGAGTTCAGTTTTCAATCAAAACGGTGTCGGTACAAGCCGCGGTGACAATCCAAATCTCGGATGATTCACACTGATACAGGGATCTCGAGCGGTGAGCTCTTCCGGGTCGATGGCGACGGGCGACAGACCCCATTGGAGGGTCGGGTAGTCGAAATCGACAGTTGTCCTCTAAGCATCCGTCTCATCTCGCCATCGCAGCCATCGGATCTCACTAAAAGGTTATCACGAGTTTTAAAAAACGAAAGGCCGTTGGCATGAGATGAAAGCTCGTAACCAAGTGGCGAGCTTGGAGGCTGCGTACGAACGCGCACGTACGGTCTTTCCGCGTTTCTGGTTTCAGGTTTCTGGGTTTCAGGTTCCCCTCGATACGCGCTCCCTTCGATACGCCGCTTCCCTCGCTACGGGCTTCGCCCTACTCGGGGCAGCCGGATTCTCGAGTAGGCCGCCA
>DASTOD010000475.1:0-4724 GCA_035762645.1 Binatia bacterium | reverse complement strand
GGCCTGAGTCAATGGGTCAGTGCCTCGAAGGCACCCCTCCGACCCCTTCGGGAGGAGTTGACGATAGCTGGGGCCTGCCATCAAACGCCGCGTCCCTGTGACTCAGGCCTCCAGGTTCTCTTCTCGAAACCACTTCGGCCTAAAGGAATGGAGGAGGGCCTGCTCCGAAGAAAGGGAGACGTCCGACACTGAGGCTGCTCAAGAGGCGTAAAGTGAGCATCTTAACAGCTTGACCCAGAGAAGCAGAAGCCCATCGGCTCCCGCTAAGGTGCAGGCCTTCCTCCACAATTGGAACCATACAGAACGGGTTGGCAAGGGTCACGGACTTTTTTCCACCCTGTAGCTCTGTTAAATTTACATCTGTGTTTATAGCCGAAATTTTTTATTCTCTTCAGGGCGAAGGGCGGCTGATGGGAATCCCTTCCATCTTTATCCGTACTTCGGGGTGCAATTTGCGCTGCGGTTGGTGCGATACCCCTTACACCTCGTGGCAGCCGGAGGGAAAAAACTGGACGGTGAAGGCTATTGTCCGGGAAGTCGAAAAGTATGCCAGCCGCCACGTCGTGGTTACCGGCGGCGAGCCGTTTCTGGCGCGAGACATCGAACGTCTGACGGCGGCCCTGAAGCGCGCCGGCACCCATGTGACGATCGAAACAGCAGCTACTCTCTTCAAGCCGGTCGTGTGCGATCTTGTTTCGATGAGCCCCAAACTCTCCCATTCGACACCCTGGCAAGAAGAGCAGGGTAGGTTCGCGCCGATGCATGAGAGGCGGCGGCTCAGATTGGAGGTGATCCAGAAATTTGTCGATGGGTACGATTACCAACTCAAGTTTGTCGCCGATCAAAAGTGTGATTTCGACGAAATTCAAGAGATTCTCGGGCGGCTGAAGAATGTCGACCGCAGCCGCGTGCTGGTAATGGCGCAAGGCACGACGACGAAAGACTTACGGCGCAAAGCCGGGTGGATCGTGGAGGAATGCAAGCGGTTCGGATTTGGTTATACGCCCCGGCTGCATATCGAGCTGTTCGGCAACCGCCGTGGAACTTAGATGGATTGCTGCGGCCGCCTCTTTAGTATTCACCATTCACCGAAATGCCGCGCGATAAACATGAAGCCTCGACTGCCGTTTTGGGCGCGTTGACACTCCAGATGAATTACCAGTTCTGTCAATCAAGATTTGCTGAATTCCTGTGACTCTTGTTCGTCTATCATGCGGCCGGAGCAGCATTTCGAAGCAAGACACTACGCGGGAGAAAGCACCGGGGGGTCAAATTGCCGTCCTACCTGAGGGAATTATTTCCATGGCTGGCGGAAATTGCCTTCAATTTTTGTTTCAAGCTCGGGACAAAGCGCCGGCTTACGTGCAATTTTCCAAGCTGGGCATGAATCTTGCGACTTTATCTAAAGAAGCGTTCAAGCCGATTTCGGTTAACTCCGCGATCCGATGGCCACTCTCTGTCAGGAGGTGCCTCATGACACGGCGAAAACGGCGAATTCTTTTTTGGTCTGGTTCCATCCTCGCCACGCTCCTCCTCGCTGCGGGAATTTTCATTTGGAATCTCGATCGGAACGACGCTAAGAAATACGTATCGGCGGGAGTCAGCAAGGCGACCGGACGCCAGCTCAACATCAACGGGGAACTCGAAGTAGACCTCGGTTGGATCTCGCGCGTGCGCGCGAGCCAGATACAATTCGAGAATGCTCCTTGGAGCAAGCACGCACAGATGGTCGAAGTCGGCTCCGTCGACCTTCAGATAGACCTCTGGCAACTCCTCAAGTTGCGTTTAGTCCTTCCCGCGGTGGTTGTTTCCCAACCTAAAGTCGTTCTCGAAAAAAATGCCGAGGGCGCGCCAAACTGGGAGTTTCGCGCGGCCCCCGTGGTGACGGAACCGGCGCTGCCGGAGAAGCGCACCGAGTTTCCTGTCATAGAAAAACTCATCATAAAGGATGGTACATTCCTGTTTGCTAATCAGGAAACCACTACTCAGCTTGAATTGAAGCTCGCTCACGCAGAAGCTGCAGGATTTTTGGAGGAGCCAGTCAAGCTCAAAGCGGAAGGCCATTATCAAAAACTGCCGATGACTATATCGTTGGAGGGAGGTTCTTACCAAAACCTAAGGAGTTCCGAGGAGCCTTACCCACTGCGGGTAAACCTTCGCGTGGGAAAACTCAAAGCCAATATCGACGGTAATCTAACCGAGCCGTTGGAGATGAAAGGGGAAGACGTCCGGCTTGACATCGAAGGAGACGACATGGCGAATCTCTTCCCGTTGATTCGACTCGTTTTTCCCTCGACGCCGCCGTACAGGCTTAAAGGTCATTTGAAGCACGAAGGGAAAATCTGGTCATTTTCAAACTTTTCCGGACGGGTGGGCGATAGCGACCTATCCGGTAACATCCGGGTTGACACAGGACCGAAGCGCCACGTCATGAAGGCCGATCTTGTCTCGAACCTCCTCGATTTGGACGACCTGGCGGGGTTCATTGGGGGGAAGCCAGGAACCGCCCCAGGCGAAACAGCTTACGAGGAGCAAAAAAACAAAGCGGCTCTCGAAAAGAAAAGCGACCGGATATTTCCTGATCAACGCTACGATCTGGAGCGTCTGAGAGCTATGGACGCAGAAGTTCGCATGCGCGCCAAGCGAATTCTCGCGCCCAATCTTCCAATAGACAACCTCAACGCGAAGTTAAGCTTGAACGATGGAGTTTTGAGATTGGAGCCAGCGACGTTCGGGGTTGCCGATGGTCACGTCGAAATCTACAGCACATTTGACGGATCCACGCGCCCTTCGAAAGTCAATATCGATGCTCGGCTCCGGAAGATGGACCTGAAGCGGTTCCTCGGCAACAGCTCATTCGCTCAAAAAACCATCGGGCCTATTGGCGGACGAATCGCCCTTTCGGGGACCGGCGACTCCTTTCGGGAACTTATGGGAACCGCTTCCGGCAACTCGTTCGTGGCGATGTCAGGCGGGCAGATCAGCGCACTGCTCGTTGAGTTGGCTGGGCTCGACGTTGCCGAATCACTGGGTACCGTTGTGCGGGGCGACAAATCCATCCCAATCCGCTGTGCCGTGTTGGACCTCCAGGGAAAGGACGGACAGATGGGGGTTCGGACTCTCGTGTTCGACACAACCGATACTGTCGTTTACGGCGAGGGGAAGATCGACCTCCGAGACGAGAAGCTCAACGTTGTCGTTACGCCGGTGCCGAAAGATTTTAGCCCCTTTAGCCTTCGGTCGTATATTCGTGCGACGGGACCTTTTAACAATGTGTCGGTATTTCCCGATCCGCTCAAGACCGGCACGGACTCGTTGCTTAAGAAGGCCTTCAACGTTTTGGTGATGCTAGCTTTGAGTCCTTTCCAACCTAGGGACCTCGCAATGGGACGGGACATCGACTGCGATGCACTGATTGCCAATCTCCAAGAGAAGGATCCCAAGGGAGTGGTCCTCAAGGACATTGATAAAACCGTCGCGTCAAACGGGGCTGCTGGCAGCCGACCCCGCCCCACGGCCAACGCGAGTGCGAAGCGATAAGCTCGAGGGTAGTTAGGTAAAATGACGAGATAAGGCATGTTTTAACGAGCTGACTGTAGGGAAGGAGCAAGGCGTATGTTGCTTTTACTTATTGCAGTTATAATCGGGATAGCCTTCGGCTACTTTGCGACTCAAAACACCACTCCCGTGACGATCCACGTCGCTGAGTATGCGTTAGAGGGAGTGCCATTGTACCTGGTCATTGTGGGGTCGCTCTTTCTGGGACTTTTCATTGCTTGGATTCTTTATGTTGTCCGCTCCGTTTCCTCAAGGGTAACCCTCTACGGAAAAGATCACGCGGTAAAAAGCGCCAACCAAACGGTAGCGGACCTCGAACACCGGGTGCACGAACTCGAGATTGAAAGTGCGCAGCTAAAGACCAAATATCCTCCTCCGCCTGAATCCCCTACTCGTCGGGTAGCGTAACACAAGCCAGGGGTGACAAGCGACGGGTACAGCTGCTTCGGCCATCATTTCAATGAGATTCAGGACATTCTCGGTCAGCTAAAGAACATAGATTCGAGCCGCGTGCTGGTATGGCGCAAGGCATCACTACGAGAAGAGTTGCGGCGGAAAGCGGTCTGGATCGCCGAGGGATTTCGCCTGCGTCAGCGCGAGGAATGGCATCCCAACGGCCGCACCGTCGTGTTCATCGATCCGTCGACCAGCGATGTGCTCACAACGCACGACGCGCTGAACGAACCCGTCGGCACGCGAGCGGCGAATACGGCGTACCCCTTGCATGCCGCAACAATAGGTCGGCCATGGCTGAGCTGGCTTGCGCTTCTCACAACAGCAACAGCCATGCTGCTGATCGTCTACGGCGCAACGGCGTGGGTGCGAGGGTCGCTGAATCGCCAGCGTCCGGCAAGCTCCCGCGAGCGCTAATTTTCCGTTTCTCGGTTCACTCGCTCGTTCCGCCAGCCACCGCCAGCGGCAATCGTCTGTTGACAGTTAATGGGTGGAAGATCTGCTCAGAGACCTACAAGCTCGCTTCTCAGCTTGGCCGACGCTTGGGGTCTAATTTAGCAGTGATTGCCGGGGCCATTAGTTTGAGCAGTGTCACCGGGAGCGCGCTGGTGAACTGATATTTTTCCGCTTCGCGCCCTTGCACGTAGGCGGTGACCACACCGAAGTAACGATCACCAATGTAGAAAACGAAAGTGGCGGTTCTATTCGTCGCC
>DASTOD010000474.1:0-10366 GCA_035762645.1 Binatia bacterium | reverse complement strand
TATTGCCGGTGAGTCCTGAATCCCAGAGTTTGCGTTACAGAGAAGCTCCATGACCGTCCTGCCTTCTCGCCATTGAGACTGGATTTAGATTCTGCTGAAAAACCGTCCGTTCATCCTTCGTGCGAACCCCTTTGCCTCTTGTGCCCTAACTCGCTAGAAAAGAATAGGAGGGCGCAGTGATGGACACGCAAGACTATCGCGTCGAAAGAGACTCCATGGGCGAGGTGAAGGTGCCGAAGAGCGCTTACTACGGCGCGCAGACCCAAAGGGCGGTGGAGAATTTTCCCATCAGCGGCATCGGCTTTCCTTCCAGATTCATCCGGGCCCTGGCGATCATCAAACACGCGGCGGCTTCGATCAACGACGAATTAGGACTGCTGGATCCCAAGATCGCCGACGTGGTGCGGCGAGCGGCCACCGAGGTCATGGAGGGGAAGCTCGATAAGGAATTCGTCGTCGATATCTTTCAGACCGGCTCCGGCACATCCACCAACATGAACGCCAACGAAGTCATCGCCAACCGGGCGCTGGAGCTTCTGGGCAAACAGAGAGGGAGCAAGGAGATCCACCCCAACGACCACGTCAATATGAGCCAATCGAGCAACGACGTGATTCCGACAGCGATCCACATCTCCGCGCTCGAAGCCATCCAGAGGGACCTCCTCCCCGCGCTCGAGACGCTGCGCCAGGCGCTGATGCAAAAGGCTAAGGAATTCGACCGCATCGTAAAGATCGGGCGTACACACCTCGCCGATGCGACTCCGATCCGGTTGGGGCAGGAATTCAGCGGTTATGCCCGGCAGATCGAGCTCAGCATCGAGCGGATTCAAACAAGCTCGAAGGGACTCGAGGAACTGGCGCTGGGAGGGACCGCCGTCGGAACCGGTATCAACACTCATCCCGAATTCCCTTCCCGGGCCATCAAGAAGATCTCTCAAATGACCGAACTCCCCTTCCGCGAAGCCGCGAATCATTTCGAAGCGCAGGCGGCGAAGGACGCCGTCGTCCATGTCAGCGGCGCTCTAAAGACCCTGGCCGTCAGCCTCACCAAGATCGCGAACGATCTCCGCTGGCTTTCGTCGGGGCCACGCTGCGGGATTGGCGAGATCGGCCTGCCGGACACCCAGCCGGGATCTTCGATTATGCCTGGCAAAGTGAATCCGGTGATGTGCGAGTCGGTGCTGCAAGTCGCCGCTCACGTGATCGGCTGCGATGCCACGATCGCCGTGTGCGGCCAGTCGGGAAACTTCGAGCTTAACGTGATGATGCCCATCATGGCGCTGCGGTTTTTAGAAGCAATCGAGTTCAGCGCCAACGTCGCTAAAGCCTTCACGGAAAAGTGCGTGGCGGGAATCGAAGCGAACAGGGAGCGGTGTCAGGAACTGGTCGAGAAAAGTCTCGCAATGGTGACGGCCTTGGCCCCCGTGATCGGCTACGATGTCGCCGCAAAGATCGCTAAGGAGGCCTTCACCACCGGAAAGACGGTACGAGAAGTTTGCAAGGAACAAAGGGTATTGCCCGAGGACAAGCTGGACAGGATCCTGGATCCATGGGGGATGACTGAGCCTGGACTCCCCGCCAAAGACTGAACAATCGAAGATCGAGGATTGAGGATCGATGATCGCCAATTCGCCGATCAATCTTCAATTCTCTATCCTCCATCTTCGATCTTCCATCCGCCTGCAACCCTTTCCTTGACCCTCAGATAGCCATCTGTTATATGGTCAAGGAGTTCAATAGGTTCCGCTGAAAAATCCTATTCTCTTCGACTCAACCTGTCCTGGACGAACGGGACTGTGCGTTGATAACTCAGGCGAGTTTTCTTTCTACTCAGCCTGGCGAAGTATTGAGCGCGTAAAGCCTGAGGGCGGCATTTTTTCGGCGGCGTCTTAAATAGGCCGGAAAAGCGATACTGAAATGCAAGAATTTGATGTTCTGGTCATCGGCGGCGGGGCCTCAGGCCTGAGAGCAGCCGTCGCGGCGAAACGCGCGGGAGCCTCGGTAGGGCTGGTCTCAAAAGTCCACCCGCTTAGAACAAATTCGGCAATCGCACAGGGCGGTCTCAACGCGCCGTTGGCCAGGGACGACTCGCCTGACAGCCTTGCGGCCGACATGTTCATAGCAGGAGACGAATTGTGCGATCGCGGCGTGGTTAAAGCATTTACCCAAGAGGCGGCAAAAGACGTGCTGTGGCTCGAACGAATGGGCGTGCCGTTCAATCGCGACAAGGACGGCAGACTGGATCTTAGGGCCTTTGGCTCCAACCGCCGCAATCGAACCTGCTACGCCGACGATCGGACCGGGCACATCGTCCTGCAGGTTCTTCACGAACAGTTTCAGCGCGAGCAAATTCCCTCCTTCGCAGAGTGGTTTGTCACCTCGCTCGTGGTCGAGGGAAGAACCTGCGCCGGCGCCATCGCCCTGGATTTACGCAGCGGCAAACTGGAGTCGTTTTCCGCGCGTTCGACTATCCTCGCCTCCGGCGGCTTCACGCGCTCCTATCTTCCCTCCACCGCTTCGCTTGGAACTACGGGAGACGGCCAGTCTCTCGCCTATGAAGCCGGCGCCAGATTGATGGACATGGAAGTGATTCAGTTCCATCCCACCGTGTTCCCGAAGAAGCAGGGTTTATTGATCACGGAAGCGGCCTTAAACGCCGGCGCGCTGATTGTCGATCAGAATGGTAACTCCATAACGGATTTGACCGGCATGCCACGGCACAAGATCTGTCTTGCCATCCAACATGCCATGCAAAATGGCGGCGGTTCCGTCTCACTCGATTTACGACCCATCGGCAAGGAGAAAATGCGCGGCTATTTTCCTCAGACTCAGGAATTGCTCCGCACCGTTGCCGGCCTGGACGCTACAAAGGACCTTGTGCCGATTCGCCCGCTGGCGCACCGGCCCATCGGTGGAATCGAGACCAATGGAGCTGGAGAGACATCGGTTGCGGGTTTATTTGCCGCCGGGGAATGCGCGTGCAACGGTCTCAACGGCGCCGGGCGGCTTGCGGGAAATGCCTTGACCGAGGCGGTCGTGTTCGGAAGAAGGACGGGAGAGGCGGCGGCGAAGCACGCGGCTGCCGGTTCGAAAGCGGCCTTCCCAACGGCTAAGCTGGCGGACGAAGAAAAGCAGCTGGCGAGGATTTTTTCACCGGAGACGTCTGCGGATTCTCTAGGCAAGATCCACAGCGAGTTGGGCCATTTGATGAATGAAAAAGTGGGAGTCATCAGAAGCGCCGCCGGATTGCAAGAGGCGTTGGCCCAGATTCAGACACTAAAGGAACGGTATTCGAAACTGAGGGTCAAGAACCCATCCCGGATCTACAATTACGAACTTACCTCCTACCTCGAGCTTGGCTCGATGTTGACGCTCGCGGAAGTTGTGGCGTTGGCGGCTCAAGCCCGAACCGAGAGTCGCGGAGCCCATCACCGGTCGGACTTCCCGGAACGTGACGACACAAACTGGAAAAGTCACACGCTGCTGAGCCGTGCGGAGGGCCAACCGCGAATGCAGAAAAAGGCGGTTGCCGCCGGGTAAGGACGAAGAGAGGAGTTCCGATGCAAGTCACTTTCAAGGTTTATCGCAAGGACCCCGAGAAAGACGGCAAACCCACCCGCTCCAACTATACCCTGGAGTTGGCGGAAGATGCCACGGTTCACGACGCGCTGCTAAAAATCCGCGACGAGATCGACAGCACGCTCGCCTTTCGCGCTTCCTGCGCGCGGGGCTACTGCGGCGAATGCATGGTGCGCGTGAACGGTAGCGCGCGCCTTGCCTGCACCGCCAAGGTGCCTGACTATCTTAAGAAAGGTCCTGAAATTTCACTCGATCCGCTGCGCAACGTTCCGGTCATCAAGGACCTCGTCTTCGACTGGGACGCTTTCATGTGGAACAAGATCAAACAGGTCCGGCCGTGGCTCGAAGCCGACGGTTCGGCTGTGAACGGCGAACAACCGGTATCGGACGCCGCGATGCAAGATCTGCGAAAAGTAATGAGCTGCTTTTACTGCGGCATGTGCGACGAGGGTTGCACCGTCCTACCGGTGGATTTTGATTTCCTCGGACCTGCGGCGCTGACGAAGGCCTATCGGCTGGCCTTCGATCCGAGAAACAAGGATTCTCGGGAACAAGTGAAGATCGTTGAAAAACCCAAGGGCATTTGGGATTGCGTTCACTGTTACGAGGCCGACGAGCATTGCCCCAGAGGGATTGAACCGACCAAGCGCATCGTTGCCCTGAGGGACCAGGCTTTCAAGTCTGGAATTACCCATGAGGCCGTCGCCCGGCACCACGCGAGCTTGGCCGCATCGGTGAAGGAAAGCGGCTGGGTGGATGAAGGCCGGCTCGCCATCGAGTCCGAAGGAGTGACAAACATAAAGGGCCTGATGAAACTCCTTCCGACGGCGGCAAAAGCGCTCGCCCGCGGAAAGGCGCCCATTCCGTTCATGCATTCGAAGCGGCCCGAGGCCGACAGAATCAAGAAAATTTTCGAGAAAGCTGAGCAGGAGGAAAAATGAAATATGCGTTCTACCCCGGCTGCGTCTCGCGCGGAGGCTGCCCAGAGCTTTATCCATCGGCGGTCAAGGTCGCTGAAAAACTCGGAATCGAGCTCGAGGAGCTGAAGGACGCGGGCTGCACCGGAGCCGGAGTGCTTCCTCAGTATGTCTCCGATCCAATCAATGCCCGCACCTTTGCAAAGGCAGAACGCCTGGGACTACCCGTGATGACGATATGCAGCACCTGCCAGGGAGTCATGGCCCAGGCAAACTACCGCCTCAAAGACGACCCAAAGTACCGGGAGAAAATCAATCGGGAATACCTGGCCGATGAGGGCCTCGAATACAAGGGCACGACCGAGGTGAAACATCTGCTGTGGGTTCTGTTTGAGGATTACGGCATCGAGCGTCTCCAGGCGCTAATACGAAGACCGCTCAAGGGCCTGAAGGTGTCGCCTTTTTATGGCTGTTTTTTGCGCCGTCCGCCTGAAGCAATAACTCCGACAAAGGAACTTAACCGGCGCAAAGCCTATCTGGATGAGCTCATAGGGCTTTTGGGCGCCGATATGGCGGACATCAGCGGCAAGGGAAAGTGCTGTGGCTTTCCAATCCTTTCAGCCAACGAGGAAAACTCGCTGGCGATGGTAGCCAAGCATACAGGCGAGTCGAAGGAAAAGGGCGCGGACTTTATGGTCACTCCCTGCCCGCTCTGCCATCTCAATTTAGATGGAAACCAACCGCGAGCGGAGTCGCAGACAGGAAAAGAGATCGATCTGCCGATTCTTCACTTGCCTCAGTTCTTGGGGCTGGCGCTGGGGTTTAACCCCGACGAGATGAACCTCAAGCGCCATATCGTCTCGACGACCGAAGTCGAGTCGAAGGTCAACATGATGTCATAGCAGAGCTGGGTGATGGAGTACTGGAGTAATGGATAGAGTAAACAGCTCTCCTTGCTCATCACTCCATCACTCCACTACTCCAATACTCCATGTGCGATGATGGAAGCAGCAGAAAAAAAGGTTAATCCCGTGATGCTGGCGCAGGAAATCATCAAGTTTCGTAAGGAGAAACACCCGTACGGTTACAATTACGCGGTCAAGGTCCGCTTGGGTCACGCGGAAATCCAAGACCTCACCGCAGTTGCCGATATTCTTTCGGCGATCGAAGAGCTCGGGTATAACATCGTAAAAAAATCTACTTGACCGAGACTCTCTTTCCACCTCAAAAAGGCAACGATGTTAACGCATGATATCATCCTTGTGGGCGGCGGCGGCGCCGGTCTTCGCGCCGCCATAGCTGCCGCAGAACAATCCAAGAAACTCTCCATTGCAATGGTGTCAAAAGTCTATCCCATGCGGAGCCATACCGTGTCGGCCGAAGGCGGCACGGCGGCAGTCTTGCGCGACTACGATACCCTGGATCTCCACGCCAAAGACACGATTTTCGGCGCCGACTTCCTCGCCGATCAGGACGCGGTCGAGGCCTTTATCGTCGACGCTCCCGGAGAAATACTCCAGCTCGAGCACTGGGGCTGTCCCTGGAGCCGCGACCCCGACGGGCGCGTCAGCGTGCGCGCCTTTGGCGGCATGTCGGTCGATCGCACCGTGTTTGCCGCCGATAAGACCGGCTTTCACATGCTTCATGCGCTGTTCCAGACTTCCCTCAAGTACGACAACATCCTGCGCTACGACGAGTTCTACGCGACATCGCTGCTGGTCGATGACGGCAAGGTCCGCGGGGTAACCGCCATCAACATCTACAACGGCAAGGTCGAAGTCCTTGCCGGAAAGGCCGTCATCGTCTGCACGGGCGGCGGCGGGCGCATCTTTCCATTCACCACCAACGCCGCGATCAAGACCGGCGACGGCATGGCGCTGGCCTATCGGGCCGGCGTACCGCTAAAGGACATGGAATTTGTCCAGTATCACCCTACGGGATTACCCGGGACCGGCATCCTCATCACGGAGGCCTCCCGAGGCGAGGGCGGTTGGCTCAAAAATAAAGACGGCTATCGTTATCTCCAAGATTACGGCCTCGGCCCTCCGACCGACACGCCGGTTCACCGCAAGATGGAACTAGGCCCACGCGATATCCTCTCGCGCTGCCACATGCAGGAGTATTACAAAGGACGCACGTTCGAGGGTCCCTATGGCCACTACGTGCATCTCGACCTCCGGCATCTGGGAGAGGAAAAGATCAATAAGAAAATTCCATTTGTGCGCGAGCTGGCGGAAAAGTACGTCGGCATCGATCCGGTGTATGAGCCGATACCGGTTCGGCCGGTGGTCCATTACATGATGGGCGGAATTCACACCGATCTGAATGCCAAGACGCCGCTGGAGGGGCTCTACGCGGCCGGGGAAACGGCATGCGTCTCGATCAACGGCGCCAATCGTCTGGGCTCGAATTCGCTCACAGAGTTGCTGGTCTTCGGCGCCCGCGCCGGCCGGACCGCCGCCCAGTACGCCTCCACCCAGCCGCCTCCCACCTCCAATCCGCTCTCCGCCCTGGCCAGCGACGAACAGCAACGTCTCGATCGCCAATTCCTCCGGAAATCCGGCGGCAAGGAACGCATCGCCGCGATCCGCCAAGAGATGCAAAAGGCCATGGAGGAGGGAGCCGGGATATACCGCAAAGAAGAAGAAATGAAAAAGACCTGTAACACTCTGAGAGAGCTCCGCGAGCGGTTTTCGAACATCATGATCGAGGACAAGGGCGACATCTTTAACACGCAGTTGATTTCCGCCTTCGAGCTTGATTTCATGCTGGATGTCGCTGAGGCGGTGGCCCATTCGGCGCTAAACCGGAGAGAGTCGCGCGGATCTCATACCCGCACCGACTTTCCTAAACGCGACGACCAAAATTTTCTCAAGCACACGTTGGCCTACCGTACGCCGCAAGGGGCCAAGATCGATTACTTGCCGGTGACAATCACGCGCTGGCCGCCGGAAGAAAGGAAGTATTAGGGAAGGGCAAGAAAACGCTTTGCGCCAAGCGCGTAGCGCCAATCCCATAGAAACATGGCTGAACCGACCGTAACGCTGAACGTGACCCGCTACCGTCCGGGGAAAGATTCTACGCCGACCGCCGAGTCGTATGCCGTTCCCTACCACAAGGACTGGGTCGTCCTCGACGCCCTGAACCACATCAAAGACCATATGGACGGGACTCTGACCTATCGCTGGTCGTGCCGCATGGGGGTCTGTGGTAGCTGTGGCATGATGGTCAACGGAG
Organism: Binatia bacterium; assembly: GCA_035762645.1. Taxonomy (GTDB): domain Bacteria; phylum Desulfobacterota; class Binatia; order UBA9968; family UBA9968; genus DASTOD01. Next base: position 2,633 of record DASTOD010000474.1, on the reverse strand, counting down.
TGCCCAAGCTCACTTGCGCCGCTTTTTTGCGCGACTACTATCCCGGCGAGATCCGAGTCGAGCCTTTGAGTTATTTCCCGGTGATCCGTGACCTCGTCATCGACATGAGTGATTTTCTCGATAAGTTAAAGAGCGTTAAGCCCTGGATCATCCGCAAGACCGAAAAGCCGGTTTCGGAGGGCGAGTACCTGCAATCCCCGGCTGAACTGGAGGCCTACAAGCAGTTTACGCAGTGCATCAATTGCATGCTCTGCTACGCGGCCTGCCCCGTCTATGGCCTCGAACCCGAATTTCTGGGGCCCGCGGCCATCGCGCTCGGCTACCGCTACAACATGGACTCGCGCGACCAAGGCAAGGATCAAAGGCAGCCAGTGCTGGGCAGCCACAACGGCATTTGGCAATGCACGTTCGTGGGCGAATGCTCCGAGGTTTGTCCGAAGAATGTGGATCCGGCCGCAGCGATCCAGCGTTCCAAGGTGGATTATACCAAGAACTGGTTCAAGTCTATTCTTCTACCGTGGGGAGGCAAATGAGCGTCGTCCGACCGGACAAATCCAAACTTTTTTACCGTGAGCTGCCCCGTTCTTGGTGGTTGAGCAAGCAAAGTTATTTCCTCTTCATGCTACGCGAGCTGTCAAGCCTTTTTATAGCGATCTTTCTGGTTGTGTTCCTCGTTCAGCTCTATCAACTGACTCGCGGACCCGAGGCCTACGCCGCCTTCGCCCGCAAGCTAAGCTCGCCGGGGTGGATCCTCTTCAACCTGATTACTTTGCTGTTCGCTCTGTATCACAGCATCACCTGGTTCTACTCCTCCGCGATAGTCCTGCCCCTGCGAATCGGTGAGCGGGAAATCCCGCGCAACCTGTTCGTCGCCCTAAATATCGGGGTCTTGATAGTTGTTTCTTTGGTTATTTGGCGGTTGTTCTTAGCGTTTAACGGGTAACGACGATGACAGAAGCAAAGAATACCGAACCCCTGTGGTGGGGACTGTTCTCGGCGGGAGGCGTCGTGGCTGCGTTCCTTGTCCCCGTTCACATCATTCTCTTCGGCTTTGCGGTGCCGCTCGGCTGGGTCTCAGACAGCGGGATGCTCTACCGGAACGGGCTTATCAAGATTTACCTCTTTGTGCTCATCGCGCTGCCGCTCTACCATTGGGCGCACCGCTTCTATTTTGCCTTAAACGATATGAAGCTCGGGCTTCCCCGCAAGCCTCTCGCCCTGCTATGCTACGGTGGCGCCATCGTCGGCACCTTGGCCACGATCTGGGTCTTGCTGTCGCTTTAACTCCTATTCCGCGCGCTTTCTGCGCAAGTACATCCTGACCCAAAAATCGTAAAGCGAGGCGATTGTGAATTCTTGAGAGACGTTTGCGTTCAAACTCGATCGGTATTCGACCGTGATGTTTTGCTCTTCTTTTGAAACGCCCAACAACTGCCCCTCCTTTTGATCGATGAAGGCGCCGACGGCGCGAAGAATCTGCGATACGGCATGAGGCTCTGGAGAGGCGCCGGGGCCGCTTCGCCGGGACTGTCCGGCGCTGTCCATTCGCGCCACCTCTTCCCGCGTATAGCGAAGCTCAATCACGTTCGACGTAGGGGCCGGAGTCTTCTCCGGTTCCGGCGCTTTGCGACGCAACAGCCGCCAAACTACTTGCAAAGGCTTCTCCGGCATCGGCGTCAGCGGCTCTTCTCGTTTGCGACCCCGCACGAGAAAATCGTCGCCGTCGACCTTGAGCGTGAACGATTCAACCCCTAAGCCCTCCAGCATTTGCCCGATGGGCCGAAGCAGCTGGGCGTAATTTGAATGCTCAGCCATCAAAAAATCTTGGAGAAATCCGAAAGAGAAAACAGAGGACCGGCTTCGCTCGCCGTTGTTTTTAGTGAAGAGTGCGCCCTGCGCGCTTCAAGCACATCTCTATCCACAAGTCGTGAAGACCGGCGACCGGGAGCCGCTCCGCCCTCCTCTCGCCTGCCGCGGTTTCGAATTCGACCGTCACAAATTGTTCATGCCTGGAAAGCCTCAGGAGGCGCGCCCGTTTCTGATTCAGATACTCACCGAGGGTGCGAAGTAGCTGCGCGAGATTGGCGCGGTCGGGAATACCGTGGGCGGGATTCCGCTGGGCTCGTCCTTTCTGCTCAAGGCGGACTATATCTTTGGGCGAGTAGCGCAGATCAAGCCGTCGCATCGCTCGTCGGTTTGACTGAACCAGCCCCGTTTCTGACATTCTTTGGCCAGGTAGGAGGCCCCAGATATGATGAATGGTCTTCTCCTCGAACGAGGATTCGGCAGCGCGCGTCGCGAGCGGTGCATGGCCTCGGACCAAGAAACATTCCCCCTCCGGCTCCATCGAGAAGTTTTCAACCTTCAAGGTTGCCAAAGCCTGACCGATGGCTCGCAAGGGCCGCGCGTAATTCATGACCCCGGATAACCCTCCGTTCGCTCCCGATGCGCCATCGGGGCGAGAGCACACGTGACGCCGTTCCGTGCTGGATGTAGAACAACCGGACTTGTACAGGGAACTCCTTAAATTGTCAAGAAATCCGAAAATGCGGGCAGAAGGGTAAGATTCCTCGCGCCGCGTAGAATGACACGTGACGACGGACGACATTCCCAACGAGAGACTGTGTGAAAAA
>DASTOD010000473.1:0-3134 GCA_035762645.1 Binatia bacterium | reverse complement strand
GAGAGCGGTGCTGCCCAGCGTCTGGCTGTGAAGAACAACGAGGTGCAGGGCTTCTGCACGACATTCCAGACTGCCAAGGGTTTGGTGGCCGACATGTTTGAGGGCCCTGGGGCGTGCTGCAAGGTTCTTATCGTCACCGGCTCAGAGGTCGAAGAACACCCGTTCTTGAAGGGTGTGCCGGCGGCCGAGAAGTTGGCGGAGAAGCTGGGCAAGGGCAAGGACGAGTTGGCCATGCTGCGCGCGATACACGCGACCAATCGAATAAACTTGCCTACGGCGGTGGCACCGGAAGTCCCGAAAGATCGTGTCCAGACGCTCCGCAGGGCTTTTGAGAAAGCTTTCTCGGACCCCGACGTGCGCAAGGCAGCCGATAAGATGAAGATGGAACTGAGTCCGAAGAGCGGCGAGGAAGTGAACCGGATCGTCCAGGAGTTGCTCAACACTCCCAAGCCAGTGCTCGCCCGGTTGAAGGACGTCATCCAGTAGCCTCCGGCAGGTTCACTTTCGGTGTCGCATGAGATGATCCTCCAGTAAGCGACGCAGCGACTGGGAGGTCGCTGATGTGCGTTACGGTCCTCACCGTAAGCGCCAGAGCGAGGAAGGCACAGGGCCATTGTGGATGCCTTTGTCTCGGGTCTACTCGACGTATTCACTTATCCGACTTTCCTGTTGATGCTTCTGGGCATCGCCTTGGGGTTTGTCGTTGGAATCCTGCCGGGCATCGGCAGCCCCGGCGCTATGGCGATCATGCTCCCCTTTATCTTCGCCATGAAGCCGCTTGAGGCGTTCGCTTTTCTCCTCGGAATGTACGCGGTCACGGCCACGACCGGCGATATCACTTCAATCCTGTTTGGGGTGCCCGGCGAAGCCGTCTCTGCCGCGACGATCATCGACGGGCACCCGATGGCCAAACATGGAGAGGCGGGGCGTGCCTTGGGAGCCGCGCTTATGAGCTCTCTGGTCGGCGCGATCATCGGCGCATTTACCCTCGCGGCGGCCATTCCCATAGTCACTCCGGTCGTTTTGGCCTTCAAGTCACCGGAATTCCTTGCTCTCGCACTGCTGGGTATCACCTTTCTCGCCGCGCTGAGTGGAGAAAATAAACTCAAAGGGATGCTGGCTGGCGGACTCGGGCTTATCATAGCGATGATTGGCCTGGACCCTCAGGAAAACATCGAGCGCTACACGTTCGGTTTAGTGGATCTCTGGGAAGGGGTGGGGATAGTCGCCGCCGTGGTAGGCCTCTTTGCGATCCCGGAGATCGTCGAGCTGTGGGTGAAGGGTACCAGCATCGCCGAGATCCAGGTTGGTAAGTTGGGGGGCGTGTGGCAAGGAATCAAGGATACATTTATCCATCTGGGAGTCACCGTCCGCTGCAGTATGATTGGGACGTTCTTCGGCCTCGTCCCCGGCATAAGCGGCGCGCTCTCACAGTGGGTCTCTTATGGCCACGCCGTCCAGAGCGCTTCCGATAAGAGCCGCTTCGGCAAGGGGGACGTTCGCGGCGTCCTCGGACCGGGGGCGGCCAACAATTCCGGCATCGGCGCGGCGATGATTCCCACCCTCGCATTCGGCGTGCCGGGCAGCGCCACCACGGCGATCCTTCTTGGCGCATTCCTGATCCAAGGCCTACAGCCCGGGCCGAAGATGCTCACGGAGAACTTGAGCCTAATTTTCTCCATGGTGTGGTTGATCGTCGTTTCCAATATTATCACTGTGACGGTGTGTCTCCTCTTCCTGAACCAATTGGCCAGGATCACCCAAATACGGGGTGCGCTACTAATCCCAGTCTTACTAGCGCTAGTGTTCTTCGGTGGCTATGCGGATACGAACTCGTACCTCGCCATGGCGATCACGCTAATCTTTGGCGTGATCGGCTTGATCATGGTCCACCAGGGCTGGCCCCGCCCACCGATGGTCCTGGGACTCGTCCTTGGACGCTTAATCGAGCGCAACCTCTTCATCTCGTACAATATTTATCAGTTTGGCTTCCTGTTAAGGCCGATCGTCCTGGTGATCATCGCGATTGCCGCGGCGGTGCTCTTCCTGCCGAACCTTCAAGAAATGGTTGTTCGGCGCGGTGTGCAGAAGGAGAAAACCGTTGTCGCGAACGAGGAATGATATACTCATCAGCGCTTTCCTGGTGCTCTTCCTTCTCTGGGTCGTGTGGGAGGCGCGCAGTTGGCCGTTTCGGACGCGACTTTTCCCGTGGGCCGTAGGGTTTCCAGTTTTGGCTCTGGCGCTGCTCCAATTGGCGTATTCTTCCTGGAGTGTGATTCGACAACGATCGATGGGTGAGGGAAACGGGAGCGAAACGCGCGAAAAAGCGACGGCCACAGCCCCCCTCGAGCCGACATCGGTGGGCCGACGGACGCTGTCGATCGCGGCCTGGACCGTCGCATTCGCCTTGGGCTTTTGGCTGTTCGGATTCAGGGCCGGCGGGCCGATTCTAAGCCTAGTTTTCCTGCGGTTCCAGGCGCGCGAGTCCTGGACCATGAGCGTCCTTTATAGCTCGGGAGTCTACCTGTTTTTCTTTCTCGGTTTCGAGCTGACACTGGGAGTTCCGTTGCCGGCAGGAGTGATCGCCACGTCGCTTGGGCTCCAATCATTCGACTCGTATCTGGTCAACCCTGTTCTCAATGCCATCCTGCGTCGGTAGGATGGTATCGCCGCCTTTGGGCCCGTTCAGATCACTATGGATGACGCGATGTCATTTTGACGTTTTGAGAATTCTCAAAAGGTGAAACTGTCGGGATATAGAAGTCTGACCCGCCGAGGTTGTCCCTAGCAAGCAGAAAAGTAGTCTCCTTTAATCTATCTCTCTACGGTGAGATTCCACACCCGGGTCCATGCGAAAGACTTGCCGGATGTTAAGTGAGAACACGGCTGTTTAACACCCGCTCGTAAGTATTACCAAACGAGCCCAAAGCCTAGCATACCAAGACGGCTATCAGGTATAATCTCCGCAATTCGTGGAGGTTCTTATGGAAGTCTTCCCCGGCATCACGATGGATCCCGAGATCAGGTTCGGCAAGCCCTGCATCAAAGGCACACGGATAGATGTGGCAACGATCCTCGGTCGGCTGGCTTCGGGAGAGAGGATCGATGAAATAGAAGACGATTATAAGCTCACG
>DASTOD010000472.1:0-8644 GCA_035762645.1 Binatia bacterium | reverse complement strand
TCGGTTATGAGGTGGGGAAAGCGTCCAGCCGACCCTTCCGCCCATCGAACGTCAATGACAATGTTCTCGCCCTCAACATAGCCCAGATCGCGTAACCCCTGCCGGAACGCTTCGAGATAATGGCCGGCGCTCGAAGCGGATGAGGCACCGATGAAACCTATCCGAGGGACTTTCTTCGGCTGCTGCGCCTCGGCGGACAAGCAAAAAGCAAAGAGCTGGCGCTAAGCGCAAAGCAGAAAATGCTCTTGCCGACTACTGACCACTGACTACTGACTACTTTCATCGAATTACCCTGTCCGCTCTTGCCAGCGCGTTCGGCGGAATCATCCGGCCGATCTGCTTCGTCCTTTTTCAAACTTTCATCCGTTGCTCCCTTTCAGATTGGGAGGGCGCTAGCGCTTTCAATCACAAACGCCTTGCGCTCCCGGGAGACCTTTGGTAATTTAACACTTCCATGTAGGCGAAGATGCCATGGTTAAGCAAGACATTCGTAGCAGCCAACTCACATACGAGGACTATCTTCTCTTTCCTGATGACGGCAAGCGTCATGAGATCATCGATGGAGATCACCATGTGACGCCAGCACCCAAAACCAGACACCAAAAAGTATCATTCAACCTGACGGTCGCCCTAGGTTCTTTCGTTAAACAACGGGGCGTGGGGTTGGTCCTCGCCGCCCCTTCTGACGTGATACTCTCGGATGAGAACGTGGTGCAACCTGATCTTTTATTTGTGTCAACTGCGCGCGCCAGCATCGTGACCGAAGATAACATCCGCGGCGCCCCCGATCTCGTCGTCGAAATCATCTCAGAGACGACCCGCAAAAAGGACGAAGTTACCAAGCGAAAGCTCTATGAGCGGTTTGGGGTTCAGGAATATTGGGTCGTGGACCCGGAACTGGAGACCGTAAAGGTCTTCAGGCGAACGCAACAAGGATACGGTCGCCCAGTAGAGCTGAGCAAAGAAGCCAACGACATCCTCACCACAAAACTCCTTACTGGCTTTGACCTCGCTCTTACTGAGATTTTTGAATAAGGTTCTCTTTCCCACTTCCCGACACCAAGATCGTTTATTCATAAATTCTTCTCCGAACTCCAAAACCTGTACTGAGCTAAGTCGAAGTATCGCAAATCCAAAATATTAGTCGCGGTAGGACCGCCCTTGCGAGCGGCCCCCCGCACGGATCCGTACGTGAGGGATTACCTCATACGGCTCTTGCCTGCTGGACGTGTGTATCACGCGGACGGAAATAAAGAAAAGGTGATTTACAGCGAAAGGCGACTGGCAGCCGTCGATTAGGAAGGCCGGATTTATTCTAAGATTGAATTGAACGCGTCAGTGCGAATCATGACAAAGTGACAGTCATCCGCCAGGAATGTCGACAGTAACGACGCCTTTCGAGAATCGCTCCGGGCATTTATCCAAGGTATGGGCCACGAAGTCTTCGAGGCGGCCACGGGTCAAGAGACGATCGAAAAGGCTTCTGATATCCATCCGGACCTGATCATGATGGACGTACGCTTGCCTGGAATGAATGGAGATGAAGTAACAGTGCGATTAAAGAGGAATATGTCCACGCGCAATATACCCGTCATCATAAATACCGCGTGGACCATGGCCTGCAACGTTGAAGAGCGTATCCACCGCGCGCTCAATGCAGGGGCCGACGAGGTTTTGTATAAGCCATTTCAATTCCCGATGCTGCGTGATGTCCTGCGCACCTATTTGCTGGCCTAGAGCGACACAACAAACAAGAAGACGTGTTCTTGTGAATAGATTTCCTAAGATGGGTTGTCTATATTGCACAACTGGTTGCAACAAGACCATCGCCTTTGAGGCAGACAGTTAACAAACAGAGCTGGTCATCGGCGAACTAAGATTTGCATCTTGGCCGCCCTGGGGCTATACCGCGCGAACTTTGACGCCTCGGGCTTAAATGCAGTCTAAGATTGGTCCGTTGGAGAATTCAGTTCAATTTAGAGCCTTAACGTTTGCCATCATCGCGCCCTAGAACCACCGCACAGTTCCGACGTAACGAACATCAAGAACAAATCCTTTTCCGGCACTTTGACTTGGTGGGCCTTTCCTTTAGGGACAGAGGCTCGGGTTGAAGTCACTTGGTATCCTTTCTCCCGCATGAACGTAGCGAACGCGTCGGGGTCATTAATTTCACCGAGGTCGGGAATTCTGCGCTTCAGAGTTCCCACTTCCACGCAATCACCATGGCGGGACATCAGGAACCATCGCTCCGCCGCCTGCAGAGACGGCGGAGTCATCAAGGCGAAGATCGTCAATAACGCTGAAGCTCTTAACACGGCGTGGTATGGGGGCGAAGTGGTATGGAGACATCTGGCGTGGATTTCCAGCCATTCGGTCAACTCCCGTCTCCCGTTCTCACGCTGTCGAGAGCCTTTCGACGTCTTAGAGTTCACTACCTTCATGACGTTGCCATGGGCCACCAACTTTCTTTCGCGATGCTCCCCAACCGGGTGGAAGATCGGCAATTTCTCTTAAGGTATCGTCCATCGCCACAATTTGCCCCATAGCAACCACTTTTGCATCTTTTGGATCATCCGTTGTTCCGCAAGTAAAGGCCCACGAATGATCATCCGAGTAGTGAACAACGCGAAGAACCGGAAAGCCTTGTTCGAGCACCTGTTTAGTTGTAATGGCCGCGACATTTTCTGCCTGGTCAAAAGGCCAAGGTTTGTTCATGTCTTGGCCTCTAAGTATAACTGTACCAATGAGGCGGTGCTGCGTGCGATTAAGCTTTGACAAGCTCGCACGGGTCAGAGCGGCAGTGCCATCACGGAGTGGCAGGCTCCATGCCCTTCGCCTTGATCACCTTCGCTGACTCCAGCGTGCGCAAGAAATCGACCAGCGCCTTCGCGGCGGCGGCGTCCTTGGCGCCGGTCATGATTGCCGCCGAAAAGACAGTGGTGTCCTGGAGATCACCCGGCAGCGGGCCGACGAGATCGATGCCGGTGACCGACATCAATTCCTGGATTAGGTGCACGCCGATCTCGGCCTTGCCGTTTGCAACCAAGACTCCAACCTCTGCGGGGGTTTTGGGGTTGGGGAAGACCGTCTTCGATTTCATCTCGTTGGCAATCCCCAAGCGATCGAGCACCTTGGCGAAATGGATGCCGCTCGCGCCGCCGCTTGCTGGATCGACATAGGAGATCGACTTCGCGGCGAGCAGCGTGCGTTTCAAGGCGTCTGGCGACGAGATATCCGGCTTGGGTGCGCCCTTGCGAACGGCCACGACGATGCCGGAGCGGGCGAGCACCGTCACGTTGCCCTCAACAGCCTTGCCGTCCTTCACCAAGCTATTGATCCCCGGTTGGGGAATGATGACGACATCGGCGGTTTCGCCGCCCTGGACACGTTTCACGGTTGCGCCAGCAGTGGCGAACGAGATCGCGAGCTTGTGTCCGGTCGCGCGCTCGAACTTCGGCCCGAGGTCTTCCATGACCGACTGCATCCCGATGGCGCTCAGCACTTTGAGTTCAGCGGCCTCCGCCTTTATGCCGAGCACAAGCAGAAACATGAACCCGATATTTGCCGCTGCAACAAGTGAACGTGTCTTCATTGCATCCTCCTGTGAGATGGCCAACCTTCGGCCTGGCAAATGCATCTCACATCCAAAGAATTTCCTCCCGGTTGGCCTTACTTTCGGTTAAGCACATATAGCGCCGACCGGCGGCTGAAATCTTTGGGGAATCATTTCGCTTCCAGTTTGCAAGAAACCAAAAACCAGCACACCACCGGCATTAGAATCGCCGGAGCGGCTGGCCTTAAACCCTTCTGTGTATTCCCCCTCCTTGGAACGGATGCGTCCCTTCGTTTGGCCTCAAATCATTCTAGAAGCCGTCTCGATGATGGGGGGAGGCTTGTTACGAACCGACAAATATCAAACAAGGAAGGTCTGTCAAGCCGTTATATTTCGACTCAGGCTTTGACGACGCTTTAGTGCAGTCAGGACAAGAATGTTGGCAAACGGCGAGTTATGGAGAGCAGTTTCAAAATCCATCTTTGTGATTTGTCTCTGTAATCATCTTGGCGGCTAGACCCGCGGCAATTTCGCGGAATTGTTCCAAAGCGGTTCGAGGTCTTCCACGATCTCCTTGAACATTTGAACACTTGAACCGCTGTTGCCTTACCGGATCGGGGAGATTGTCGGACCCTCCCAGGCGTCTCTCCATCGACATAACTCTGAATAGTCAAGATGTAGAATTCAGACCCCCATGCCTCTTGCGGTTGTTAGGCACGCTCTTTCTTAGTTTGTAAATCCACCGCATACGGCCTTCGCTTCGTCCCAACACGCGGCACAAAGTACTTTGAACTCTGCTTCCTTAAACCATTTCTCCGACGAGGCTCCGTTTAAGGCCACCAAAGCGCTTTCGCATTCTTTACACCATGCATCCGGTCTTGCTGTATCTGTATCATCGCCCCAGTAAAACCCAACCCTTTTTCCTTGAAGCAGTGCGAAAGCGATATGTTTACATACTAGCCCGATGCCTTGTTCTCCGTGCGTGGAGCATTTTGCCGTTTTCATTCTGTGGCTAACGCAATGCGGCTAAGCTGGAATCGGGTCGAGCGGCGGGTTAGGCTCTTTATCGGTAAACGTCTTTTCTGCGGCCCAATTTTTACGACGTCAACCAGCAACTTCGTCATCGTCGGTGGAGTACAAGATTCGATAGTTACCCTCTCGCACCCTGTACAGGTCGAGCTGACCTGATAACTTTTCACAACCGAACGATCTGGGATTTTCGCCAAGAGATTGAATCCGTAAGACAATTCGTTGTCGGTCTTTCTTTTGTCCAACGGCCTCAATCTCTTTGCTTGCAGACGGCTTAATGACAACCTATATCTTGCCACGCCGCCTCAACGACCTCAGCGCGGTTTCAAAGTCGACGCTCTTTTCGTGAGCACGTTCTTCAAACGCAGCCAGATCTTCCGCATCCTCGGCCAACGCCAGTTTCACAGCGTCATTGACCATGTCAGAAATGGAACGATCGGTAGCTGCTGCCTTGAGTCGCAGGGCTCGGTGGATCTCGGGCTCGAAATAAACGGTTGCTCGTTTCGGTAAACTCACACGGGTATCATAACGTTACAACGTCATGACATCAACGTCAGGCGTAGGAGCGCCGAGGAAAGTTGGATAGCCCCCAATATCCCTTAGTCCATGTTTTCCCGACTACTCGAGTAGCTGGTATAGAAGGTAGACAAAACCCAGATCATCTTGTGAGCTGACGAGTATCTCATCACGTCCTATCGAATGGACGCCGAGTTTTGGCACGGATGTGGACTTCGCCTTATTTCGCGGCGAACGAGGCGACATGCGTCCTGGGGTGCGCCTCGGCCCACGCCATCACTTCTCGCGAGCCGGTGTAGTCGAGCGGGTTCTGGGCGATGACCGCGAACAGACGCTTCTCGTTCCACGCGCGGTCGAACATTACGCGGCGTACGCCGGGCAAGGCGGCCGTGACCGCGTCGATCACCCGGCCGGCGGCCTCGGCGATGCCGGGAGCCGACTTCAGCATGTCGCGGCGCAACGCGAGGATGAAGCCTTGCGTCTCCCACGGGATGTTCCTGTCGATCTTGGCGTAGAGCTCGGGGTTCTTGCCTTCCTCGGCCCAGGTGCTGCGGCTCGGCGACCAAATCTCGGTCGCCTCGAACTCGACTGGCTCAGGCTTTTCTAGATAGTCGGTGGTCCATTTGCGGTTGCTGGCCTCGCTCCAGGACAAGCGGCCGAACGGCCGCCATTTCGACTCGCCCGGCCGGTGCTGAAAGGAGCGGATCGACGTGGGCCGTGGCAGAAGGTCGGCGAGTTCGGTCATCGGCGTGACGATCTTCCGCCAGGTTTCCCAACGGTAGAGCGGCGGCTCCGGGCCGGCGAGCAGGCACGCGATCCGCATGTTCGGCCGATTCCAGGGAAAGAGGGTCGCGAAGCGGGCGAACGGCCCCTCGCCCAGCGGCCAGGGAGCCGGAGCATCAAGCTTCGAACGGGCCGCACCGGAATCGGGCGGCTCCGGACGGGCGAGCCAGGGCTCGCCCGTGACGTCGAAGATCGCGAGCGCCTGGTCGGCGATGGCGTCGTAAAATTCCTGCGGCTTGACCGGCTCGGGCGGATCGTAGCTGCGCGGGCCGAATTCGAAAGAATCCCCGCCGCGCCAGCCGCCTTGCGCGTCGCGTGGCTCGAGCCGTCGCCTGTCATGGAAGATGTGGCCAACGGTGATCTTGTCGACCGGCAGTTCCTTCCACGGCCCCTCGGTCAAGCCATCGGGGCCGGTCCGCCCGACTTCGAGAAAAAAGCTGCCGCCAGCGCTGTAGAACTGCACCATCAGGTAGTCGACGCGGTCCGGCAGACGTCGGCGGAAATGAGGGAAGGATCCGACGAATCCGCGCTTCCGGAGAGCCGGCACAAAGCGGGACTTGAAGGCACCCATCATTCGCTCGCGGTGTTCGCTCATGCTTGATCCCCCGGTGCTTCGTAATTGGTAACTGCCAAATGCGCGTTGAAATGCAGGTTCGGCGATGCAGCACAACAGGCCGCGTGCCGGTTTCTTTTTTGATACCACGGACCGCGGCGCCGAAGGTCTTCGACAGTCTCCTTGAACCTTTGAACCGCTCTCTACTTTCGCGATGGCGCGGGGTTGAGAACGGTTTCGAGGTCTTGCGCTGTTCACTTACTCCTCAGCCGGTCTGCCTCGCGCAAGAGCGGCTTGACCTTCTCGGCGAGGCGCTCGGCAATCAAACGATACCCTGCGCGGTTGGGATGAATCGGATCGTGCTTCAGTCGCGCATTGTCGAGAATGCCCTTCGTCACTTGAGCAACGTAAAGCGCCCCATACCGTTGCGCGGTCTCTTCAAAGATCGAACCATATTCATCGGTAAAGAACCCCAATTTCATGCCGGCGATCACCACCATTGCGCCGTGGGCCTGTATGCTTCGTACCGTTTCTTCAAGGTTTTTTCGGGTTTCTTGCCGTGGCAATTGACGTAAGAAATCGTTGCCGCCTAATAATACGATCACCAGCCGAGGATTTTTGCTCAACACGGCATCGGAAATCCGATCGAGTGCCCGTGCAGTCGTATCCCCGCGCCGGCCGGCGTTGATCACGGGTAGGCCCAGTTCGCGAGACAACACCGAGGGGTAATCCTCGCCCGATCCCGCGCCGACCCCTTCCGTGAGGCTGTCGCCAAAGCAAATAATGGTCTCCCCTCCAGAACGAATGTTGCGGATAGAATCGAATCGCTCCCCGCCGCACGCAAAAACGAACGCGACAATTACAAGAAGATAAAGTCCGTGACACTGACTACGCCAATGCATTTATTGCGCGCGATCCTGGCAGCATCATCTTGGGTTCTCGGATCAAGGGCGGTTTCGCAAAATATTTCGAGGGCAGCTTCGACGGTCATCGCGCCTTAGAACCGCCGCACAGTTCCCGGGTAACGAACACCAGGAACAATTCCTTTTCCGGCACCTTCACTTCGTGGGCCTTCCCTTTGGGCACAGAGGCTCGGGTGGAGGTCACCTGGTATCCCTTCTGCCGCATGAAACTAGCGAAGGCGTCCGGGTCATTGACTTCACCGATATCGGGAATTCTGCGCTTCAGAGTTCCCACATCCACGCAATCGCCATGGCGGGACATCAGGAACCATCGCTCCGCGGCCTGCAGAGACGCCGGAGTCATCAAGGCGAAGATCGTCAACAACGCCGAAGCTCTTAACACAGCGTGGTACGGGGTCGAAGTCGTATGGAGACTTCTGGCGTGGATTCCAGCCATTCGGTCAACTCCCCGTCTCTCGTTCTCACGCTGTCGAGAGCCTTTCGACGTCTTAGAGTTCACTATCTTTACGACGTTGCCATGGACCACCAACTTTCTTTCGCGATGCGCCCCAACCGACCGGAAGATCGGCAATTTCTCTTAAGGTATCGTCCATGGCCACAATTTGCCCCATACCAACGACTTTTGCATCTTTTGGATCATCCGTTGTTCCGCAAGTAAAGGCCCACGAATGATCATCTGAATAGTGAACAACGCGAAGAACTGGAAAGCCTTGTTCGAGCACCTGTTTAGTTGTAATGGCCGCGACATTTTCTGCCTGGTCAAAAGGCCAAGGTTTGTTCATGGTTTTTCTAACTATCAGAGCCGGTCAGTCTATGACGGTTTCACAGGAGTCGATAATTTTATAATCTTTTGCGCCGCTCAACAACGAAAATTCGGCCCCAAACAAAAGCTGCTACGATTGTCAGCGTTTGCTACACGACAGTCGCCGGAGAAAAGGGGGGAAGCTAGTATTCCTTGGCAGGATCCACAGCTAAATTATTTGCGAGCTCGACGAACTGTTCGACGGCGGCTTCGAGGTCTTTGGACGATTTCTGTGGATTCAGAGCTTCTTGAACATTGAACATTTGAACTTTGAACAGCGGCTCATTTACTGGATCGGAGAGATGTGGGATTCAGGGAGGTCGTTTGATAAACCGTCTCACAGCTCAACGGGTTACCGATTCCTTCTTGCCCAGAGCGCCTTGAGATCTCGAGCACCATGGATAATTGCAACAACTGTCACTTGTGATCGATCAACTCTGTAAATCAGGCGGTAACTTTGAACAATCAGCTCACGAATTTGCTCG
>DASTOD010000471.1:0-19931 GCA_035762645.1 Binatia bacterium | reverse complement strand
ATGTTGCGGAAGTGGGATGGTCCATAAAGCCTCCTTACCGATGTATGTTATTGGTTGTAGCTGCGACCAGGCAAGTGGGTAGTTGCCTAAGTTCAACGGATTGTTCATTAACTTAGCGTCGGTCAGACCGCGAGTCAAACGGGCCGCGGCCGCAAGACTGTCGCAGCCATGATTCCTCAACCCAGCGCTCTTGTCGCGCGCTTAGGACGTAAATCCCGTCTTCTCGTCGAAAATGGACTCAGAAAGTCTGGTACGTAGCTTGCACTTTCTTGTTGCTTGTGGCGCTGGGAACGAATAAGTTCGAAAGGAGAACTAGGTCATGCTTTATATCAGAGTCAATTTTGCGGTGATAGCTCTTGCACTGTCTCTCCCTGCGTATTTGTACGCTCAAGAGATTTCTCCGAAAGCCGAAGGAACGGAGACGATGATCTCAGTGCAGGCGCTGGTCAACAGCAAGGTCTTGGACCGCGACAACAAACAGATGGGCACGGTCAAAAACCTCATGCTCGATCCAAAAAGCGGAAAGCTAGTGCGCGCCGATATCGCCCTGGGCCGCGGTGGCTTTTTAGGCATTCAAACTGGCGAGCAGCGGGTCTCGGTGCCTTGGGAGCAACTTTCGGTGAAGCGCCAGGAAGGCGAGTTGGTTCTGGTCATGAACCAGGAGTTCGTTGAAAGAATCAAGACCGAGCAAACAAAGCAGACCAGCCAACAGCAACAACGCGCTTCAGAAGCGAAGGGTTCCGGAGGCGGTACCGAAACTCAGCCGCCGGCGGCGCAAAGCAAGCAGCAACCATTGGCTGCCGGAAGCCAACAAGTGACCGCTTCGGCCGATGAGATCAGGAGGGCGGAAGAAGCCTTGAAAGCGAAAGGCCTCAATCCGGGTCCCATAGACGGCAAGATGGACAGCCAGACTCAAGAAGCGCTTCGTGAATTCCAGAAACAAAACAACCTCATGGTCACCGGCTCTTTGGATCAGCAGACCGCTGAAAGACTGGGCGTCAAGTTGTCTGCGGGCGTGAGTTCGAGCGCACCCGGCCAACAAAGCCCTCCACTCGACACCACAAGCGATAGCTCCCAAACAAAGTAAAGACGCTTTGGCAACGAGCCGGTCCGTGATGCGGGATGAATCAGCTGTTCGCCGGTAGAGGGTCAGGTCGCAAGAAATCGAGGATCATCTTTGCCGTTACGTCGGGCTTTTCTACATGAACACTGTGGCCGGCACCGGCAATAACATGCAGTGTTTGCCCCTGCGGGACGCTCCGCGCATAGGTCTCGCCGTGCGAGCGCGGCACCATGTGGTCGTTTTCTCCCCAGAGGACCAGTGTCGGCGCTGCAATGCGGCGCAGCCGGTTTCGCAGCGCGCGATTGTAGAAGTAAGGTGGCCTGAAGCCGATGCGCGAGGCGAACCGCAGCATCTGATATCGCCGCAGCTCATCTTCAAGCCGGCCCATCCCGTCCGGAAAAAGCTCCAACCCCTCCGGGTGATCGGCGTCTGAAAAAAGCATGTTTCTCAGTCCGGCGTAGCTCGAGCCGCGCTCGGGCTGCGCCATCATGAACAAATCGCCGATCAACGCTCCCTCCACAAACAGGCCGGTCGCGCCGATCAAGACGAGCTTACGAATTTTCTCGGGGTGGCGCACCGCGATCTCAGCGGCGATCCAGCCGCCCACGCACGCGCCCACGAGATCGAAACTGCCGAGCCCGAAAGCGTCGATCACCTCCAAATAGTGAAAGACGACGTCTTCGATACCATCGATGTCTTTGTTTTCGTCGGTTTGCGCGCAGCCGGGATGGGCCGGCGCAAGTAACCGCGCGTGCCGTGCCAATTGTTCGTGGAACGGCAGCCAACGATCTTTCACACTGTGAACGTCGGCAAAGCCGTGCAGATACAGAAGCGGATCCCCGCTCCCGCTTTCCAGGGCCCACACTTTGCGTTGATTGATTTCGACGGCGCGCTCGCTCAAAGGAGCGCCTCCACCGCGCGCTCGATCGTCGCGCCCGGGAACTGCTGTTGAAACAATTGGACAGAGTCCTCGCGCAGCGCCGGGGCTACTTTGTGCGCAAATAGCGCCATGCTTTTGCGCGTGAGATCGTTGGGCAGATTTCCGATGTGAAACTGGATGAGGAGGTTTCCGACCTTCGCCCGCTCGATAAGTTGCCGGATGCGCCGGTAAACCGTCTCAGGGCTGCCGACCATGATCGATTGTGAAGCGTCCAGCTCTTCCCAATTTTCAACATCACCGAGCAGCTTGCGGCCGGGCTTATAGCCGTTCAAGTATTCTTTCCATGCCGGAGCCGGGATGTACGGCACGCCGGGCCCAAACGTGAGTTGGCGTCCCTCGCGCCGCAAATGGCCTTTGAGACAATTTTTCAAAAAGTACCAAACACCCTCTTCGCATTCTTCGCGAGCCTGCCGGTCGCTCTCGGAAACGTAAACGGACATGAGAATGCCGAAACGGAAAGGATGGTAGTGGTCGCCGTGGCGCTCGAGTACGGCGGCAAATTCCTGCTGCGCTTTGTGCGTCTCGCCGCCGTGACTGCGCGACGAGAGAAAATAACAAAACCCGCGCTTGGCGACTTCGACAAGAGTGGAAGGACTGCGCGAGCCCGGGATCCAAACGGGAGGGAAGGGTTTTTGCAAAGGTTTGGGCCATAGATTGACGTAGCGCAGCGGAAAGTATCGGCCTTCGTGCGCGAAGGGGCCGTCCTCCGTCCAGGAGCGCACGATCAGATCGGCCGCTTCCCAGAATTTCTCGCGAGTGTTTGCCGAAGGCACATCGTAGTTGAAAGTTTCCGGCCCGCCGCCCGGAGCGAAACCGGCGATCAACCGCCCATTGCTCATCTGATCGAGCATCGCGTATTCCTCGGCCACGCGCATCGGATTCAGATGCAATGGCAGGAGGTTCCCGAGGATCACGATTTTTCCGCGCGATGTTCTTTGCGTCAGCGCCGAGGCGATCATGTTGGGCGACGGCATCAAGCCGTAAATGTTTTGATGATGCTCGTTGAGCACCATGCCATCGAAACCCAGCTCATCGGCGTACGCCAGTTGATCGATGTACTCCTGATAGAGCCCGCGCGCTTTAGAATTATCCCAAAGGCTGTTGGGGACCGTGACCCACCCGGTGCCGTAGCGCTGATCAAAATCCTTCGGAAGGTAGGGATACGCCATAAAATGCCAGCAGAAAAGTTGGACGGGTTTCATCGTGACCTCGTTTGAAATTGAGCTGCGCTTGCCTCACAGGATCGCGCGAGTCTTAACGCCTCGGAATTCGCCCGGACTATAACTTCAATTATTCGTACAGCGCAACAGCGCACAATCAGACCAGGAGACCAGGAGACAATCAGACAAGGAGACCAGGAGACAAGGAGTAGGGGAGGATAGAGATGCGGGTAATGAGCGTTGAATCCGGTCGGCGGATAAAATAGCATTTAGCTGAGAAATACAATTCATCCGGAAATCAGGAAAGCGGACAATGACTTTCGACTACATCGAGGCACGCGAAAGAATGGTGCAGGAACAGCTTGTCATCAGGGGGATAAAAAATCCTCGCGTGCTTTGGGCGATGGGCAAGATACCCCGTCACTTGTTCATTGAAGACGAATTATGGGAACAGGCATATGACGATCGTCCTTTGCCCATCGGCGCGTGTCAGACCATTTCGCAGCCTTACATGGTGGCCCTTACGGTCGAAGCGCTGGAACTCAAAGGAACGGAGAGAGTGCTCGAAATCGGAACCGGCTCAGGTTATGAGGCGGCGGTATTGGCCGAGCTAGGTGCGGAGGTTTTTTCTGTCGAGGTACTGGAAGACCTTGCCGTGAAAGCCCGCGCTACCTTGGCCGGCCTGGGCTACAGGAACGTGTCGGTCCTAGTGGGTGACGGAACCCTTGGCTGGGAGGAGCATGCTCCTTATGACGCCGTTGTGATCTCCGCCGCTGCACCCTGTATTCCCCGTCCGCTCCTTGAACAGTTAAGAACGCCCGGCTATCTGGTGTTGCCGATGGGTGAAAAGGAGCTTCAAACGCTCGTGCGCATTCGCAAAGACGGGGAAGGAATCCGAGAGGAGTATTTGGGCGAGTGCCGGTTCGTAAAGCTAAGGGGAAAATACGGCTGGGAAGACACGGATTAGCTGGTTTATGGAGGGCTGCAAGTACGCTTAGTCTCGTTTCTCAGTCCGCTAGGAGTAAACTCCAGCCTTCCGACTTGCGTCCTCGCCCGCTATAACAGTTTCCAACATAGCATCGGGAACGTTCGTGAGGTTTGCCGCCGCATCCTTCAACATCTGGTGCTCGACGGCGCGCGACAGTATCTCGTTTCTGGTGAGTCCTCGCTTCTTGCCGAGAAAGGGCTTGATGATCAGGTAGAGCACGTCGCGCATTGGCATGTGACGCATGAAGCGGCGCAACAAGCGGAAAGTCTGCACGGGATAGTGTAACAGTTTGTACGCGAACAGCCGCCGCAAACCCATGCTGCGCTCGTCGTTGATCACGGGTCCGGGGAGGCAAGTGGGATCGATTTCCGAGCACTTGAAATATTTGTACCAATCGGTGTTGTCATCGACTAAACCGCGCGACAGATATTCCTGCCAGAGCGGAGTGCCACGGTAGACACATAGCCGATTGAAGCCGAAGGTGTCGAGCCGGAGCTTAGCCGCAAAATCAAATGTGGCCCGCATGTCCTGGACCGTCTCGTCCGGGCTCCCGACGACAAAAAAACCGTGCACGATCTCTATCCCGGCGTTTTTGGCGTTATTCACCGCGCTTTCCACTTCCGCCAGCGTTTGGTCCTTCTTCAGCCTATCGAGTACCTTCTGGCTGCCGCTCTCAATTCCGAACATGAGGGTGCGGCAGTGGGCCTTGGCCATCGCCGGGAACAGGTGCTGTGCCGTGGAATCCACACGCCCCTCGCAGCCCCATTGGATGGTGACGCCGCTTTCATTGATGCCCTTGCAGATCGCCTCGATCCGCTTGGGCTGCAAAAGAAAGTGATCGTCGACGAAGTAAACGGCGCCGTAGCCCAGCGCCTGCAGGTGGTTGAACTCGTCAACGACATGTTGTGGACTGCGCGCGCGCCACTTACCTTCATTGAAAATCGGGATATCGCAGAACACGCACGGCCAGGGACAGCCGCGCGACGTCTGCATCGTCGTGAAGCGCTCCATGGACAAAACCGCCGGCACGTCCAGCGGCATCGACTCGACGAAATCCAGGGGAAGGCTCTCGCGGTCCGGGAACGGCCACTGGTCGAGATCGCGGTCGAGTTTTCGGTTGGGATTTTGAACCACTCTTCGGTCCTTGGCCCAAGTGACGCCGGCAACGTCGTTTGGATCGTCCAGACGTTCCAGAAGATCCAGAATCAATTGCTCTCCGTCGCCGCGGCAAACGAAGTCCACCTCCGGACATTGAAGCTTGACCAATTGGGTATTCAACGTGGCGAATACACCGCCGAACGCCAGCCGCACGTGAGCATCGGCTGCACGGATCTGACGCGCGAGAATCTTAGCGTAGGGATAACTCGTAGTGCTCAAGAAACTGATGCCGACCAAGTCAGGCTTCTGACGACGCATCTCGTGGATGATGAACTCATTGGGAGTTTCCGGGTTCGCTTGGTCGAACATGACGCATTCATGGCCCGCCCGTTTGATCACGGCGGAGAGCGACATAATACCGATGGGCGGAAAGCCCATGACCCGAATATTACCGTTCTTGGCACGGCTCGCCGCCGGCAGCGCATAGAACTGAGGGTCGCGAATGTGAATCAAAAATACACGCATGATCTGACCGCACGGGTGAGGTGGCTCACCGATGGTTCCACTGAACCGAAATGTTGTCGAGATTACAGAGGCAGCGTTGTTTATTCGCCCCTCGTACTTGATGTGCTACTTATTTATACAACTTTGGTCGACGAACTGCCAGCATTATTCCGATACAGTTTCTAACATTCCCCTCACCGCCGAAAAGTGTGGCTACTCCGGTTTACCCGGCGATTGCAACGCTTCCAGGGCCCGGCGCACCAGATTTCGCCGGATCTCCTTTTCTTGTTCCGGCGCGACGGTGGCATCGCCCACCACGTGAACAATGCCGTTGCCTAACACAATCCGGTTGGAGCCGACCATCTTCGCGACCGGAAGAGCGGAGGTGATGTGAACTGTCGGAATGCCGGCCTTTTCGAGCTCCGTTGTGATCGCAGCGCCGCTGCGCGTGCTCGTCCCTCACGTCGAAGTGAGGATGACCGCATCGATTCCGAGCCGTTTTACCCTTTCAGCCATCTCGCGGCCCATACGGCGCGTGTTTGACAGAGGATTCGCCAATCCCGAAGTGGAGAGGAACGCATCATACAATTTTCCGATCACGCCTTCTCTTTCGAGCTCGCGCATGACGTCGAGTGGCACCAATCGATCCGGATCTTGGCGAACGAATTGGGGATCATACCCGCCGTGGGAAATTTCGTAGTCTTCGCCTTTGAGGTCATCGCAGCCGGCGATCGCATAGGAGCCCCACCGCGTAGCGGCTGAACCCTGGATCTTGTCGGGATTTCCTTTGGGCACGAGCCCCCCGTCGGTGATCAACATGAAAGTTGCCTTGGAAATATCCGCAAGCGGAGGCGGCATCGTGACGGGAGCAAATGCCGTCGGCGCCATTTCCGACTCAAACGGTTCGCCCGTCACTTTCGCGAGCACCATATCGACGAGCCGCTTCCCCGCCGTCTGCTCGACGAACTGATCGCGGATGAGTCCACGCGGCAGATAGCCTTCATCACGCGGCCGACCGATTTCAGCTTTGGCCACGAGCTTCTGTCCCAGGCGCGCCATTTTGACCAAGATGTCGCGCATCTTCGCCGCGTTCGCGCCAGAGTCGATGATGTACAACTTCTCGCGGTAGAGGTCGGCTCCGGGATTTTCCTCGCTCATGCCGGTGATCGTCGGGATCCCTAAATTCGATTGGACTGCAGAACAAAGCGCGCCTGCAGCCAAGCCATATCGGCCGGCCTGAAAGCATGGACCTGCGACAAAAAGATCCGGCTTTGCGTCCCGGATCCGTTCGAGGGCGCGCGCGACCATCGCCTCCTGATTTTCGACGGCATAGTTATCGCCGCAAACCAGCGTGATCACTATTTTCGAGTCTCCACCGAAGAGCGGCTCGAGGAACTTGCCCGGACCGGCGGCGCCGTCGCGCAAGTCGAGTGGAGTCCCCGCCTTCTCTTCTCCTCCGAGGCCGCCGAAAAACTGATTCAGATAGTGGACGATTCGCATCTCAAAACTCCGTGCAGGCTGGTGAAATGGAACCCCCTTTGACGTTGAGGTACTCTGCCGCTGTGTTTCCCCGGCACTGTGCTGAAAAACTCTGATTGCAGGCTGCTCAAAAAGATCTCAGAGGCGAGGCGCGCGTAAAATCGACGAGCGGAGGCGTACTCAGCCAGTACGTCGAAGCGAGGCGATTGAGCGCACCCTTCGACGATGCTCAGGGCAATCGGTTTAAGCATATGAGGCTTTTTCAGCAGCCTGCTAATAGACCATAGCTCTCAGCCGCGACGCTCCCTGTTGATTAGCGACGCCGATTACATTGAGAGCACCGAGTTCGAGCGGCCCTTGCAGCGCGTCAGCTATATCCCGGTTGGCGGCGATCACGCGATCCACGCGCGGCGCCGTCCATGTGGTGCCGTTGCCGCCAATGCAAACGATGGCATTTACCTCCGCAAAGTTGAACAGCAGCGCGGATTCGACGCGCCGGTCCCGAGCGAGATCCGTCACCTGCACGGCGGTTTTGATGTTCATGTTCTCTAACAAGCGCGCCGTTTCCGACAGATCGGTGTGGGGTACGCCGCCGCCAAATTTGGTCAACACGGCGGCGTCCGCTTGCAGTGCCGATTTGACTAAATTCGCGGCAAATTGGCAGTTTCGTTCGCGGTCGAAGTTATCCGCGGAAGCAATGGTCGCGACGGTGCCGACAAAGTTGAGATCACGCGCGTGATGCCGCCGATAAAGTTCCGTGATCACCGGATGGTTTTGATAGAAGTAGGTCTCCGCGCCGCCGAGCGAACTGTGGTACGACGGCAGCACCGCGCCATCGAGCCATTCATCCGGATGAAGCACAACGGGCAGCATGCCGTCCGTGTCTGTGCCGTAGAGGATTGGCTCGTTCAACTCCGGCTTTCGCTGCCGCGAAAAAATCTGGCCGACGTACGCGACCCGCGGCAATCCGCCCGGGCCGCTGTCGACCGGACCCACGGCTTCGAAGGTTTGCGTGTAAGCGGGAGAATGATCGAATGCCGCTTGCGCGAGATAAACAGCGATTTTCAAGCCTGCCAGGCGATAGGCTTTTTGTTGCGCGTGTCCCGCTAGACCTGATCGCGCCCGAGGCATCACGATCAAATGATGGAGCGCGGCGTAAGGCGAACCCTCGGCCGCCGCTCCGCTCATTTCCAACACGTAGCCCGCCGCGCCGCGTGAGTCGCCCACCGGCCTTTCTCTTAGCACGGTTACCGCCGCGCCTTTGAGGATATGAGTCGTCCCCATTCCGGCGGTCATGGGCGCGCCCAGCACGCCGGGAAAATCCGGGTTGGAACCCGGCGCTTTGGCCCGCGGCTCGATGATATCGAAAACCGGTCCTGCGCGGCAGCTTTCGCCGGGACGGGCTATGGCAAAATCCACGGCGGCGAGGGATTCGTCCGAAAGCAGCAGCGGGCGCAACGCTTCGGCGTTCACCAGCAGGGTGGTGTCGTCCAGCCGAGTGGAGTTGGCGAACCGGATCTCCGTTATTGGATGGATCGAGAGCGTCAACTGCATAACCAGAAGTTCTAGAAACAGGGACAACTGTAGTGCGGGTCGAATGCGGTTGTCAACGCGCACTCCAATCTCTGCACAAGTTGACAGAATCGAGGCCCGCGGCATAGTCTCTGACAGTCAAAGCGGAGGCTAATGACAGCGGAGACCCGAAGGAGGCCTCTATGCGATTCCGCCAATCGACGTGGACTTGTGTTCTGGTAGCCTTTTTGCTTTTCCTTGCGAATAGCCCGATTGCGGCAGAGCGCTTCTACATAAGCATTCCGGGCCCCACTCTGAGTTACACCCATCTCTATTATGGGCAGGAAAAAGGTTTTTTTTCCCAGGAGGGTCTTGACCTACAGGTGCTGGTGGTCCGGGGAATCATTGGTATCAGTAGCCTCATGGCGGGCGAGATCGACGTCACCTGTCACGCCGGCAGCGGTTTGGCCGCAGCTCTGCGCGGTTTGCCCGTTAAGGTCATTTCGGTCACGCATGATCGGCCCGTTCACGAGCTTATCGTTGCCCCATCGATCAAGTCTCCGGCAGACCTGCTCAGCATGGACACTACAGCCCGGCTACAATCACTGCTTCCAATTACTCGCCTTTCCTGGCGCTTTGGTGGCTGGTCACCGGAAAGACGCTCGCCGGGGCGCCGATCCGGGACCGCAGTCAAAGCCTGACACGGCAGGAAGCGCTTCGACTGTACACGGTAGGCGGCGCCTGGTTCACCTTTGATTTAGATCGGAAAGGGTCGATTGAAAGGGATAAGTTCGCCGATCTGGCTGTTCTCAACGCGGACTACTTGACCGTGTCGGAAGACCAGATACGCGGCCTGGAGTCAGTGCTGACGCTTGTAGGGGGCCGGGTGGTCCATGCAGCCGGGGCTTTCGCTAATCTTCGGCGTGAGAATACCTAATCCGATCACTTGTGAACGGCGATACGACCTGTCGGTGAGATGGGAAAAGGAGTTGTTTGATTAGTTTTAATCCAAAAAAAAGGCCCGAGCCGTAGCTCGGGCCTCCAACCTCGCCATTGATTGCCGGACATCGTTGCGGGCGAAGGTTAGTCTGAATCGGTGCCTGCGCTGGTTGAAAGGGCTAACAAATGAGGCCAGGCTCTTTCGATGATGCCGGCCTATCACTGAACGACATGGAGTTCAGTGACGCCGCTCTTCGTATCGGAGGTTTAATCGAAGGAGTCATCGCGGCGAGCGGCACATTAATTGAAACTGGCCCTGTCCAGAGATTGGTTCCAACGCGACTGCTGCAGCTTCCTCTGGAGATAGGTGTCCTTCGGCCAATTCCAATTACGCCCCGGGAGCTGTTCTCCATGGTAAGTGGCACCGTTAACCTTGCTTTGAGCGAACACGAGCTGCCAAAAACTCAGTTTTTCAAGATCTGTGTTCACGGACTTCATATAACCCTCCTTTTTAACGTTCACAGGATTTAGACGCTGCACCCAAGCATTGAGCATACGGCGCAAAGGTCCAATCCGGCAACGATGGTTCAGTGATTCAATCAATCCGGTGCGGGAGCAGAAATCATGCCCGCCGGCCCCGATCACCTGCAGGCGCGAGCTGTCAGCAGTTTTCCTACTCCGTTACCGAAAGGGGCAAGGCGATTGTGACTATTGAAAGTCCTGTCCCGCAGGACAGGTCAAAATTGCCAGAAACTCCGTCCTCTCTGCGCCATTACGAGTCGATTTTGGTGCTAGCGAGAAGAGGAGGGAATCTTTTTGATCAAATGGCACGAACGGTGGCGGTCGCGAGCCCGTACGAAGGCGGACTGGCGGTTCAGGGCAACGGAAGGAAACCGAAGCCCTTGTGAGTTTCTCAGTAAGGTCATAGACTCAAAGCCGCGCCTTGGCGCGAAAGAGACTTTCGGTTATGAAATAAAGTAGGAGAACGGTTATGTCGAACGCTGTCGAAATAGGCGGCCTGCGGGTCAAGGAAGAATTGTATCGATTGGTCCGGGACGAGATTGCGCCGGGCACCGGCATGGAGCCCGATTCCTTTTGGCGCTCGTTAAGCGAGATCGTTCGAGACCTCGCGTCGAAGAATCGCGCACTCTTGCAAAAACGCAGTTCGTTGCAGGAACAGATCGATGCGTGGTGCTTGGCTCACAAGAGGCGTCCTATCGATGTGAAAACATACAAAGCCTTTCTCAGCCAGATCGGTTACCTGCTTCCCGAGCGGGAGGAGTTTAAAATCGCTACGGCCAATGTCGATCGAGAGATCGCGCAGGTTTCCGGCCCGCAGCTCGTGGTTCCGCTCGACAACGCCCGCTACGCGCTCAACGCCGCAAACGCCCGGTGGGGCAGCCTATATGACGCGCTGTACGGCACCGATGTCATCCCCGAAGCGGACGGAGCGGAGAAGGGCGAAGCCTACAACCCGCGGCGTGGAGCGAAAGTTATCGCTGCAACGGAAGCTTTCTTAGACGAGGCCATCGGTCTGGAGCGCGGCCGCTTCTCCGACGTCGCGCGCTTCTCGCTCAGAGACGAAGGCCGCAGAAAGCGGCTCGTCGCGACTCTCAAGGACGGCGGCGAAGTCGGTTTGGCCGACTCGGGTCAATTTGTCGGGTTTCAGACAAAGGCGAACGACCTGGCAAGCATTCTTCTCCGGAACAACGAGCTGCACGTCGAAATTCAAATCGATCGCGACCATCCCATTGGAAAGTCCCACCCGGCGGGCGTGAAGGACGTTCTGCTCGAGGCAGCGATCACGACCATCGAAGATTGCGAAGATTCCGTGGCGGCCGTCGACGCCGCCGACAAAGCAAAAGTCTATGGCAATTGGAACGGCATCATGCGAGGCGCGCTGGAGGCTACCTTCGAAAGAAACGGACGGGAGATGACACGGCGCCTCAATCCCGACAAGACTTTCACAGGTCCCGATGGGCAAGAGGTGACTCTACAGGGCAGAAGCCTGCTGCTGGTGCGCCACGTGGGCCTCCACATGTACACGGACGCTGTCACCACCTCCGGCGGCGAGGAGATCCCGGAAGGATTTCTCGACGCCATGATGACCGCCCTCGCCGCGCTCCACGATCTCAAACGCGATGGAAAATACCGCAACAGCCGGACCGGCAGCATCTACGTCGTCAAACCAAAGCTGCACGGCCCCGAGGAGGTCGAAGCGACGGTCGAGTTGTTCGGACGAGTCGAGGATGCTCTCGGTTTGGAAAGGAATACACTAAAAATCGGCATCATGGATGAAGAACGCCGCCTCACGGTCAATTTGAAGGAATCGATTCGCGCGGCCAAGGAGAGGGTGGTGTTCATCAATACGGGATTCCTCGACCGTACCGGTGATGAGATCCACACGAGCATGGAGCTCGGTCCCGTATTGCCCAAGATGGAAATTAAAAACCAACCCTGGCTCAGCGCCTATGAAGACTGGAACGTGGATATAGGGATTGAAACCGGCCTCGTTGGCAAGGCGCAGATCGGCAAAGGCATGTGGACCATGCCGGACGAGATGCGCAAGATGGTGCAAACGAAAATCGGCCACCCCGAAGCCGGCGCCAACACCGCCTGGGTGCCGTCGCCGACCGCGGCGACGCTGCACGCGCTGCACTATCACAAGGTGAACGTGATTCAGAGGCAAAACGAGCTTGCTCGTCGAGGTCGCGCCAGTCTCGACGCGATTCTCACGCCGCCGCTGCTGGAGCGGTCCCTGACGGCCGAGGAAGTTCAAAACGAGCTGGACAACAATTCGCAGGGCATTCTCGGCTACGTCGTCCGTTGGGTCGATCAGGGCGTCGGTTGCTCCAAAGTCCCGGACATCAAAAACGTTGCCTTGATGGAGGACCGGGCTACACTGCGCATATCGAGCCAGCACATTGCCAATTGGCTTCATCACGGAATCGTCACCCGGCAGCAGGTGATCGATACCTTGAGACGAATGGCGGCCGTGGTTGACCGGCAAAACGCCGCCGATCCGAACTATCGCAACATGGCGCCGCACTTCGAGCAGAGCATCGCGTTTCAGGCGGCGCTGGACTTGGTCTTTAAGGGCAGAGAGGCGGAAAACGGCTACACCGAACCCGTGCTTCACGCCCGGCGCAGGCAAGTCAAGGCGAGGCGACCGTCATAGCCTTCGCTCTGCGATCGCTCACTATGCCCGCCGATCTGGAGCGTTTTCTTTTCTTTGAGTTCCAGGTATAGTTCCGTCATCCATATTAGGGAGGCCACCGAATGAACCAAACCATCGGCCAAAAATTTCCCGATTTCGCACTTACCGATCATGACCTTCAGCCTGTCAAGATTTCGCAGTTCGCCGGCAAGTTTCCGCTGATCGTTTCTTTTTATCGCGGCTACTGGTGAGGGAAATGCCAGGTGCAGTTGCGCCACTTTGTCGAATTTCAAAGGGAGCTGGCGATCAATTACTGTAAGCTCGTGGTCGTGAGCGTCGATGCCCCGGAGGTAAACGCCGCGTTTCGTACCGGGCTGGATGCTGAATTTCCATTTTTGAGCGATCACGACCGCAAGGTCGTAAAAGCTCTCGACATGACGGAAACATCGAAGAGCCGGGGCGTCACGGCGATGCCGTACACTTTTTCGCTTATGCCGGACCTTACCATCCACAATCTCTACTGTGGTTACTGGTACCTAGGCCGGCCGACGCTGGATGAGTTACGAAGGGATTTGCGAGAGATGATGAGAAAACTCCGGCCGGATTTTGAGGGGCCCATCGGCTAGGCAGGCTGAACCGAGAACAGTTGAAAGCACGGTGCCGAATCGGTAAAATTTTCGATATGATTACTCCAGAAGAGATTAAACAGACATTATCCAAAGCGCTTCCGGTCTCTTTGATCGAGACCCAGGACTTAACCGGCGGCGGCGACCACTGGCAGGTCATCATCGTGTCACCGGCTTTCGAGGGCAAGGGCCTGATCGAACAGCACCGGATGGTCAACGATGCGCTCAAAGAACCAATCGGCGACCAGCGAATCCATGCGCTGGCGCTAAAGACCTACAGTCCGGCACAGTGGGAGAAGCTCGGCAATTGAGCC
This sequence comes from Binatia bacterium, assembly GCA_035762645.1. Classification (GTDB taxonomy): domain Bacteria; phylum Desulfobacterota; class Binatia; order UBA9968; family UBA9968; genus DASTOD01. The sequence continues at coordinate 6,151 of DASTOD010000471.1, read as the reverse complement.
AAACTAGGAAGGAGAATGACAATGGCGGATGACGTGCTCACTCAGATCGATGAGAAGGTGAAAAAGAACAAAGTCATGCTTTACATGAAAGGAACGCCGGAGTTTCCCCAGTGCGGCTTTTCCGCGCACACGGTCGACATTTTGAAATCGTATGGGCTTCCCTTCGCGACCGAGGATGTGTTGGCGGATCCGACGATCCGAGACGGCATCAAACGGTACTCGAACTGGCCCACTATTCCTCAGGTGTATATCGATGGCAAGTTTGTCGGGGGTTGTGATATCTTGCACGAGCTGCACGAGAGAGGCGAACTCGAGTCGATATTAAAGGCGGCGTTCGGCAAATAAGTTTAATCCTTCCACTCCCGGACCCGCGCGGCCACCGCCGTTATATAACGCTCGCGCCCAACGTCTAAAGCTGCAGGTATGCTACTGAGGACAGGGATTCTTTGGCTGGTCTTGGCTTTGGGGGCCGGCTCGTGCGCGAGCTTGTCGATTTTTCAAGACGGACAAGACAGCTTCGCTCAAGGTCTGGCGTTGTTCAACCAGGGCCACTACCATGAGGCCGTTCCCTACTTTCAGGTGGCGACCGAACAAAATCCAAATTTTGCCCAGGCCTATTTCTATCTTGGCCGTTCGATGATCAACCTGCGCCGGTGGCGTGAGGCAATCCCGCCGCTGCGGACGGCCCACCGGTTAGCTCCGGAAGCGGCAAAGCAAGAAATTTTTGATGTCCTTCTAGACGCGTTTTTCGCCGTCGCGCTGGATGGGCTCGGGCCGAACCGTCCTGCCACTTCGCCAGGTCGACCTTTTCAATAAAACACACATGGAACGCGATGAACACCGCAAGATGTTCGCGGAGGGGTGTATGTTACGTTTTTTAATTGTAACGGCGGTATGGCTGGGGTCGGTGAATGCGGCCTGGGCTCAGTTCGATAAAGTGCTCAAGGACTTGGGTGGGGCGATGCGGCCCGCCGGCGGTTTGAGCGACGTCAAGATCGGTTCGGGCCTTCAGGAAGCGCTCAAGATCGGAACCGAAAACGCCGTCATTCAGACCGGCACGGTCGATGGATTTTTCAAAAACAAAGCCATCAAAATCCTTATGCCCAGGCAGTTGCAAACGATCGAGCAGCCGTTGCGCTTGGTCGGCTATGGCCCGCAAATCGATGAGTTCATCTTGAGCATGAATCGCGCGGCCGAAAAGGCGGTGCCTTTTGCCAAAGAAATCTTTTGGGATGCCATCGGCCAAATGAGTTTCGATGACGCGCGCAAAATTCTCAATGGTGGGGATACCGCGGCGACCGAATATTTTAAGACCAAGAGCTCCGGCAAGCTCCACTCCGCCTTCAGACCCACGGTGGAGAACGTGATGAATGACGTTGGGGTAACGCGACAATACAATCAACTGATCGGTCGCTATCAGAGCGTGCCCTTCGCCAAAAGTATCAGCTTCGATGTTAACCAGTATGTCACTGAGAAAACGACGGACGGGCTCTTCGTGGTAGTCGGACAGGAAGAAAAAAAGATCAGGACCAACCCCTCCGCGCGCGCCACCGATCTCTTGAAGGAAGTTTTCGGCGGGGCGAAGAAATAGTTGGCTTACTGCAGTTCGTTGGTTAGTAGACGTAGACCCCCAAGGGGCGAGCCCTTCCGAGCGCGGTCATGCCCTTTGGGATTACAAATCTCAAATTTCAGATTGGAAGGTATCGCGAATTTAAGAAATTTTGAGATCTGAAATCTGCAATTTGAGATTTCTCGCGCAGCGAGGACTGACCGCGCTCTCCATGACTCGCCCCTTGCTGCTTAAAAGAACTGTGGAGGAGTCAGTTCGCTAGCGACGCCATAAGCCGGCCAAAACCGGTGACGTTCTGTTTCACTTTTGCAAGACGCAGGGCATGCCAGATATAAGCCTGGCAGCTCGTAACCACGGGTTTGCCGATTTCGCGCTCCAACAGATCGACATCTGTGATCGTCGGCCAGCGCGGGCAGGGAACAAAAACTCCATCGGCTTGCGGCGCTTGCTCGTAAAGCCGCTTGGCAATTTTGTACGCCGCGTGCACGGGCATGTCGGTCAGATCGGCGTTTTTTCGTATCCCGTAACCTTCGATCTTTAGCACCTGGAATCCCGACGCCTCCAGAAACGCTTTCATTCTTTGATTCAAAGAGTCTTCGTGGGGCGTGGCGACCACGACTTTTTCGATATTGAGCGACTTCAACGCTGCGACTTCTCCCGTGATTCCGGGCGATATCGGCACCCCGAATTTGGCCGTCAATTGTTTACCCATTTCGATATCGCTGCCGTAGCCGAGCTTGGTAAACAGTGGCGAGCCGCCAATAATGATGGCGTCGCACTTGTTTTCCACGAGGTCGTGCGCGGCTTCTTCAATGCGCTCAAGTTGCCTTTCAAAATCCGCATCGACCAGCTGACGGATCGTGCCTGTGCTGTTTAAGAGCATAAAGCCCTCAGGGAGCATTCTGTAGAATTCATAGACCAGCGTATCCCCGCGAGACGGGGCCACATGACCGAGCTTGGCGCGCCATCCGTACATCTTTCCTCCAGGATGCCTATGATTGGCTCCATCCAGAGATGGGCCAGATCAGTTACGATGGAGTCGTTGGAGTATTGGAGTACTGGAGTATTGAATTTTTTTGAAACATCGCTCCATCACTCCTTCACTCCAGTACTCCGTCTTTCAAATAGGTGAATAGCTCATCCAAGTTGCGAATTCGCTGAACCCGCGGGTGCTTGAAGGACTGATTGTACGGTCGGTGCGGCATCAAAACGACCGCCGAAGTATTGTCGGCGACATCTTGGCAGTTCTCGTGGCGATCGTCCACGAAAAGTTCAACCTTCAATTTTTCGATAAGCTCCGACTTGTGACCTTGCGTGAAGTAGACCAAGGGTCGGCTAACGCCGTGTTTTTTTAGCCAATCACAGGTAACCCGGCTCATATCGCAAGTGTCCGGTTCGTATCGATGGGTCACAAAAACCAATCGCTTATCCTGGCTGAGCGCCTCCAGTGCATTCCATTGGTCCGGGGAGGGCAGCGGGATCAGGTCGCTCCAGAACCGGGAATCCTTGGAGACATCGATCATACAAGCCGATACGATCTCGGTAGACAAAAGAGGATGATTTAAAAAGCTGGGATCGGTGATCGATTCGGGATGGATCGGTCCGTTGCCGACGCGTCCTTCCAGAATTCGCAAGAACGGCGAAAGAAAGTCGGCGAGTACGCCGTCAATATCCAATCCGACCATCATGAATTTACCAATTTAAGCAAATCGGCCGCGCCCGTCAACAACGATTCTTGTCACAACGATTCTTGTCAGTCGAGATGCGAGTGTGCTACAGAAAAACGTCCGTTGAAAATTCGCAACAGGTGAGAGGAGCGCTGAATGGAAGAGGAAGTTCTTCAGCAAGTGGACCGCCACAGGATCGTCGAGTTGGCTCGCAATGTGGCGGACATTGTCAGCATCACAGGTGAAGAGAAAGAGGTTGCCGAGTACCTTGGAAGCGAGCTTCAAAAGCTCGGCATGCAGGTGGAATATCAGGAGGTCGAAAAGGGAAGGCCAAACGTGATCGGTACTTTGAAAGGAACCGGCGGCGGCGCGACGTTGATGTTTTGCGCCCACCTGGACCACTTTGATAATCCCCAGGAAACCGTCGTCGAAGACGACCGGATCTACGGCCGCGGTCTGGTTAACATGAAAGCGGCCTTCCCGTGTTACATCGAGGCCGTTTCGGCTATTCAAAAGGCCGGGCTGAAGCTCAAAGGCGACGTTATCATATCGGGAGTGGTCGGCGAGATCGAAAAGGCGCAGATCGGTCGCTTCCAGGGCAAGACATACCGGGGAGCGGGCGTGGGCGCGCGCTACATGATGGACCACGGCGTGATGGCGGATATGTGCATCATCGGCGAGCCCACGGGTCTTCAGCTGCAGATCGGCAACGCGGGGCTGGTTTGGGCCCGGGTGAGCGTCGACGGCAAAGCCACCCGATTCGTGCTTGCTGCCACGAGGGTCGCCCAGGCGATCCAGGATTGGGAAAGAGAGTACCAACGGAAATACCCCCACAAGTTTATGCTACCGACGGTCCAGATCGGCGCCATCGAAGGGGGGAATCCCTTCAAACCCGGAACTCGGCCGACTACCGATATCTTTGTCATTGTGAAGACGCTCCCCGGCACGCCGCCTCTGGCCATCAAACGGGAACTTGAAGTCGTCTGCGAAAAGGTTCGCAAAAGAGAAAGCGATATAATCGATATCCGGGTGGATCTGTACCTTTCAACGGATGGTTACGAGATTTCCAAGAGCGAATATCTGGTGAAAGCGATGGAAAGGGCTCACAAGCGAGTTTTCGGTAAGCCGGTTCCCTACTCGAAGCCGATTCGCTACGGCATTACCAGCGACGGGTCGCGCATTGCCGCCTACGGCGTGCCGGCGATCACCTATGGTCCGGGTTTTGGCACTCACCTGGTGGATCCGACGGAGACAAAAGCTCCGGCGGAATGGGATACGCCGACCGGTGTGAGGCGGGGCGTGGGCATCGAAAACATGCTCAACTGCACCAAGGTTTACGCCGCAGCGGCCTTGGATATCTGCAACAGGAAAAAAGCAGAGGTGGCAAAGTCATAGGAGATGTCATGGATCTGACGTTTGCACATTATCGAAACCGGTTCTGCATGTTCCGCACCTATTATGCGCTGGCGTCCGGCAAGGTGAAGCCGGATGGTTTAAGTATCAACGTGATCGAATTACCGGACCCGCCGAGTCATGAGCAAGAAGACGCCCTCATCCGGGGCGATGTGCAAGTCGCAAATCTCTACCTCCCGAACTTTCTCCGCCGCAAGCTCGAAGGGGCTCCGATCGTCGGGCTGTGCACGGAATGGAAGTCGACGATGAAAGGAAACGGCGTGTTCGTACGTGCTGGAGGTCCGGTCGAGAAGCCGCAAGATCTCGACGGCCGGCGGATCGCGACCCATCAGGGGGCGCACGCCATCCATCGTTATTTGCTGCGCCACGTCTACGGCGTGGACGACAAGACGCTCGGCTGGGAATCCCATCCCCAAGAACAGCTTTTGGACGTGCTCAAAAGCGGTCGGGTCGACGCGATTGTCCTGCTCGACCACTTTTTCTTTCGCGGCGAGGCAGCGGACGGCGTCCGCTGCCTGTACACCGACGGCGAGGCGTGGAAAAAATTCACAGGTTTCGACCAGATCATCAAACACATGGTTGCGGCACGCGAGGATCTTCTCCAAGAGCATCCGGAGCTGAAGAAAAAGCTTCTCGAAGCGTTTCGAGCGTCGTTCGCGTACAGTGAAAAACACCTCGACGAGATCGGCGATGCCTTCATCCGGCGCTACGGCGGAGATAAGAAAGCGCTTCTCGCTTCGGCGCGCTACCCAAAGATTGAGTTTACCTTTACCGAGAAAGAGCAAAAGCTGGCTGAGGCAGAAATGGAGATGCTGGTCGAGGTTGGCGATATTCCGCGCAGGGCGCCGATCGCCACATTTTTCGCCCTTTAATCCGCTGCCCCGGACCGATGGAATCACCACCCTTAATAACTCTCGGTCGCGCACGCTTTGGTTCGAGTCAGTGGCGTCGAATTGGCGCCGTGGCTTGTCTTGCGTTCATGATCTCCTGCAACACCGCCCAACGCCAGGAGATCGATGCGGCCGGTCTACTGCGCGACACGAGCGATCTCATCCAAGAGGTCAGGGCTTTCGGCAACGCTTTGGGCATCCAATCCACCGAGAGTCTGAGTCAATCGGCACGCGATCAAGCGCCGCTTTCGATGCTCTGGCTCTGGCTCCAGCGCGAAGGGACATTGGCACTGTGCGCACCTATCGACATCCGAATGGCTGTTGGATTTAACGCCGGCAAAGAGCGGATTCCGCTGGAGCGCGTCTACCGGGTCGCGGGTTACAGCGTTTATTACCGCCAGGGAAACGAATTTGCGGATCCGCGCGCGGTGGTGACGGTCGGCTTTGCCGTAGAGGGACTGCTCCGGCGGGTCAAAGTGATTGTCCACGAGGACCTTCACGATGACAAGAATTTTGCCTTGCCCTGGGAGATGGAGGAGTCGGTAGTGACCCCACTGGGGTCGCTGATCACGGTCGAATTTTTTAGGCACAGACGAGACGATGAGAACTTA
>DASTOD010000470.1:0-2390 GCA_035762645.1 Binatia bacterium | reverse complement strand
CTTTTCTTTGCGCGTCTCGATCGACACCGCAAGGTAGTCTTTACCCTCGAAGCCAAAGCTCAAGATGATGTGCGCAATTGCCTTACCCCCCCAATACACCGCTACGAGATCGGCGGAATTGAGCTTGCCAAGATCGTACGTCCGGGTCTCCCAGCGCGGGTCGAAGTCAGTCTCCGTCCGGTAGTGGAAATTTCTCACATTGTGAACCGTGATCATATCGCCATTTATAGTCGCATACGGCGTCTCGGCCACCTCGGGCTGCCAGTCTCGATCATTCGACGCCGAAATCTGAAAATACAAAACTACGAGCACGACAAACGCCACAAGGAATTTTAGCAAAGTCAGACGGCGATTCGGCAGAAATACAAACGCGAGCGGAATCGCGATCGCAAAGAGCGCGGCCAAGACGGGTCGGAAAGGCACGCGAACAAGGGGCGAGTAATAAAGTGCACCGACTGCCCAAACTGTTATCGCCGCCACGATGACGCCGATCAAAATGCGCACCAGAATTTTCACGTCGAACCCCTTGGTTTTGGCGGATCTACCCCCGCCGAACAACTCCAAGTTCCTGCCTCGGCCGCTACAAGAAACTCGAGCCCCAGCAGCAACAGCGCCTTTCCAGGCTGCGCCTTAAACTGCTGATACGCATCGGCAGCCTGTCGATTGAGGTGCAAGACATATAGCGAGCGTTCCCGTGAACGATCGCTATCACGATGATCCTACCGCGAACATTCCATCGCCTGAGCGAGTATTCGATGCGAATTCTCATCGCTTATCTCTCTTCGTATAACGTGAGCTGAGGCGACCACGGCCTAAAGGCGAGAACCACATATCTTGTAAATTTGAACCTCATGTGCAAATCTACAAGGTATGCGGTATGTTCCCCGGCAACAAACTGAACACCTCCGGTCCCTCCTACGGTCCTTTCCCGCCGTGCTCCTTGTCGGCCCGCGCCAGTGCGGCAAAAGCACCCTCGCACGCCATGTCTTCCCGGCCTGGACTCACCTCGACCTCGAACGTCCGGCCGATCTCTCTATCCTGGCGGCCGACCTGGAAGGCTTTTTCGACGCACATCCTCGGTCGGTGGTGATCGACGAAGCGCAGCGGCTGCCCGAAGTTTTCTCCGTTCTGCGCTTCGCGATCGACCGCGGCCGGGGTAACGGCCGCTTTCTCCTGCTCGGTTCGGCCAGCCCGGCGCTCATGCGCTCGGTTTCCGAGACGCTTGCCGGCAGGGTCGCGGTGCTGGAGCTTACACCTTTCCTCGCCTCTGAATTGGCAAGGACGGCCCGGGCTACTGACCGCTGGTTCTGGGGCGGCTTCCCGCCGGTTCACGGTCTGCGAAACTCCCGGGCGCGCGCAGAGTGGCTCAACGGTTACGTCTCGACCTTCATCGAACGCGACCTGCCGGCACTTGGCCTGGGGCTGCCCGCGCGCCGGCTGCGCACGCTCTGGATGATGCTGACCCACGTCCATGGCAGCCTGCTCAACGTCTCCGACCTCGCGCGTTCGCTTGCTGTATCCTCCCACACGGTAACGGGAGACCTGGACGTGCTCGAAGCAGCGTACATGATCCGCCGTCTTAGTCCCTACTACGCCAACGTGCAAAAGCGCCTCACGAAGAGCCAAAAACTCTACGTGAGAGACACTGGTCTCTTGCACTTCCTGGCCGGCCTGCGCCAGTCGAGGGAACTCACGACATGGGCCAAGCGCGGCGCCTCATTCGAAGGCATGGTGATCGAAGAAGTCGTGGCTCTCGCCGCGCGCCGCCTGGTTCGGCCGGGGATCTTCTTCTGGCGGACACAGGCTGGCGCAGAGGTCGACCTGCTGATCGTTGAAGGGCGGCGGATATTGCCCATCGAAATTAAGCTTGGAGCGGCAGTCAACCAATATGCTGTGGCTGGCCTCCGACAGTGCATGAAAGATCTCGGCCTGCGCCGGGGCTGGGTAGTTACCACAGCACGCGAGCGGCGCCATCTCTCTCCTAGTATCGAGATCATCCCTTGGGCCGAGATCGCCTCGGGCGGGATTGAACTCTTCTGATCTCCTCGCCACCAAACGCTCTCTTTAATCCTCCTTCCACTATTTCGGTATTCGGAATACTGGAAAATCATAACGCTCCCGGAATCTGGAATATTGGTTCTTATTCCAACATCCCAGTATGCCAATCGACTTGTGGCCCCGGTCGTCGGCGACAATGTACACCAGCTCGTATTCGCGAAAGAAGCCCGCATCGTTGAGTAGCCCTCGCTCTTTTCTTTGCGCGTCTCGATCGACACCGCAAGGTAGTCTTTACCCTCGAAGCCAAAGCTCAAGATGATGTGCGCAATTGCCTTACCCCCCCAATACACCGCTACGAGATCGGCGGAATTGAGCTTGCCAAGATCGTACGT
>DASTOD010000469.1:0-9057 GCA_035762645.1 Binatia bacterium | reverse complement strand
GAAATTATGATGACCCAGACGAATGAGAAGGTCAGGCTTAATTTACCCTTAGGTTCGGGGATCAGCATGTCCGGACCGGGCACGATGCCCTGGATGATGAACGCGCCCAACAGGATCGCCATGACGACGCTCGCCGGCACGCCGAAGGCGATGGTCGTGATTAAGCTCCCGCCTAAAGTAGAGTTATTGGCAGCGCCAGGACCTAAGACTCCCTCTACGGCGCCTTTGCCGAAGCGCTCCTTGTTGGGTGAGCTTTGGACCGCATGGGCGTAGGCGAGCCACTGGGTGGTGGCCGCCCCCATGCCGGGAATGATGGCCGTGAAGGTGCCGAGGGCGCTGCACCGGATGACTAACCACCAGTGACGAAAGGCATCTTTAGCCCCTTCCATGACGCCGCCGAGTTTTCCTACCTTCTCGCCGGCGATGCTAGTCCCTAAGATTGCCAGCTCAATGGTCTCGGGAATCGCGTAAAATCCGATAGTGATAGGCACGAGGCCGATGCCATCCCAGAGAAAAAGCTGACCGAAGGTGTAGCGCTGAATACCGGAGATCGGGTCCAGTCCGATGGTGGCGAGCATGAGCCCGAGCCCGCCGGCGATGATGCCCTTGAGCTGGTCCTCACCGCTCAGGGAGGCTACGAAGGTGATGCCCAAGAGCGCCAGCATGAAAAACTCGGGTGAACCAAAAGTAAGAACCAGGGGACGAATGACGGGGATCGCGAGGGCGAGCGCGAAAGCGGCGAAGATAGCCCCCATTAAAGAACTCATCAACACCGCGCCTAGGGCTCTGCCCGCTTCACCCTTTTTGGCCATGGCGTGGCCATCCACAATCGTTGATGCTGTCGTCGGTTCTCCCGGCACGCCAAACAGCACAGAGGTGATATCGCCGGTGGTTGCGGTCACGGCAGTCATCCCTAAGAGAAAAGCAAAGGCCTCGACTGCGGACATCTTGAAAATAAAGGGCAGCATCAGCGCCATGGCGGTTGGGCCGCCGAGCCCGGGCAAAATACCGACGACAAATCCCACGGCAATGCCGACGAGCATCAAGCCGAAGGTCGAGGGGTTTAAGACCTGATAGAACCCTGCGATTAACGCATTGAACATGTCAAACATGAGGCGCTCCTTACTCTACCGGTCATCCCCTTGCTATTTTGCTTCGAGAGCCTCCTTTAACTTGCCTATCAGAGAGGGGCTCAGCTTAAACAGGCCGAGAACAGTTTTCTCCAGCTCTTCCCCGCTCAGGGGTTCTATATCGAGTTTCGACTTTTCGGCGTCTGCCAAGAACTCGCGGTCTTTCATGGTGTCCATAAACGCCTTGCGCATGATTTGGACTCTGTCCTTGGGAGTTCCAGGCGGTAGGACATAGGGGCGGATGACGTCGCTCACGTCATGGATACCCGCCTGGATTAGCTGGCGCGCCTCTTGGGTCTTCGCGTAGTTAATTGCCAAAGGAATTTTTGGCAGTTCCGGATGAGGCTTTGGCAAGGTCTGCAAGACCACCACCGCATCGCCCGATTCAATTCCCTTGCGCCACGTTGCCCTGATCGAATCCCAGCCCCAACAGCCGCCGGCAAGCTCGCCGCCTTCAGCCGCCAACCGAATGTCTGAGGTGCCTTTGTAGCCGGTGACGAGCTGAAGGGGCAGGCCAAGAGCAGCTTTCAGAATCTTGGGGATGTCGTCGGTGTTCGACCCCGGCGCAGTGCCGCCCAGTTTCACCGGCGTTTTCGCGGCAAACCATTTCTCAGCGCTGGTGATCCCGCTGGCCTTGGTGAGAGCGCAAACGGGTTTATCAGGGACCGGGGTGCCGACGTATTCGAACTTGCGGCCGTCAAACTCCACTCCCGCACGCCCCAGGAGCTGTTGCACGAACAGGCCGCCGATGAAATGGCCCATAGTCAAACCATCGGGCTTGGCTACTTTATAGACGTTGTTGGCTGCAATCAGGCTCCCTGCGCCGGTCATGTTCTCGACTATGACGCTGGGGTTACCGGGAATATGCTTGTGCATGTGGCGGGAGATGGCGCGGGCATAGGTATCGAATCCTCCTCCCGGCGAAAAGCCCACAATGATCCGGACGGTCTTGCCTCTGAAGAATGGCTCCTGGGCATAAACGGAAGCAAAGGTTAACGGATGAAAGCCATAGACGGTTAAAAGCGCCAGAAGCATGAACCCCCGCAGTCGTGAAACCCTGCGCGATTTCAACGGTGCTTCAGATACAATTTTCATTTCCAAACCTCCTCAGCCAAGGTTGATATATTTTCTGTCATTCGCCTCTCTACGGAGAATTATTTGTCGGGCATAAGTTTGGCCACAAGTGGATTAGGTTCGGCTTTCAGTTCCGCTCCTCTTCTCCTGATCTAGTAGGATTGCCCGGGAGTGCTTGCCTCTGCGGGCGACGGTGGACCAGCAAGTTTCTTTGCCGGCGATTGCCCGCTACTCCGGACCGGCGAGTGGGCAAAGGCTATCTGATTGAATTTTAAAAATCAACGACGAAACCGCCAGAGTTGGCTTGTAGCATGTCGCTTATGGCGCATGGTCCAATCTATATGCCATAAGCTATCAGCCATATGCGATTTACGTCCCGCCGCATGACGATCTTCCCGGTTTGTGTTCGCGCGTGAGGATACTTAGAATGAAGCGATAGAACAGATGGATCGCACGACGCTCAGGATCCGGGAGGCTAGCCTATGGCAGATCGTTTCAAGAACTATATCGCTGGAAAATGGGTCGAGGCGAAATCGAGCAAAACGTTTGAAAACCGCAATCCGGCCAATCGTAACGATCTCGTCGGCCTTTTCCCGCTATCCGGCGCCGCGGATGCCGACGAGGCTGTCCGCGCAGCGAAAAACGCATTTCCAACGTGGCGCCGGGTGCCGGCCCCCAAGCGCGGCGAGATCCTCTATCGCGTGGGCGAGCTCTTGCGCAGGGATAAGGAAGAGATCGCGCGGGTTATGTCTCGAGAAATGGGAAAGATCCTTAAAGAAACGCGGGGCGATGTGCAGGAAGGCATCGATACGGCTTTCTACGCTGCCGCCGAAGGGCGCCGGCTCTTCGGCCAGACCACTCCTTCGGAGCTTCCCGACAAATTTGCCATGTCGGTGCGCGCGCCCGTCGGCGTTTGCGCTTTGATTACCCCGTGGAATTTCCCTATGGCGATACCGACGTGGAAACTCTTCCCCGCGCTTCTTTGCGGCAACACGGTGGTGCTCAAACCGGCGGAGGACACACCGCACACGGCCGTCAAGTTATTTGAGATTCTCGCCGAAGCAGGCGTTCCTCTGGGCGTTGTCAACCTGGTTCATGGACGCGGCGAAGAGGTGGGCGCGGCGTTGGTGCGCCATCGCGATGTCCAGCTTGTTTCGTTCACGGGTTCCGCTGCGGTCGGGCGCGAGATCGCTTCTGTTTGCGGCCAAAACCTCAAACGCGTCGCCCTGGAGTTGGGCGGTAAGAACGCCCAGATCGTGATGGAGGATGCGGATCTGAACCTTGCTCTGGAGGGAGCGCTGTGGGGCGCCTTCGGCACTACGGGACAGCGCTGCACGGCGACCAGCCGGCTGATCGTTCATCGCGACATCAAAAAAGAGCTCACTGAAAGGCTCGTGGCCCGGGCAGAGAAGATAAAGATCGGCGACGGACTGGACGAGAGCGTCGAAATGGGTCCCCTGATCAATCATGCGGCGCGGGAAAAAGTCCATGGGTATGTGCAGATCGGCAAGGAAGAGGGCGCGCGACTGCTCGCGGGCGGCTCGATCTATGAAGAAGGGAAATGGATCGACGGTTACTTTTATCGGCCGACCCTCTTCGATCAGGTCAGCCCGGAAATGCGCATCGCGCAGGAGGAAATCTTCGGACCCGTGCTCTCCATTATCGAGGTCACAAGCTTCGATGAGGCGATCGAAGTTCTGAACGGCACCGCCTACGGCCTTTCCAGCTCCATCTATACGCGCGATGTGGACCGGGCTTTTCGCTCGATCAGAGACATCGAGGCGGGGATTACTTATGTCAATGGACCCACCATCGGCGCCGAAGTGCACCTGCCATTTGGCGGCGTAAAAGATACGGGCAACGGCCACCGCGAAGCCGGCACGACGGTCTACGATATCTTCAGCGAGTGGAAATCGGTCTACGTCGATTATTCGGGCAAGCTCCAAAAGGCGCAGATTGATAATGCCGAATAGGTAGTTTCCAGTTCCTGGTTTCAAGTTTTTACTTTTAAGCCAGAAACGAGAAACTAGAAACTAGAAACAGGAGACGGTACGTGAAAATTCCAACGATCAAAATAAAACCGCCGGGGCCAAGGGCTCGCGCCCTCATCGAGAAAGATGAGAGCCATACCGCTCCGGCTTACGGCAGGGTTTATCCTCTGGTGGTCAAAGCAGGGCGCGGCATGGCGGTCGAGGACGTGGACGGAAACGTGTTTTTGGATTTCATGGCCGGGATTGCGGTAAGCAGCACGGGCCATTCCCACCCCCGAGTCGTCAAAGCCATCGAAGAGCAAGCGCGAAAATTTCTCCACATCTGTGGTAGTGATTTCTACTACGAACCGATGGCCCAGCTTGCCGAAACACTCAGCCGGCTCGCACCGGGTTCCGGGCCAAAGCGGGTCTTTCTAACGAATTCGGGCACCGAAAGCGTGGAAGCGGCGCTGAAGCTGGCGCGCTACGCCACCGGGCGAAAGCACATCATCGCGTTCTTTGGCTCATTTCACGGGCGCACGATGGGCGCGCTGTCGCTAACCGCGAGCCGTTCGTCCCATCGAGCCCAGTTTTCACCACTCGTTCCCGACGTTCATCATATTCCCTACGGCGATTGTCACCGGTGTCCGTATAATCTCAAGCACGATTCCTGCGGCATCGAGTGCGTCAATTATCTGGAGAAAGTCCTTTTCCGTCACGAAGTCGCTGCGGCAGAAGTAGCCGCCATTTTCATCGAGCCGGTGCAAGGGGAAGGCGGCTACATCGTGCCGCCTCCCGAATACCTGCCGACGTTGCAGGACCTGTGCCGGCGTCACGGCATTCTTCTGGTCGCCGACGAGATTCAATCCGGCTTTGGGCGTACTGGCAAAATGTTCGCTTGCGAGCACTGGGGAATCGAACCGGATATTGTCTGCGTGGCCAAGGGGATCGCGAGCGGCATGCCGCTGGGAGCGATGATCGCCCGAAGCGAGATCAGCACATGGACGCGCGGGACGCACGGATCGACCTTCGGCGGCAATCCGGTGGCCTGCGCGGCAGCGCTGGCGAGCATTGCGCTTATCGAAGAGGGGCTGGTGAACAACGCCGCGAAGGTGGGCGGCTACCTCCGAGAAAAACTCGAGCGGTTAAAGCCCTCACATCCGGTCATCAGCGACGTTCGCGGCTTGGGGCTCATGATCGGCGTCGAGTTTGGCCGGCCGGAGGCCGGCGGCGCGCCCGACCCAAGACTTCGCGATCAGGTGGTAAAAAAGTGCTTCGAGGAGGGGCTATTGTTGTTGGGTTGCGGCGACAGCACTATTCGTTTCTGCCCGCCGCTAATTGTGAAGCGAGATGAAGTGGATACCGCCGTCGCGATATTCGAAACCGTGCTTAAAGATAGGGTGTGAAGCTGTGGCTTCAGGGATAAGCGATTCGGCTAATGGGGCAGGGAACAAAACCGACGACTGACTACAGACGGCAGACTACGTAGTTCGTTGTCTGTAGGCGGTGGTCTGTTTTTCGCCCCTCCTCACTGCAGCTTGGTTTCCAGTTGCTCGATGAGCTGAACGAGTTCCTCGTCGTTCGGGTTTCGGTCTCGGGCGCCGCGAAATTCTTCCAGAGCTTTCTGCAGCATTCCTTTAGTCAGGTAAACCCGGCCGAGATTGAGATAGGGAAAGTGGCGGGGCTCATACCGGGTGGCCTTTTTTGCCCTCTCCAGCCACGGAATGGCTTCATCGAATTTCTGCTGCTGCATGAGATATACGCCGATGTCGTTGTAAGGGTTGCCAAACTCCGGGTCGAGTTGGATGGCGATCTCGCACTCAGCGATGGCGTCGTCAATTCTTCCCTGAAAACTATAGGCCCAACCGAGATAGGTGTGCGCATCCGCCGTTGGGTAGAGCGAGATGGATTTTTTGTAGAGTCGAATGGAGTCATCCAACTCACCGGCCATCTGGTGATTCATGGCCTCCTGGATGAGCTCCATGGCTCGTTCTTTATCTTTTGGTGTCGCCACTAGCGTTTCCTACCTAAACGGCCCAGGCCCCGCTGATCTGTATGTTGGCGCCGTTGATATAGCGGGCCTCGTCGGACAGCAGGAAGCGGACAACCGAAGTCGTGTCCTCGACGCCGCCGATATAACCGGCCGGAATGCGTTTGACGGCCGCCTCTAACTCCGCTTTCGGCGCGCTGCCGGTGTCGATAAATCCCGGCGCGATGCAGTTGGCCGTGATGCCATAGGGCGCCACGAGACGCGCGAACGAGCGCATCAGGACAACCAGGCCGACCTTGGCGATATAATGCGCGGTCAATTGCGGCTGCGCGACGAGCTGCTCTACGTTTGCCATGCTGAAACAGATGATCCTTCCCCATTGCCGCTCTTTCATGCCCGCAATGACCGCTTGGCTCAGATAAAACACCGGGTGAAGATTGTTGTCGAACATGGCATGCCAGCCTTCGGCGCTCTCGTGCAGGAGCGAAGTTCGATGGTAGGGTCCCGCGCAGTTGATCAGGGCGTCTATTCGCTTGAGCTCTCCCTCCACATTTTGCACCAGTTCGACAGCCGATTTTGCGTTCGAGACGTCCGATTGCAGCGCCAAGGCTTTGACGTGGTGTCGCTTGGCCGCCCCGACAACCTCGGCGGCTTCCTTGGCGCTGGTTCGATAGCAGATCGCAACGGACCACCCCCTGCCTGCCAGGTCCAAAGCCACGGCTCGGCCGATGCCGCGCGCGCCGCCGGTAATCAACGCCACTTTTTCTGACATATCTACTCGGTCGAGGCTTTCATCTTAAGCAATGCCAATATAACAAACGACCCCGTGAACTCCTAGCCCGGACTATTTACCCCTGGAGCGGCCGGGCTTATTTGTGCTAGATTACCATTGATGCCTGACGACCCGCTTAGTTTCGATAGTCGACCGTCTTTGAGGAGCCCCGTGCTGCTGCTCTCCTTTGCCGGGTGGAGCGATGCCGGGGGATCGGCGACCACGGCGGTCCGCTATCTTTCGGACCAGCTGCTGGCGACAAAATTCGCCTGCATTGATCCCGAGGAATTCTATGATTTTTCGGTTCAGCGGCCGGTTGTTCGTCTAACGGAGAACAAAACAAGGGAGATTCACTGGCCGTCGTACGACTTTTACTACGGCGCGGGAATCGGTGTCGCAAGAGATTTTGTGCTTGGGATCGGAGTCGAGCCCCAGTTGCGCTGGCGAACATTCACCGAAACCATGCTTCGATTTACCAGCGAGTGCCGCATCGAATGGGTCGTGACTTTGGGCGCCTATCTCGACGAGGTCCTTTACACACGGCCGGTGCCTTTGACCGGGTTCTCGAGCGATCCGAAGCTGATGGAGGAATTGGATCTGGTGCCGTCCCGTTATCAAGGACCGACCGGGATGATCGGCGTGTTGAGTGACGCCTGCCGCAAGGCCGCCATTCCGCACGTGAGTCTCTGGGCCTCTTTACCCCACTACCTCTCGGTGTCGCCCAATCCGAGAGGAACCCTGGCGCTCCTGCTTCGGCTGAACCAGTGGCTCCGGCTACGCGTCGACACGACTCCATTGGAAAGAGCCGCAGCCGATTTTCAAGCCAAGATCAATGAAGCGGTCAACTCCGATCCCAAACTTTCCGCCTTCGTACGCGAGCTCAAGAAACGCGAATTTGAGCAGTGAAGCTTTCCGTCCTGATTCCCGTCTACAATGAGGCGCACACACTGGAACAGGTCGTGAGGCGGGTCTGCGCCGTCCCATTGTCCAAAGAGATCATTCTGGTCGATGACGGCTCCAAGGATGGGAGCCGTGAAATTCTGTCTCGCTTGCAACAGGAGAACGATCACGCGCGCGATCCGCAAAATACCATCAAAACCTTTTTTCAACCGATGAACCAAGGCAAAGGCGCAGCCATCAAAACCGCTCTCAGACACGTGAGCGGCGACATCATCATCATTCAAGACGCCGACCTGGAGTACGATCCCAAGGACTACCCTCACCTGTTGGAACCGATTCAAGCCGGCCTCGCCGATGTTGTCTATGGAACGCGATTTTATGGCGGCGGCGCTCACCGTGTGCTCTTCTTCTGGCACTATATGGGGAACCAGGCTCTCACCTTCATTTCCAATATGCTTACCAACCTTAACCTCTCCGACATGGAAGTAGGCTACAAAGTCTTTCGGGCGCAGGTGATGAAAGACATCGATCTCAAATCCAAGCGTTTCGGTTTCGAACCGGAGATCACGATCAAGCTGGCAAAAAGAAACTGTCGCTTCTATGAAGTGCCGATTTCCTATCACGGCCGAACCTATGCCGAGGGAAAAAAGATCACCTGGAAGGACGGGCTGGCGGCGCTCTATTTTTTGATTCGCTTTCGGCTGGCGGATTGAACTAACGCTCGTGTAACGAGCCTGGACACACGTAAAAGTCTTTTTGCGCCGTTAGGACGCGACCGTTCCTTCGCTCCACAGCTCGTCCATGTAGTTCCGAAGCGCCTCTTTGAGAGAAAACTGGGGCGTGTAGCCGAGCTCCGCTTTTGAGGCGCTGAGGTCGAGCGGAGCGGTCTTCGCATCTGCATCACTCGAACCGATGACTTTGACTTCGATCTTTGGGATCAGGTCGCTCACAATCCGCGCCAAGTCCTCCGGCCCGGTGATCACGCCGCTCCCGGCATTGTAGGTTCGTTGCTTTGGACTTGTCGCCTTGCAGGCAAGATGGAGCGCCAAGGCGACGTCTTTGGCGTACACGTATTCGTTTGGTGCATAGAGTTTCGCATCGATCGTCAGGGGATTGCCTTTGATCATATTGATCGCGAGATCGCGCATGATCGTCCCGACCGTTGAGCCGCCGACGTAGTGGCCCCGTCCGAAAACGCCGCCGGGACGAATAATGATCGTG
>DASTOD010000468.1:0-2544 GCA_035762645.1 Binatia bacterium | reverse complement strand
AATCCTGCTCTCTCGCCCGGGTGTGCGCACCACTGCATTGACGACAAAGTGATAGTCCGGATCTTCGTACAGCAGCAAATTCTTGTGCCCTTCCGTTGAAGGCCAGCGTTTGGAATGTTCCTTTATGGATGGCTCTTTCACCAGTCCTTCGAGTAACGCTTTCACCCGCTTCATGCGTTGCTCCGTATCGTGCAGTTCGGCGCATGCCGCTCGCATGTCCTGGATAAACTTTTCAAACACGGATAATCGCCTGGCGGTGCTCATTGGAACTCCTGCGCGCAACAAAAGGTGAATCGTTGGTTTTCGTAGGGGCGGGTTTTAAACCCGCCCCTACATATAGGCGCGGCCCGCCGCCGATTGCCAGTCGCTGGATCGGACCCGAGGCGAAACTCCGGGATTCGTTGACACAAATGCGTCGCTGTACTAAGGGGTCACCAAGGGCAAGACAAGTGGGGAAAAACGGTTTCAGGATTCTCGACAGCGACATGCACATCATGGAGCCCCCGGACCTGTGGGAGCGCTACATCGATGCTCGATTCAAAGCGCGCGCGCCGCGCGGTGTCACCAGCAGCAACGTTCGCGACCTCCGCATGGTCTATCCCGACGGGCGCGATTGGGCGCGGACGACCACGCGCCAGAACGATTCGGCGCGCGGCCACAACTTTGAGCGAAACCAAAACATCTATCGTTCGCACGCCGGCCGAGGTTGGACGGCGGAAGTTCAGCTCGAAGCCATGGACATCGAGGGGATCGATGTCGCCGTGCTTTATCCGACTCGCGGCCTCCGCGCTTTGGTGGTCGAAGACATGGATGCCGAGTTCGCCTCGGCGATCGCGCGCGCGTACAACAACTGGCTCTATGATTTTTGCAGCAAGAACCCCGCGCGCCTGATCGGCGCCGGTATGGTTTCGCCGTACGACATGAACAATGCTGTCGCTGAAGCGCGGCGCTGCACCGCCGAGTTGGGATTTCGCGCAGTTTTTCTGCGCGCGAATCCATTAGTGAAGCATCAGTGGCATGACGCCTACTATGAGCCGCTGTGGCAGGCGCTCGAAGAGCTCAATCTTGCTTTGGGCTTTCACGAGTCGACCGGCACCGGCAAGCAACAAATCGGCGAGCGGCTCGAGCCCAATCTCATGCTGCGCCGAATCTACGCCCAGCCGATGGAACAGATGCTGGCATTGGGAAGTTTTTGCGCCGGCGGCGTGTTGGCCCGGCATTCGAAACTGCGGGTTGCCTTTCTGGAAGCCGATTGCAGCTGGCTGCCCTGGTTGTTGTGGCGGCTGGACGAGGGCTGGGAACGGGAAGGTGACGTCTAGGCTCCGGACTTAGAGATTGCGCCGAGTGAGTATTTCAAGCGCCAGTGTTTCGTCTCGGTCGCGCCGGATGAAATCACGGTCAAGCAGGTCATCGACTCCATGGGCGCGGACCAAATCGTATTCTCGACCGACTACCCTCATGGCGATTCCAAGTATCCAGAGGCCGTCGCCCGTTTTTTAAACCTTGCTATCGCTGACGGCGAAAAGCGGAAAATCCTGTGGGACAACTGCGCGGCTTTTTACGCCATGTAATCCTTCCGTGCGGCGAGCCGCCCGGAAGGTTGCGCCGCGCGCTGAGTCATTCTATCGTCGCCATCCCCAATAATAAGGACGCCGCGAGCTGAAGCGTTCCTCGTCATCCCAATTGTGACAGTGGCGGCGCTTGTCGTCGGAATGCAACGGGTATTTGTGCTTGTGACAGTGTTGGCGCGGCCAGCGCGGATGTTCTCTCTCGTATGCGTATTGAGCGCGTCTGTCGTAGGAGTAGCGACCGCGCCAGTCGTCGGCCAGACTTTGCCCGAGGCCCACGAACAACGTCGACATCATCAAGATTGCGCTTAGAACAAATTTCATGGCTTTCCTCCCTTCTGCTCGTTTGGACGCGACCCTGGCCTAGTTGTTAATCCAGGCCAGCATGAACGGAAACATTTCCAGTGATCTCGGTCGTTCCTCGGTCCTGAAGGTTCTCGAAGGATCGGCCTTTCAGCAGGACCCAAACAACGAATGAGGAAGCACTTTCGTCGAGGAGTGTAGGAGTGTGGAAACGAATTCAGGCTGTTACTAACGAGGATCAGTCCCGCCGCCGTCGCAGGTCATCGTAGCGACGTTTGAGTTGATCGCGCCTGTCCTGTGGCAAGCTACGCCAGCGATCCCACTCTTCACGGAGATGCTCCTTATCCTGTGGCGGGAGGCTCTGCCAGCGTTGGTAGTTGCGGCGAATATTTTCCCTTTCCTGCGGACTCAAACGACCCCAGTTATCGCCCCCATCTCGAGCCCAGCTTGAAACGGGCAACAGCAAGACTAAGCAAAGGCCCAAAAATCCTATAGTTCGTTTTAGCATTCCAATCGCCTTAACTGTGGCTGTTTCTGGTTTCCAACTTTGTTCCGTCCAGCACTTCAAGCCTGCTAAGAGCCTCCAGCATATCCATGGACTTAAAGAACTCCAACTGATTTGTGTCCGTCAGAATCTCCTGAGGAATCTTTTCCCCAGACGGGTTCAGCGAAA
>DASTOD010000467.1:0-2597 GCA_035762645.1 Binatia bacterium | reverse complement strand
AAGCATCGCCTGGATGCTGGTCACCGGGGCAATATAGATAACCCGCAAGTCTATGCTTTCTTCCTTCATAAATCCGCGCTCCTTCGCCAGCGGATAAATGACCATCTGAAAACTTTTCGCCGGGATGGCCATGTTGACGGTTTGGAGAGGTTGGGCGTCAGCAAAATTTCCGTTCAGGACTTCCAGGCCGACAACTAACCAGACTACCAATAGCGATGCCGTTCCAGAATCGCGGACGATCTCTTTGAGCCTGTTCGCCATATTGTTCTTTCTCCTGATCCCTCACCCTTCCCTCTCCCTCGGGAAGAGGGTTAGGTGAGGGCGCGCGCGTGGAGCCGAAATGGCTGTGTGTGTGGCGTTTACTACAGTTCACGCAGTCCTAATTCAACGGATATAACAGCTTTGGATTATCGAAGAAGATCTTATCCGTAAGCGCGGTTGGAATATCCTCTCGCGCGCGCATGGCCGCCACTAGTTGCCGCTCTTCGGACGGATCCTGATGGCCATAATCCGAACCGATCAGCAGATGATCTTCCCCGGTGTATTGCGAAATATACTTTACGTCCTCGTCCGCTTCGCAGGCGACGAAGATTCGGTACTCGCGGAACATATCCTGGTCAGACGAGAATTTCCATTTATCGCGAAACAATCGCTTTAGAATATGCATCATGAACGGCACCCAGCCCGCCGAAGCCTCGATAAAACCGAATCTGAGCCGCGGAAACTGCTCGGGGAGCTTGTTTGCGATCAGGTCGCGGAAAGCGAACAGCGGCTGCACGCGGCTATGGCCGAAAGTGTGGTTTCGTTCCACGTCGAAAAGACTCAAAAATAGCGGGCAGCCAGCTCCGGTATGGATTAAAATCGGCAAATCCGTGTCGCTTGCCGCCTGATAGACCGGATTGAAGTAGGGATTATCCAACGTTCTTTGGTCTTCAATACCGCGAAAGAAAACGCCGACGGCGCCGTTGTCCTTACCCCGCTTGATTTCTTTCACCGACTCTTCGACCGAATGCAGCGGCGGCACGACCACCCATCTCATACGGCCACTGGATTTGGCACAGGCCTGCGAGAGAAATCGATTGTAGGCGCGCGCCAAAGCCACGTCCAATGCACTGTCGTCGGTGATGTAGATCAGGAACAAAGTTGGAAAGACCACCTGCGTATCGACGTTGAGTCTATCCATGTCCTTCAACCGCGCCGGAATGTCCGTCATTTCTCGGCAAGCGAGATGAATGTCTCCGCGGGACATTTCCAACTTAGTCGCCGAGGGAGTGATCAAGCGAAAACTGCCCTTGCCGTTAGGCTTCGGAAAAATATTACCGTCGATCAGCCAAAATGCGTTGCGCGGTCCGTAAAGCGTATCTTCTGGCCCTTTGAGCAAAACCGGACGGCGAGGATACATCTCCTTGTCTATCATGCTCCACATCGCTTCCGACTCTGAGATGTGTGTATCCGAATCAATTATGCCTGGCATAAAGAAACCTCCTTCGGGTGGGTCGTTGGTCTCGGGTCTCGGGTTTCGAGTCTCGAGTTAACCAACTTGTTTATGGCCATCTCTGTCTAGTTCCTCCGACCTTCGCATACTTTGCGTCTTTGCGCGATACAGCTTCCGATCTGTTCTTCGATCTTTGACTAGCCTCTGAGCCCGCCCGGGACGATCCATTCCGAAGCGATGCGTCTGGCACCCCCGGATACGTCCGGCGCTTCTTGCGATACGAGCGCCTCCAGCTTTGCGAAATCCACTGTTAGCCGCTCATCCATGCAGATCAAATAATCGTCGTAGGTTTTCCGCGCGAGTGAGGGCGAGTGGCCGAACTGTTTTTCGAGCACGCCAATGGCTTCGGCCCGATGGGTTTTCAAATAACCGACACCTTCCCGGTGAGCTTCCAAAAACCTGGAAAAATCCTTTCCTCTCTCGCGCGCGAGCGCTGCCGTAGTCTCGATGGTGATGGCGAGTGGGTCATCGACGATGTCCGGCCACTCACTAATCCTCTTGAAGCCATGTTCCTCGGCCATGAAACCGTAGGGCCGCGGCAGCAGCGCCGCGCTCACCTTGCCGCTGGTGAGTAAGTCAAAGGCATTTTGATCGCTGTCAGGCAACTGAAAGGTTAAATCTTCACCTAGACGGAGCCGCGCTCGCTCGAAGAAGGCCTCGGCGATCGGCATGTTTCGCGAGGGACCCTGCCGGCAGGCGACGGTCTTTCCTTTGAGATCTCTCAAGTTCGTTATCCGGGGAGCGCCCAGCAAATAATAAGGACAGCTATTCATCACGCAGCCGAGAATTCTCGTCGATTTTGAAGCCAAAAAGTGCTGCAGTGAGGCGCGGCCAACGACCAATGAAATCTGCGCGGAGCCATTGGCGAGCCGGCGATACCGCTCCTCGGTTCCTTGAACGTACTCCCACGAGACTTCCAGGCCGTGTTTGCGAAAGATGCCGGCTTCTATGGAAAGGTAGCCGCTGGGGTCGCGCGCAAATCCGGTTCCTTCGAGCTTGCCGTACATGATGCTCAGCCGTACAAGGCTCATTGAGAATCCTCCCGAGCTCACCCCTCTCTATAGTATGGCTCGGGGCGACAAACAAATGACGCATGCGTGTC
>DASTOD010000466.1:0-2350 GCA_035762645.1 Binatia bacterium | reverse complement strand
GGCTTTCGCCAGCTCGATGCGAAGCTGATCGTCTACGCTATCATGGGCATGTGTGGCTGGCTCCACAAATGGTACAGGAGCGGCGAAGCCCCGTTGGAGGATATTGCCGCCGCCTTTATCGGGCTCATCGAACGGGGATGCCTCGCCACCCGTGGCACCGAAGCCCAGGCCGGGCTGACGGACCGTCTCCGGCACCTGCAAGATTTGCTGGGGTCTACTATTGGACAGGCAGAACGCTTGGAAAAAAGCGGGCTATTAGGACGGCGGTCATAACCCCTTCTCAGGCAGATAAGGAAGGAGCTGAGGTCTACGACTAATATTTTTCGTCGAACCCAAGTCCATTCCGCCATTGTTCCCGGAGGAGAAAGTGAAGGAGCAAATTGACAAACGCCGCTCAACCACTTATGAACGAACGCTCAGTCGAGGTATTGTCAACAGTATCCTCGTGAAAGGAGAGAAGAGCTATGCAGAATAGGGTAGGCGACCGGCGAGGTAGTCGTATGACTCCTTTTCCAATCGCCCCCCTCCGAACCGTGCGGGATGCTTTCGCATCACACGGCTCTCCAGTAACTCATTTCGTGCTGTCATGTGTTTGTCCTAGCCTTCCGGCGTGGATGTCTACGTGACAGTCGTGGCAGGTTACAAGCGTTTTCCGGTTGAAAGCAGACATGACCTGCTTCCAAATCGGTACATCTTTTTGACCTTTTACCTTGAGGTCTGAGACTTTTCGGACGTGGTGTACTTGCACCCTGTCCGTTGAATCACAGAGTTCACAGGTATCCGCCAGAAGCCTCTTTTCCACGGAGGTCCGTGGGTTGAGGTAGGTGGTGGTTTTCTGGTCGTTGATGTTTGCCCAGGGTTTGATTCTTAGAGAGATGCCGCCGAAGCCGACTCGTCGGGGTTCTTTACCTTCCCGTTCAATGGTCGCTGTGATGCACTGACGGGGGCCTTCGGGAGTGAGTTTCGTTTGCAGATACTTGCGGTAGATTTGGTTCACACTCACTTTGTGTTTGTGTGCTAACGTCTTGGTGAGAGACGTCTCCATGATCCACTTCAGCTTCTGTAATGAGCCGATATTTCTCGCGTAGGCGTAGTATTGAACGTACCCTCGGTATTCGGCTTGATACTTCACGATGATGGTGTAGTCGTCTAGCCCTTCCATTTCTGGTCGGTGGACGGCCTTTCCGTCGTGCAGGTATCGGCTGCATCTGTCTTCTATGGCCTCTAGTGGAATCCTCAGGTGTATCATGCCGTTGTAACGGCGTTGATTATGCCGTATGTCGTCGGCATTTTGGGCTGAGATTTCATAGCCGAGGAACCGCGCCGCGCTCGTGCTTGCGTGGGTAATCAAGGTCTTTTCCGGCGAGAGTTCTAAGGAAAGCGATGAACTCAGAAACTCCGCTATCTTGCCCTTGATTTCTTCGGCTTCACTTTTTGGCCCGGTGAATCCCAAGAGGAAGTCGTCGGCGTACCGGATGTACTTTAGTCTCCGATAGTTTGGGTCTTGTGGGTCGTTCATTGGGATGCTCTTGTATTGCTTCTGAGCTTCCTTTGCCCGACCCACTTCGCCTTTCTTCATGAGACGCCAGTACTGTAGGCTTAGCCTTCGGTATGCGCGGTTGTGCTTCCTGATGGTTCCCCTGTTGTAGGCTGGTATGAGTGTGTTCGCCACGAATTGATCCAGCTTGTGTAGATAGATATTGGAGAGGATGGGACTGCTAACCCCGCCTTGCGGTGTCCCGCTTAGGGTTGGTTTATAGTTCCATTCTTCCAAGTACCCCGCTTCGAGCAGGGTCTCTATCAGTCTGAGGAAGCGGTTGTCGTGGATGTTTTCTCGGAGTGAGCTCGCTAAGGCACTGTGGTTGATGTTGTCGAAGCACCCTTTGATGTCACCCTCGATAAACCACTTCGTTCCCCACCAGTTTTGCTTGATGGCTTTTAATGCCGTCCCGCATCCCCGGTTGGGGCGGAATCCGTGGGAGTCTTTGCTGAACTGCGGTTCATAGTATGCGTCTAGTATAGAGCGCATGACTTCTTGCAGCAGTTTGTCACTCCAGGTTGGGATGCCGAGCGGTCGGGTCTTTCCGTTCTTTTTGGGAATGTTGACCCGGCGCACTGGAGTCCAGCGGTATCGTTCGCAGCGTAAAGCTTCGATGATGACGTTGATTTTCTCCAGTGACATTCCGTCCACGGTTTCCTGCGTTGTCCCTTTGGTCATGGCTCCATCATTTGCATAGATGTTGCCGTAAGCCCGTAGGTACAAGTCTGGGTTAAAGAGCTGACGATACACGTCATCCAGCGGCAGTTGTTTCCTGCCTCGTTCTCGAATGACTCCTAGTACTGTTTCGGC
>DASTOD010000465.1:0-5582 GCA_035762645.1 Binatia bacterium | reverse complement strand
TTCATCACGAACCGACGCACGATGACAGAACCCTCAAGCAGATGGAGAAGCTCGGCCGGCGTCTCTTCCCGCCAAGTCTGGTGGCTTACGAAGGCCTGGAAATCAACCTTTAATAAAAGGCCGTTAGGCGTAAGGCGTCAGGCGTGAGGGGGTCAGCGGATAAGACAGGAACAGACCGGAAGAGCAAGAAGCGAACGGCGAATAGCTAATCAAAGATGGCGCTAACGTGGCGCAATTGCCAAGGAACTGCAAAGAACGTGAAGACGAAATCGGAGTGCCGGTGTTGCAGTTCCCGCCCCTTACCCCTGACGCCTCACCCTAACGATCTAGCCTTCGCGCTCTACCCGCGCATAGAGCCCCGGTGAAATCACGCGGTAGAGCTGCACCGGCTCGGCGACGTTCTTGAGGCTCCGCTCCCCGATGTTTTCCAAGACAAGATGACTCTTGATTCTGTCCGCGGTCGTTGCGCTGACGAGAACCTCACCCGCCGCCGCTTGGCCCGCGATCCGCGCCGCGATGTTCGTGACGGGACCGCTGGCTGTGAAGGTCCACCGCGCATCGGCGCCAGCCGAAAATTTGGTGGCGCCCACCAGCGCGACCCCGCTATTGATCCCCATGTGCAAGAACACCGGCTGAAAGACGCCGGCGAACTGCTCATTGAGTTCTTCCACCTGCCGTTGGATGGCCAGAGCGCTTCGGGCAGCGTTCAAAGCGTGTTCCATTTCCGGTCGTTCGCTTTGGAAGACCACCATGAGTCCATCGCCCGCGGTTTCATTGACATCGCCGCCATGGCCGCGGATGATGTTCAGAAAGGCGGAGAAATAACTTTGCACCAGGCGGTTGAGCTGCTTCGGGTCCATTTGTTCCGATAACCGCGTGTAGCCGGCGATGTCTAAAAACAATACCGAAACATCCCTTTCGCGTTTTTCCAGTTCGGTGGCGTCGGGGTTTTTCTCCAACAAGTGCTTGACGGATTCCGGCACGAATTTGGACAGTTCCCCTTTGAGCTGCTCCAGGAGTTCCACCCGCTTCATGGAATCCCGCAGACTTTGAAGGGTCTCATCCAGCGTTTTGTTCTTCGTCTCAAGGTCTTCGTAGGCTTGTTTCAGCCTTGAGCTCATGTCGTTGATTGCGGTGCCCAGCTGACCCATTTCATCTTTGCTCTTAACGTTCACGCGGGCATGGAAAGCCCCGCCGCCAATCTGCCGGGCCACCGACGCGACATGAGCCAAGGGCCGCAGTACAACCCGCCCCATGAAAGCGACGAGCGTCAGCGCCACTCCGAGAATTGTAATCAGCGCGATGCTCAACTGCCGATCTCGCGCCCTCTTCAATTCGGCTTCGAGGTCTTGCAGCCCGAGGCTGATACGCAGGACGCCGCGCACAGTGTCCTCGCTGCCATGGCAATCGTGACATTCCTTGAGGTTGCGCAATGGCTGAAACAGCGTCAGCACCCGCGTTCCGTCGACCGTCTCCTCCGTTTCTTGGGATTGTGCGGTTTGAACGGCGCGGGCAAAGAGGGGATGAGTAATCTTCAGGCCGGGCTGGCGGCGCATCTTTGAGATGCGCTCCACGAGATCGGGCTGCAGATAGCCGGCGAACTCCAACTCCTTCACGGTTTCCAAATCGGAGAAGGCTTCGACACCGTTGCGGCGGTAGACCTCTAGAACTTGCACATCTTTCAGTTCGGTTTTGAGTTCTTGGACCAGACGCCGAATGATGTCGGGCCGCCCCTCGAGCATGCCGTTTTCGATGCTGGTCATCATGGACGTCGCCAACACACGCGCCGTTTGCCCGTGTTTTTCGATCCGGTCTTGCACTTCCTGGCGGATATTTAATATAACCAGCACGCCGAAGCCGGCAATCAATATGGCCACGCTCAGCAGCGTGACTTTCGTGGACAAACTGTGATTTAACCAATTCATGAAAGCTTCGGTTCGCCGTCTCGGAACAGATAGTCTAGAAGCCAATACTTGTAAAGCGGCGCGTTGCTCCCGGTCAACCCTCTTCCCTTTTCCTTATCTGGGATTTGCAACCAGGCCGCCTTCCGAGATTGGCGCAAAAATCGATATACATCAACCGCCGCTTCTGCTAATCTCCGGACCGGCTAGAGTTTTAGATCACTATGATCTCGATATGGCATTTAACTTTGCGTTCTTGGCGTCTTGGCGCGAGCAAAAGATGAACCGAACAGCGGCAATATCGCGCAAAGGCGCAAAGGGCGCAAAGATGTTTGAGCCGAGAGTCAATTACATCTAAACCATGTTCAGAAAATTTGTCATGATGACGCTTTTGGTCGTGCTGCCCGCGAGCGCGCAGGCGCAGGCGCGAATCCCGCGCGTCGGTTTGCTGCTTCCCGAAATGGGTCGCTCCGAGTCCGAGTCGATCAAGGGAATTCGCGATGAACTAAAGCAGATCGGATATCACGAGAGAAAAACCATTTTGTTCGAGACCCGAAACGCCAAGGGAGATCGCGCCGCCTTGCAGCCTGCGGCCATGGATCTCGTGAACGGAAAAGTTGACGTTATTTTTGTGACCGGCACCCGAGCCACGCAGGTGGCAAAGTCCGCGGCGCGAGATATTCCCATCGTTTTTATTCATCCTGCTGACCCGGTGTCGCTGGGTTTGGTAAAAAGCACGACCCATCCCGGCGGGCATTTGACTGGAGTGGCGGGCTTGGCGTTGCAAATGACCGAAAAGCGCTTGACCCTTTCAAAAGAGATCATTCCTGGATTGCAGCGGATTTACATCTTTTACGATCCCAATGACAAATTTTCCCGCGAGAACTTTTTGTTTGCTGAAGAGGCGGCGAAAAAATGGGGTCTGCAGGTCATCGAGCACGGTGTCAAATCGTCGGAAGAATTGAAGGCAACCCTCGGTGGACTTCAGATTGGCAAAGGGGACGCGCTCTTCCACGTGCCGGATAACCTGGTCGAGAGCGAGGCGGATTTTGTCTTTGATACGGCCAGGCAGAAGAAGCTGCCCACCATGTTCAATGAAGAGACGTGGGCCATAAAGGGCGCGATGGCCGCCTACGGACCTAGCTATTATCAGATGGGGCGCCAAGCCGGTCGCCTCGTGGATATGATTCTTAAAGGAAGAAAACCGGAAACCATCGCGATTCAGCGGGCGGCCAAATTTGATCTGATTCTCAACTATAGAACCGCCACCTTCATTGGCCTCACTTTTGATCGCGAGCTATTGAAGCGGGCCGACAAGGTCATACGGTAAGCCAAGCGTATGGCTGTCCTGCCGGAAACCATAAGAAGCATCCCTATTTTCTCCGGGCTTTCCCGCGAGGACATAGCCAAGGTCCTTGGCAAAATGGAAGAGTGCTCCTTTAGTGTCGGGATGACGATAGTTTCCCAGGGCGATAAAGGGGACGCGTTTTACGTCATACAATCCGGTGCGGTCCAGGTCGTACTGGAGAGCGTCGGCGGAAGATCGGAGGCCATCGCCCTGTTGGGACCTCAGGATTACTTCGGCGAAATGGCCCTGCTCTCGGGGGAGCCCCGCTCGGCTACGATCATCACGGTTAAGGAAACGAACGTCTGGCGGCTCAGCCGCGAGGCCTGGGATGAGCTGATCGATAGGCACCCGACGTGGCTCCTTCAGTTGTGCGCCACGCTCAGCAAGAGGCTCTCCCGCGCAGACCAGCAATATTCCATCGGCCGCGATGCCTTCAACTCCCTGGCGGAAGAGCTTTATAACTCGAAGTCTCCGGAGCAACAAAAATTCTTCCGACGCGCCGCTCTCCTGAGCGAGATCGACACCAACACCGTGGGCACGCTGCTTCAGACCGAGGGGGCCAAGCAATTCCTGGAGGAGCTCGAAACCAGCAACTTCCCGTTGATTCGCCATCTGGAAGGCGAGCGATACGAGCTGCATCTATTCTTTAGAGATTTCTTGCGCGAAAAATTGCTCGCGGTGGAAGGAAAAGAAGTGAGCCAGCAACTGCATGCGCAGATTGCGGCACAATACGAAGCGCTGGGTGACTGGCAGCAGGCGATCCATCACTTTAAAGAGATCCAGGACTGGCCGGCGGTGACTCGACTCCTCGTCGCACAGAAGGAAGAGTTACTCAATGGCGCCGCAGTGTTCGTCAAAAATGTCTTCGAAAACATTCCCCAAGAACACTTTTTTGCTGATTCCCAGTTGGTCCATATTAAAGCGATGATACTCGCACACCTGGGCGATCTGGTAGGTGCGTTCAGGACTTACAAAGAGGTGCTTTCGCAAAAAGCCCAAGGGAGTTTGGGAACGGAAGGAATCTCCCGCTATCTGACCATGGCGGATACCCTGCGAAATAGAGGGGAGTATGCGCAGGCGATCAATTGCCTGCGTAGCGCCCTGAATCTGGCGGAACAGGAGACGGCAAATTGGGACGCATCTCCAGCGGAGGTTTATCGTACAGATAATCAAAGGTCGTCTGAGGCTGCTCTCCCGGTTTCAGGAGCGCGAGTTAGATCTCGTTTCCTCGACCGTCTGCGCCCCTCCGCCGGCTTCCTGCGCGCCTCATCTCGAAGCAGGTGGCTGGGAGCCATTCTCGGCCTTGGCATTGGGAGCTATCTCTGGTTCGGGACCCCCGATCTCGGGTTAGATCGCGGCGCAACCAGGCTGCTGGGATTATTGTCCTTTACCCTGATCTACTGGGTCTTTCGGGTCCTGCCCGATTATGGTGTAGCCCTCATTTTTGCCCTCGGTTTGATCCTGACTCGCTTGGCGACTCCGCAGACGGTCATGGGAGGATTCGCCAGCACCACTTGGTTTATGACCCTGGGAGTGCTCGGGCTGGGAGCGGCCATCACCGGGTCCGGTCTCTTTTATCGCCTCTCGCTTCATTTGGTTCGCATGTTCCCCTTGAACTACTATTGGCAAATCTTCGCCACCGGCTTGATGGGGGTAGTCGTAATGGCATTGATTCCCCAACAAACCGCCCGGACCGCAATCACGAGCCAGATGCTGGTGAATCTTTCCGAGAGCCTTGGCTATAAAACCCCGTCCAAGGCATCGACCGGTCTTTTCGCCGCGAGCTTTCTCGGTTTAGGCCAACTCGGCTTTCTGTTTCTCACGGGGTCGACGACAAGCCTTATTGCCTGGGGCCTCCTCCCGAGAGATGTTCGTTTGCAGTTTACCTGGGGGTATTGGTTCATCGCCGCCCTACCGCCAACTTTAGTGGTTATTGCCATAGTGCTTTTTTGCATCATCTTTCTCTACAGGCCCGAGTCCGAACCCAAAATCTCCTATAAGATGGTCCAGACGCAACTCGACGTCCTGGGAGCCCTCTCATTTAAAGAGTGGATCAGCTTTAGCGCGCTTTGCCTGACCGTCGCCGGCTGGCTCACGGTTCCCTATCACGGTATTGACAGCGCCTGGATCGCGCTCATCGCGTTTGCCATTCTCGTCAACACCGCAGTCTTGGATTGGGGCACGATGAGAAAGGCGATCGACTGGGAATTGCTGATTTACATGGGCGTGACCCTGAGTATCCCCGAACTTTTGACCCGCGCTAAGCTCGATCAGTGGTTAGTGGAGCTTATCTCCCCCGTGATTGATCCCGTCCTGCATAATCCGGCTTTGTT
>DASTOD010000464.1:0-3617 GCA_035762645.1 Binatia bacterium | reverse complement strand
GCGCCTTGGTCGACTTCTTGGTGATCATTTTAGACATACGTCTTCTTCTCTCTTTTCTGCTCTGCTCAGCTATACGCTCGTGCCCCGTAAGGAAGCGGGACGGCTAGCGGCCGAGCGTGTACTCAGAATTTATTTTTCTTTCCTTGTCAAGTGATCCGGAGGAGCGGCGCTGAAATTTTCCGCACACCAGGAAAAATGGTCGGTTCGGGCGCGGGCCTTGTACTTCTCAGCGCTGAATCGATCTGCCCAATGAGAGAAGGCTTTTAAATTCATCTCATAAGAAGGGTCAAACCGGGACCATTTGCGAGCATGCTCTTCCGACCGGAAGAGATTCATACCGGCTCACCGGTATGGTCGACTTTCTGATGGCCCGCCAAAATCACTATAAGCATATCCCGCCAGAGTGTCCGGTTGGACCGTAAGCACCGCCTCATCCCGCATCTCCACTACCATAGGCTCCCCGCAATCGAGGCAGGGAGCGTCCACACGTACCGTCTTTCCGGGAAACAGCCAGCGAACCGCCAGCGCCTCAAATCCTCACTGAGCGAACCATTTCTGCTGTCCGTCTATGGTGATCCGATACTGAGTGGGCAGATTGTTAAAGGGCGCAAAGGAAGCGATATAGTCGGTACCCGGGTGAAGCCACCCCGGATAGGTGCCGCTAGGGTAGGCGGGACAGGGCGTTTCCATCAATTCGTGGAGCAGTTTTCGGCTCTCCTCGACGGAGACGCTTAACTCCTTTGCTAACTCGGTAAAATGAGGCGCCTGTCCCGTAACGATGAAGTGTTGAGTGATAAGATGAAAAACTCTGTCCAGAAGTTTCAGATCGGCCATGAGCTATCTCTCCTCTCAGAGAGTACATTTCTGGCGGCTTCTTTGCTTCTTCTAGGAAGCTCCGTCGGATAGCGTCCTCCCTTTTTTACCGGAGTGCAAGTGGAGCCCAACGCTTGCCCGGTAGTGGGGCGTCAACTGTTGAGATCGAATGCAGTGAAACGAGGATTTGGAATCCTCGTGTCGTCTGATTCGTTTTAAGCAATCCTCTCGAATTCTCACTTCCCCCTCGGATTCTTGCGACTGCATCCAATTTGGCGTCCCCTTCAACTGTACTCAGCAGGCTTTGTGCGTTGCATGAGACTCAAATGACCTCATGCCTTGACGCTCTCGACCGCCTGGCGTAAAAGTCAGCTCAGCTGATCTCGGTGTTTTGTGGCGACCTCCACCCAAAAGACCTCCAATAAAACGAAAGCGCAGCCGCGCTTACCGAAAAAGTCTCAGCCCAAGCAAGCTCGGGCAACGGAAGAGCTGAGGCGGGAGCGCGACGAAGCGCTGGAACAACTCGCTGCGACTGGCGACATCTTGAGGATGATGGCCAAATCTCCGGCTGATCTCCAGTCCGTGATGGATGCCATTGCGGAGAATTCAGCTCGGCTGTGTGATGCGGCGGACGCTGCGGTGTGGCGCGTCGACGGCGATGTTTTAAGCCTGGCCGCGCACTTTGGTCCAATCCCTATGCTACACGCGCCAGGTGATACCGACCACATCGATCGGAACACGGCCACTGGGCGTGCGGTTTTGGAGCGGCAAACAATCCATGTCCACGATCTGCTAGCGGCACAAGCCGAATTTCCGACAGCGAAAACCCGTGGCCTAGTAACGGGAACTCGCACGGCCCTGGCGGCGCCGTTGCTACGTGACGGAAACGTAATTGGCACCATTCATATTCGCCGCACTGAAGTTCGGCCATTCACAGAAAGACAAATCAAATTGCTCGAAACCTTTGCCGATCAGGCGGTCATCGCCATCGAAAACGTGCGATTATTCCAAGAACTTAAAGAGGCATTGGAACAGCAGACGGCCACGAGCGAAGTCTTGGGGGTCATTGCTAGCTCGCCGACCGATATTCAGCCAGTGTTGAACGTGGTCGCCGAGAATGCTGCGCGGCTTTGTGACGCTAAGGATGCTGTGATCTATCGGATCGATGGTGATGTCCTTCGGCAAGTGGCGGTATTTGGGCCGATCCCACCCGGACCACCGGTAAGATCCATCATCCGGGGCAGGCCCACCGGTCGAGCGGTGCTTGACCGGCAGACAATCCACATCCATGACATGGTGGCAGAGATCGAAACGGAATTCCCGGATGCTATTCATCACCAGGTTACTGGCACTCGAACCTTACTCACCACGCCGTTACTGCGCGAAGGCGATCCCATCGGGGTAATTGTGATTCGTCGAACAGAAGTCCGGCCATTCTCGGAGAACCAGATAAAACTCCTCAAAACCTTCGCCGATCAAGCGGTCATCGCGATCGAGAACGTGCGGTTGTTCACGGAACTGCAGGAGCGCAACGCAGAACTGCGCGAGGCCCTGGAGCATCAGACGGCAACGGCCGAGGTGCTCGGGATCATCAGCCGGTCGCCAACCGACGTGCAGCCGGTCCTCGACGCGATCGTCGAGAGCGCGGCAAAAGTTTGCGGGATCGATGACGTAGTATTACGACTCCGCGAAGATGACACTATGGTTCCACGCGCTCACTATGGCCCCATACCCATTGGCCACGTCGAGGTCAGTAGTGATGACCCACTATTTCGCTGGATGCGCGAGCACGGCACGCTGCATATTCCCGACCGCCGAGAACAGAGTATTATTCCGACAGTCGGTTCCTATAGGAGCTGGCGCACTTTTTTAGGCGCTCCCCTTCGTCAGCAAGGGGAACTCATTGGATCGCTCAACGCACGTCGCATCGAGGTGCGCCCATTTACGCCGGCGCAGATCAAGCTGCTCGAAACCTTCGCCGACCAAGCTGTAATTGCCATCGAGAACGTGCGGCTGTTCCAAGAACTGAAAGAGGCATTGGAACAACAGACTGCGACTAGCGAAATCTTGGGCGTTATCGCTAGTTCGCCGACAGACATTCAGCCGGTGCTGGACGTGGTAGCAGCAAACGCGGCGCGTCTATGTGAGGCGACGGACGCTGTAATCTGGCGTGTGGACGGGGATATGCTTCAACGAGTGGCGGTGTGTGGAGCCGTACCAACTCCTGGCTATCCTCTGCCTATCACTCGCGGGACTCCGGTTGGTCGCGCTGTGTTCGAAAGGCAAGTGGTGCATGTCCATGATCTCGCGGCAGAAGTGGAAACCGAATTCCCGGAATCCAAAACAAGACAGCAAATTAGCGGCTTGCGCACGGTGCTAGCCGCGCCGCTACTTCGCGAAGGCGTTTCCATCGGGGCTATTATGATTCGGCGAACCGAGGTTCGACCGTTTTCGGGCAGGCAAATCAAATTGCTCGAAACCTTCGCCGATCAGGCCGTGATCGCGATTGAGAACGTTCGACTATTCAACGAGCTCAAAGAATCATTGGAACAGCAGACTGCGACAAGCGAAATCTTGGGCGTCATTGCCAGCTCACCGACGGATATCCAGCCGGTGTTGGACGTGGTTGCAGAGAATGCCGCGCGTGTTTGTGGCGCGAACGACGCTGTGATCCGACTTGTCGAAGGGAATATGCTTCGATCGGTGGCGCACCACGGATCGTTACCGCAATCCCGTCCAGCAGAGTCTGAGCCTCTGGACGGTGGCTGGATTCCTGCGCGAGCGGTGCTTGAGCGACAGACAAT
>DASTOD010000463.1:0-9078 GCA_035762645.1 Binatia bacterium | reverse complement strand
AATGTCGAGAGCGCGGCGCTGAAGATACGCGTGCAGTTCGTGAGAGCAAACAACGCCAGGTGGCTTGAACCGAGGAATCAACTACAACTCGGTAATGGGTATGTTAAATTTGTACGACCCTTCGGGATCCATCTTGCGCTGAACCTGGCCGAGTTGTAGGTTTTAAACGGTACTGCGCGTTTCGGCGCGTTCAGGGTTTATTCACGGGCCAGGCACGCGTCACCATCGGTTCTACCCCGGCGCCCGATTCTCGGGCCACAGCCACCAGGAAGATTGACTCAGACGTCAGGAACCGTCCGATCCGTACAGGAAGGTAATTCCAATGCCTTACGTTCATGCCGCCGACTGGCCGGGACAGAGAGGCCCAGAAAACCACGGTGATGATCGAAGTCGCTCGATGCAAGGAGAGACGAAAGAGCGGGCTCTGGCTCAAGAGTTGAACGCTGCGCGCGAGCGTTTGGACGAACGGCGTCAGCGTGCCGGCGAGTCGCCTGCCCAGCAAGAGGCGATCGAGGAGCTGTCCGCATCGCCGGAAGAACTGAGTGTTGTCACGGAGGAATTGGGTGAAAAAAGCGACGAGCTGATCGCCACGCGCGGGCTTTTAGAATCAGAGCGCCAGCAGTACCTGGATCTATTTGAGATGGCGCCGGACGGCTACATCGTGACAGATAGCGCAGGCACGATCCAGAGAGCCAACCGCGCAGCGGCGAAACTGTTGCGCGTGCGGCAGGACCTTCTCGTGGGCAAACCCCTGGTCATTTTTGTCTCCGAAAAAGAGGGCAAGCGTTTCAGTGAACGACTCGTTCGCTTGCTGGAAAACGAGGAAACACAAAAATGGGAAATGGAGATGCAGCCGCGTGATGGAGGATCATTTCCGGCTGCCGTAACGGTGTCGGCCATTCCTGGAACCCCATCGACCGGTGGTCGCGCCGCCGGCCATCGCTGGCTTATCCACGACATCACGGAGCGCGTTCAGGCGGAAAAAGCGCTGCGCGAAACCGAGCAGCGATTTCGGTTGATGGTCGAGGGAGTCAAAGACTACGCGATCTTTATGTTGGACCCCAAGGGAGTTGTCATCAGTTGGAACGCCGGCGCCGAGCGCATCGAGGGTTACCTGGAAAAGGAAATCCTCGGGCGAAATTTCTCTCTTTTCTATTCGCCTGAAGAGATTGCCGAAGGCAAACCCGAAGAACAACTAAGGTCGGCTGCCGCTAAAGGCAGAATCGAACATCAGGGCTGGCGCTTGCGCAAAGATGGGAGCCGATTTTGGGCCGATGTCGTAATGACCGCGGTAAGAGATGAAAACGGCGAACTCATCGGCTTCTCCAAAGTGATCCGCGATCTCACCGAACGGCATCAGGCAAGAGTTACACTGGAAAACGCTTTCGAAGAGATCAAGACGCTGAAAGAGCGTCTCTACCATGAAAATGTGGCGCTGAGAGAAGAAATCGACCGGACATGGATGTTCGAGGAAATTGTCGGCTCCACACGGCCCGTGCGGGTAGTGCTTTCACGCGTCGCGAAGGTCGCGCCAATGGATTCCACGGTACTCATCACGGGAGAAACGGGCACCGGAAAGGAACTTATCGCCCGCGCCATCCACAAACGGTCAAAACGCGCGGGCCGGGCGTTCGTGGCCTTTAATTGCGCGGGTATTCCGCCCTCCTTGATAGCGTCGGAGCTATTCGGTCATGAGAAAGGAGCTTTTACGGGCGCACAGCAGCGCCGCCTCGGCCGCTTTGAGCTGGCTGAGGGCGGTACCATTTTCCTCGACGAGATCGGCGAGCTTACCGCCGAAACTCAAATCGCTTTGTTGCGCGTGGTCCAGGAACGGGAATTTGAGCGGGTCGGCGGCAGCCAGCCGATTCCAACCGACGTGCGGATCATCGCCGCCACCAACCGCGACTTGCAGGATGCCGTTGCCGCGGGGACGTTCCGGCTCGACCTGTTTTATCGACTGAATGTTTTTCCCATCGAAGCCCCTCCGCTGCGCGAGCGCAAAGAAGACATCCCGGTGCTGCTCGACTACTTCATCAAGCGCTATGCCGCCAAGGCAGGCAAGAAGATAAGGAGCATTGACAAGCGGACGGTGGAGTTGTTCAAGGATTACCATTGGCCGGGCAACATCCGCGAGCTGCAAAACGTCATCGAGCGCTCGGTGATCCTGTGCGACGGCGAAGTCTTTTCGATTGACGAGAGCTGGCTATCCAGGGCATTGCTGGACTCGCACCGATCCACATCGACACTTTCCGAAAGGCTGCTCGAACAGGAAAAGAAGATGATTGAGTCCGCACTGTCTGAAAGCAGGGGAAAAGTCGCAGGTATTTTAGGGGCGGCAGCCAAGCTCGGAATACCTTCATCGACTCTGGAGTCAAAGATCAAGATGCTCAAAATCAAAAAGAATATTTTCAAGGCGGCTTAGGGAACTCTAGGCAAAGATATTTGAAATTTTCCGCTGAATTCGGGTCAACGACAACGCGCCCCTTTCGCCACTCACGAGAATCCGCAAATTTGCGATAGCTCGCAATCGATCGGCGCGTTTTGCCGCTGATTTGTCATCGCTTCCCATTTGGCCCACGCCTTGCTTTCCTGATTTCACTGAAAAACCCTGTTCCCCCGTCGACACTGCTCGGGGCGAACGGGAATAAGAACCTCCGCGTCCTAGGGCGAACGTGATTGCAAGGCTACTAGCCACCGATGGAGATTGGGTTCTCGCGCTGGCGCGACCTCAGCGCCACACTAAGTACGTTCCGGGATCACTGGGGATTCCCGTACCGTTCGCCTACCTGGCGATTGCTGCTACGAGCAGGTGCGCGCCCGGAGATCGTTGTCGCCGCCACGCATGGGCTGTTGCTCCTCGGCGCCCGCAAAAAGCTCGACCATCCCGGCGTGCGCGAGGTGTTTGTCACCGATACGGTTCGCGTGGCCGAGAACGATTGGCCGAAACTACGGGTTATTTCGATCGCGCCGCTGATTGCCGGCGCGCTGGAGCGATTCCTGGCCGATGGCTCGATCGGTGACTTGTACTGAGATAGGGGGACCCGCAGGCAGGAAACAGAGACTTGAATGCGGGGAAGAAGAGCGGGAGACTTGAAAAATGATCGAGCGTTTTCGTGATCGGAGCGAAGCGGGCCGGCTGCTCGCCGAGAAACTCGCCGCTTACGCCAATCGCCCGGACGTGCTCGTGCTGGCCCTACCGCGCGGCGGCGTGCCCGTCGCCTATGAAGTCGCCCGCGCGCTCAAGGTTCCCCTCGATGTGTTCATCGTGCGCAAGCTGGGCGTGCCCGGCTACGAGGAGCTGGCGATGGGCGCGATCGCGACCGGCGGAGTGCGCGTGCTCAACGACCAGCTTGTGAGCGCGCTCCGCATTCCAAACTATGTGATCGACGCGGTCGCGGCGTGGGAGGAGCAGGAGCTCAAGCGCCGCGAACGCGTCTATCGAGACGATCGTCCGCCGCCGGATGTGCGCGGTCGAACCGTGATCCTCGTGGATGACGGTCTCGCCACCGGAGCGACCATGCTCGCTGCCGTCAAAGCCTTGCGACAGCAGCAACCCGCGCGCATCGTTGTGGCGGTCCCGACCGCTTCACCCGAGACCTGCGACGCCCTGAAACCCGAGGTCGACGAGATCATCTGCGCCGTCAGGCCGGAGCCGTTCTACGCGGTCGGGTTCTGGTACGAGAATTTCTCACAGACGACGGACGAAGAGGTTCGCGACCTGCTCGCGCGAAACGCCGGGGCAAGCGGCACGGCCGAAGGCGCGCAAGCGCGCGCTACGCCGCCAGAAGGGGAGCAGTATCATGCCAAGCATGACTGATCCGAAACTCTTGGAGGTCCTGCGCGAAACTCTGCGCCCGCTGACCGGGGCGAGCAGCGATTACGACCGGATCATGGACGTCGTCGGCGACGCGCGCTTCGTGCTCCTCGGCGAGGCGTCCCACGGCACATACGACTTCTACCGCGAGCGCGCGGAGATTACGAAACGGCTCATCAAAGAAAAGGACTTTACGGCTGTCGCCGTGGAGGCCGATTGGCCGGACGCCTACCGCGTTAACCGTTACGTGCGTCGCGATAACGACGACGCCGATGCCATCGAAGCCCTGGCCGACTTCCGGCGCTTTCCAACCTGGATGTGGCGGAACACGTTGTGGTCGACGCGCGAGCCACTACTTTTACGCCCGGCTGCCGGACCAGTTCGACGCCGTCTTCCACTTTGATGAGACGCGGGCAGTGGAACCGCTCGACTACAGCGCGGAGTGGGAGGCCGGCGAGGTGCCGGAGACATTTCCCTTCGCGGTGTAAGCGGAACCGTATGCTCTTCGTCGACGAGATCGTCGACGTCAGCCGTGAGGGAACTGCATGACTGCGAGCGGAGAGCGACCCGTCGCTGTTTTTCTTTGCGGCGACGTTATGACCGGGCGGGGCATAGATCAAATCTTGCCCTGTCCGAGCCATCCGGCGATCGACGAGCCGTTTGTCTCTGACGCCCGGACCTACGTCGAGCTGGCCGAAGAAGTGAGCGGCCCCATTCCCCGGCCGGTCGAGCTCTCGTATATCTGGGGAGATGCCCTGGCTGAGCTGCAGCGCGTCGCGCCTGACGCGCGCGCCGTGAACCTCGAGACCAGCGTGACTCGCAGCGGCGAGCCCTGGCCCAAGGGCATCAACTACCGGATGCACCCGGCAAACGTCGGGTGTCTTACCGCTGCGGGGATCGACGTTTGCGTCCTCGCAAACAATCATGTGCTCGATTACGGTTATGCAGGGCTCGTCGAGACGATAGAGACGCTCCGTCGAACGGGGCTGAAGACCACCGGCGCTGGCCGGACGCTCGCCGATGCGCGCCGGCCCGCGGTGGTCGAACCCGTGGCCGGCTTCAGAGTCGTTGTCCATGGCTTCGGGAGCGAAACGAGCGGCATTCCCCCGAGCTGGGCCGCAGCCGAGGAGCTTTCGGGCGTTAACTTCCTGCCCGATCTTTCCGACGAAACGGCCGCGGCGATCGAGGACCGAGTGCGCGCCGTCAAGCAGAGCGGGGACGTCACGATTGCCTCGATTCATTGGGGTAGCAATTGGGGATACGAAGTGCCATGCGATCACGTGCGATTTGCGCATCGGCTGATCGACGGTGGCGTCGACATTGTCCATGGCCATTCGTCCCATCATCCGCGGCCGATCGAGGTCTATCGGAATCGAGTCATTCTCTACGGCTGCGGCGACTTCATCAACGACTACGAGGGAATCCGGGGATACGATGAGTACAGGGCCGATCTCGTTCTGATGTACTTCGCGGCACTCAATCCTGCCAGCGGCGACCTGGTCCAGATGCGGATGACGCCGATGCAAATTCGCAATATGAGGCTAAACCGGGCATCACCTCGGGATGCCCAATGGCTGAGAGACACGCTGAGTCGAATCAGCATCGGTTTCGGATCGGCGGTCGAAAGCGACGCAGACGGGAGCCTGCTTTTGCGCTGGCAATAAGAACGAATCCACCACGAGTCCGTTGGCGGGACTGGAGTAAACTCACTACGCACGGGCGGGCTTCAGAGACCGCGACAAAAGGAGACGCAAATGGATAGACTAGTTGAACGGGAAGGCGACGAGCGCCTGGTCCGCGTGGCGGCGGGCCCAGTGACGCTAGAAGGCAACCTGAGCCTCCCCAAGGGAGCGAGCGGAATCGTGCTGTTCGCCCACGGTAGCGGCAGCAGCCGGCATAGCCCGCGCAACCGCCACGTAGCGCGGCTCCTGAACGAGGCGAAGCTGGCGACGCTGCTTATCGATCTCCTCACTGTCGACGAAGAGGCGATCGACGCTCGGACCGGGCACCTGCGCTTCGATATCGGCCTTCTCGCCGAGCGGCTTGTCGCCGCCACGGCCTGGCTGACCGAGCAACCCGACACACGTTATCTCCGCGTCGGTTACTTCGGCGCCAGCACTGGCGCCGGGGCGGCGTTGGTGGCGGCCGCGGAGCGCCCTGACGTGGTGAGCGCAGTTGTTTCGCGCGGCGGGCGTCCCGATCTTGCGGGGCCGGCGCTCGCGCGCGTCAAGGCCCCGACCCTGCTCATCGTCGGCGGCAATGATTTTCCAGTCATCGAGTTGAACCTGGCGGCGCTCGCTCAACTCCGCTGCGAAAAACGGATCGTGATCGTTCCCGGGGCGACTCACCTCTTTGAAGAGCCCGGCGCTTTGGATGAGGTCGCGCGGCTCGCGCGCGAATGGTTCGAGCGCTACCTCAAGCAAGAGCAGGCGCGCCCATCCACCTGATCGGCGAAGAATTTCACGCCGCCGGCGCGTGCGCGAGCAAGGCGGACACCGAGGCCCTGTTTGAACGCCACCGGCGCAGTGTCGCGCAAAGGCGCAACGGGCGCCAAGCACAACAAGCGAAATCATAATAAAGGAGGAATCAAAAGATGGCTGTCAAATGGAACAAGGACGTCGATGCGGCGCTCGCCGAGGCGAAAGCGCGCAATAAACCGCTGCTAATCGATTTCAGCGCGGCTCCGGCCTGAGTTGGATGCGTTCGGCTGGAGGCCGAATCCTATGCGGACGATGCGACCGCAGCGTTCATCAATGAGAATTTTGTGCCTGTCCAGGCCCACATCAAAGAACATCCCGTCTACTTTCATCGCTTCGACGTGCTGTGGACACCGACGGCGCTGATCCTAGATTCGAGCGGAATCGAGAGATACCGAAGCGAAGGGTATCTCCCTAACCTAGAGTTCCGCGCCCAATTGGAGATAGGCCTGGCGAGGATTGCTTTCATGCACAAACAGTGGCCTGAGGCAGAGCGGAGATATACCGCGGTGGCGGAAAAATACCCGAATACGAGCGCCGCTCCGGAGGCCATCTATTG
Organism: Binatia bacterium; assembly: GCA_035762645.1. GTDB lineage: Bacteria > Desulfobacterota > Binatia > UBA9968 > UBA9968 > DASTOD01. Next base: position 2,228 of record DASTOD010000463.1, on the reverse strand, counting down.
GAGCGGGGTGAGCCGCTATAAGGCCACGAACGATCACACGGCGCTAGGCGCGGTGGCGGACAAATTCAAAGAACGATACCAGAGCAGCGTTTGGGCGCTCAAAGCGTCAATCTGGTCTCATTAGGCGCCGGGTGCCATGAGAGACCGTAAGCCGCTCGATGGGCTGCCGGCGAGTGCTAAAGCCCGGCTTCGGAAAATACCTCAACCGGAATGGGTGGCGCCGATGCTGGCGACGCTGACGGACGAGCACTTCTCGCGGGAAGGATGGTTGTTCGAGCCGAAATGGGACGGGGAGCGCTGCCTGGCCTTTCGCCGGGGCCGGGAGTTGCGGCTGTTTTCGCGCAACCGCAAGCGGCTAAACGAGAAGTATCCCGAGATAACCGCGGCGTTTGACCGCGAGAAAACGGCTTCTTTCATTGCCGATGGCGAAATCGTCACGTTCCAAGACGGGATTACCAGCTTCGCGAAGCTTCAACAACGCATGAAGGTCGAGCGTCCGTCGGCCGACCTTCTCCGCAGGGTACCGGTGTACTTCTATCTATTCGATTTGCTCTATCTGGACCGCTATGACATCCGGCAGCTCCCACTGCGGTACCGCAAGGAAGCGCTGCGCGAGGCGTTTAACTTCGAGGGCGTTTTACGGTTTACGGACCATTGCGCGAGGGAAGGCGAAGCCTATTATCAAAGGGCGTGCAGCAAAGGGTGGGAGGGCATCATCGCAAAAAACGGCGACAGCGCCTACGTCTCCAGAAGGACGCGCGACTGGCTAAAATTCAAGTGCCGCCAGGAGCAGGAGTTGGTCATCGTCGGTTATACGGACCCGCGCGGGAAGCGGATCGGCTTTGGTGCGTTGCTCGTCGGTTTTTACCGTAGCGGGAAGCTGGTGTATGCGGGCAAAGTCGGCACGGGATTCGATACCGAGACGTTGCGGCGCCTGGCGAGGAAGCTTGCGCAACTGGAGACACCGACCTGTGCGTTCGCCGGCAACGGACGGCCGCGGCGTGGCGTACATTGCGTGAAGCCGAAGCTCGTCGCCCAGATTGGCTTCACCGAATGGACGCGCGAAGGGAAACTGCGGCACCCCCGGTTTCTCGGGCTGCGCGAAGATAAGAGACCGGAAGAAGTCGTCCGCGAGGGCTGACCCGGTGGCGGTTAGGGGAGAAATTCTTCGAGTCGGCGGTCACGATGTAAAGATCACCCGTCCGGAGAAGATCCTGTTTCCGGAAGACGGCATTACCAAGCGCGACTTGATCGATTATTACCGGCGGGTCGCTCCCTGGATTCTACCGCATCTGCGGGACCGGCCGCTGGCGTTGGAGCGTTACCCGGACGGCATCGACAAGCCCGGATTTTTTCAGAAGGCGACGCCGTTCTACTATCCCGGTTGGATCAAGACGGTGACGATAAAGAAGAAAACGGGCGGCACCGTCAGGCACGTCGTCTGCAACAACGTCGCTACGCTTGTGTATCTCGCCAATCAGGCGTGCCTGACTCCGCACATCTGGCTCAGCCGGATAGACAAGCTCGATTATCCCGATCAGCTCGTGTTCGATTTGGATCCGTCCGGAGACAAATTCGAGCCGGTGAAAGTAGCGGCGCAGTCGCTCAAGGAGCTTCTGGATCAACTCGGGTTGCCCGCCTACCTCAAGACGACCGGCGGGCGCGGGCTCCACGTGGCGGTGCCGCTCAAACGCAGCGAGACGTTTGATTCCGTGCGCGCTTTTGCTACCGCCCTGGCGAAAATCGTCGTCCGCCAGGAACCGGGGCAGCTGACATTGGAACAACGAAAAAACCGGCGGCGTGGTCGCGTGTTTGTGGATACAAACCGAAACGCCTATGCGCAAACGGTGGCTCCCGCCTATGCCGTGCGTCCCCGCCGCGGCGCTCCGGTGTCGGTCCCGCTCGATTGGGATGATCTCGGGAGAAAGGACCTTCGGTCCGATGGCGTGACGATACGGAACCTGTTCAGCCGGCTGGAGGCGGTCGGCGATCCATGGAGGGATTTCTGGCGGCGCGGCGCTTCGCTCAACCACGCGCGGCAGAAACTCGAAAAATTGAATGCCGCTCGACGAGTACCGCAGGAAGAGGAAGTTTACTGAGACGCCGGAGCCGCCAGGGCGCGTCCGGCGGAGGGATCGCAGCCGCATCTTCGTGGTCCAAAAGCATGACGCCAGTCGCCTGCACTACGATTTCCGCCTGGCGATCAACGGCGTTCTGGCATCCTGGGC
>DASTOD010000462.1:0-4214 GCA_035762645.1 Binatia bacterium | reverse complement strand
TGTCGCGCTCTTTGCCGGGGTGGCAGGGTATGTGCGCCTGGCGCGGCTATTGACGCCCGGAATCCTAGTCGGCGTCGTTTTGGCGTTGGCCGCTACCGCATATCTTAGAGTAGGCGCTGGAGTGGTGGCGCTAGCGTTTCGCGTATGGCCGCTGCGGTTGCTGCAGATGGTCGAGCACCATCGCGAACTCTTGGCACGCCGGATCTATGGTCTCTTGGTATGGATGGCGATCTTCGGCTGGTCGATCCGCTATCTGGGTTACCTGGGGCTTTTGGACCCGACCTGGGCATTAGCGGAAAATCTGCTTACTGCCAAAATCGAGCGCGGCTCTATCGCCATCTCGCTCGGCGGCATCCTTGAATTTTTTCTGGCCGTTTGGCTGGCCTATTTGCTGTCAGCCTTCATTCGCTTTGTGTTGCAGGAGGATGTGTATCCCAGGATTAACCTTGCGCCCGGTTTATCGTATGCGGTGTCGAGCCTGCTGAACTACATCATTCTAGCCGTTGGGTTTATCGCGGGCCTGGGGGTTTTGGGGGCGGATTTTTCCAAGGTGAGCATCCTCGCCGGAGCATTCGGCGTCGGCATCGGCTTCGGATTGCAGAGTGTGGTGAACAATTTCGTTTCGGGTTTGATTCTACTTTTCGAACGGCCGATCCACGTCGGCGATACCGTCGAGGTGGGCAATCTTCAAGGGACGGTGCGCCGCATCGGCATCAGAGCGAGCGTGATCCATACGGGCGCGGGGGCGGATATCATCGTTCCCAATTCGCAGCTCGTCACTGAAAGAGTGACCAACTGGACGCTCAGCGACCGGTTGCGGCGCCTTGATCTTCCGGTCGGCGTGAACTACGGCGCCGATCCGAAAAAGGTGATTGATCTGCTTGTGGGCGTAGCGAACGCCCATCCGCAGGTCCTAAAGAACCCGGCGTCGAGCGCTTTTCTTTTAGGCTACGGAGATAGCTCGATCAACTTCGAATTGAGGGTGTGGACGGACGCAGCCAATTCCTTGACTGAGATTAGGAGCGACCTGGCCGCGGTCGTGTACGATGCGGTTCATGCGGCTGGAATGTCGTTTCCGTTTCCGCAGCGAGAAGTGCGGTTGATTTCCGATCACGGCGCGAGCGCGACGAGGGCTGCGGTCGATATCGCAAAGAAGAGGGATATCGCATAACGAAACCAGCTGGGTTAGCGATGAAAAGCGGACGCAACGAAAGATCGACGGTTCAGTCGCGAAGAAGTCCTGCCCGGCAATCTAAAAACTTGCTGTGGTTCGGTGCCTGCGCGCTGTTCTTGTTTTATCCGGTCCGGATCGATGCCGGTGAGACACTGACACGCGTGAAGTCCAGGAAAGTGGTTCGTTGCGGTGTCAGCGAAGGCCTGCTGGGTTTTTCACAGAAAGATAAGACGGGACGGTGGGTTGGGCTGGACGCGGACTTTTGCCGCGCGGTGGCTGCCGCCGCGGTTGGAGATCCGGACCGGGTGTCGTTGGTGCCGTTGTCTCCTTCGGCGCGGTTCGTCGCCCTACGGTCGAATGAAATCGATCTGCTCTTGCGCCACACTACGTGGACGCTTGGACGCGAAGTGGGCCTGGGGGTCCATTTTACCGGAGTTCTGTTCCACGACAGCCAGGGCTTTATAGTCAAGCAGAGCAGCCGAGCGCGCCGCCTGCCTGACTTAAGAGGCGCCAGCATTTGTGTCGAGGACCAAACCACGAGCGAAAGCAATCTAGTTGAGTATTTCAGCTCGCGGAACTGGAAATATCAGATTGTCGAGAGAAAGACACTGGCCGAAGTCACCGGCGCTTTTTTTGGCGGTCATTGCCAAGCGTACACTTCTGACAAGGCGCAACTCGTGAGCGTGCGACTGCAAGCGCCGGGCGGGCCCCAAGCCTATTTCATTTTGCCGGAACAGATTTCGCGAGAGCCGGTGGGCCCTGCAGTGCGCCGTGGCGACGAGGAGTGGTTCACCTTAATCAAATGGGTTCTCTTTGCGCTCATCGAAGCAGAGGAGATCGGTGTAACTCGCAAGAACGTGCGTTCCAAAGCGGAGGCACGGAACGACCCGGAGTTGGAACGCTTTCTGGATGTGCATGGGACCCTCGCCAAACCACTCGGCATAGAACCTGGTTGGGTGGTGCGGCTCTTGGCGGCAGTCGGTAATTACGGCGAGATTTTTGAGCGCAACCTCGGCAGCGAGAGTCCTTTGCGGCTTGAGCGAGGGCTAAATCACCTGTGGACTAAAGGAGGTTTGATGTATGCGCCGCCTTTTCGCTGATCGCGGGGAACGCTGAGGAACGATGATGGATCTCCAGACCGGCGTTACCCTTGGCGTATTCGCCGCAGTGGTTCTGGCGATCGCGTTGGAACTCTTGGACATCGCGGTCGCCGCACTGCTCGGCGTCAGTAGCCTGATCGTGAGCGGCATCCTCACGGCACAGGATATGGCTGCGGTAGCGCAGGCCTCGGGCGGCACGATTGCTTTGCTATTCGGCGGGATGGTGGTTGCACGTACACTGGCTCCAACCGGAATTTTTGAGCATGTCGGCACCCGGTTTCTCCTCGCGACTGGGGGGAGCGGCAAGCGGTTTCTACTGGGTCTGCTGGCCCTCGTTGCTCCGGTATGTGCATTCCTGCCGAACGCGACTGTTGTGATCCTGCTCGCGCCAGTCGTTATGCGCGTAGCTATTGCGCTTGAGATCGATTTTGTCGGCCCGCTGGTGCTGACCGCGATCATCAGCAACTCGGCGGGTCTGCTAACCCTGGTAGGTGATCCGGCAACTTTTTTGGTCGGTAGTTCGATCAGTATGACTTTTGGCGAGTACCTAAGGCGCGTGAGCTTCGGTGGACTGCTGGCATTACTCGTCCTCGTTGTCTTGCTTCCTTGGGTATTCGGCGGTATTTGGCGCGTTCGGCGGACACTGCCGGAGGACGTTAAGCCGAAGGCGCTTGAGCGGCCGTACCTATGTGTTTTAACGTTGACCGTCTTAACGGCAATGATCCTGCTGTTTTTATTCGGTGATCTGTTGCCGGTTAACGTTGTCCCTCCAGCGGCGGCCATCGTTGGTTGTTCGCTTGCGCTGCTGGTCGTCTATGCTGCCAAAGTGGAACCGGTGGAGCGGGTACTGCAGGATCTTGACTGGCGGACTCTAATATTTCTCTCCTGCATGTTTCTCTTGGTTCAGGCGTTTACTAAAACCGGGATCCTGCAGGGGCTTTCCCGCAACCTGTACGGCTGGTTCGGTGTCGAAATGCTGCCGGTGGCCTTTTTCATGCTTGGAGGTGTGGGGGTGATGTCTAGCTTGTTGGCGAATATCCCTGTAGTTGCCGCCATGATCGTGGTCATTAAAGGTTACTTCGTTTTGGCCCAGGTCGTGCCGGAGGAAGCGCTGGGCGTACTCTTCAGCAACTGGCCCGCAAGCACCCTTCCGGTCTTCGTGGGCATGATGTTTGGGGCAACGTTGGGCGGCAACGCAACGCTGATCGGCGCTTCCGCCAACGTGGTGGCCGCCGGCATCTGCGCCGGTCGTGGAAAACCGGTATCGTTCGGGACTTTTTTGCGCTACGGCGTGCCGTTTACCTTAGCGCAGCTGCTAGTCTCCGCCCTGTATGTCCTCGGAATGAATTATATGATCGGTGATTAGATGTCGCCGCGTGATGGACGCTTAGCAAAACCGAGCCAAGCAAGCGCGTTCCTCATTACTACAAGAGATCCTGAAAATGGACTCACGAAGCGAGTAGTCATCTCCACAAGTGACTATATATCAAGTGACTGTATATAAGGATGGGCGGGTGTGACAAGACACGACAAGCTGGACAGTCACGTAAAAGAATTCCGAGTCGGTCTAACGGACAGCAGAAGTGTCGGGGACGACGGGTGAGATCCAAATCGTCAGCGAAAGGGATCGCCAATTGAGGATTGTAGTTCGAATTGTGGTGGGGATGGGCGTTGCGATGACGACCCTCTGGGGTGTGGGCGCGATCTATTATTTGCCGCTCCCGGGCCAAAGCCTGCGCAACGTCCTCGCCGGGGTCTTTGTCGTAGGGACGGTACTCGCTTTCCTACTGCTCCCGAACCGTCGTCGCACTTTACTTGGCTTTGTCGTTGTGTTCGTTATGCTCGTCGCGGTCTTTTTTCAGATTCCCGCATCCAACGATCGTGACTGGCAGCCGGAGGTGGCAGTGACGCCTTACGCAACGATCAATGGCGACATGGTT
>DASTOD010000461.1:0-3855 GCA_035762645.1 Binatia bacterium | reverse complement strand
AGAAGGATCGCGCGCGGGTCCTCAAGATCATCCGCCACTACATGAAGCCCAATCAACGGATATTCGTCGGTGTCGTCGCTCCAATCGACCCCCGTATCGAGACTCCGGAAGAAATCCGGGACCGTACACTCGAGACGTCCGAATACATTCCCATTGACCAACTCGGCACAACCGACGACTGTGGATTCTCGCCGTTCAGCGACGACACTTCAACGACTCGCGAGACTGCTTTTGCAAAGATTCGGGCGCGCGTGCTTGGCACGACACTCGCAGCAGAAATAATTGGAGGCCATTAATGGAAGACGAAACTGAAGAGGAGCTGCTGCGGTCCGTCGCTCTGCAGAACGCCAAGAGCATTCTTGTCGCCCGCCAGCAGGCGGAGGCGGAACTCGGCGCGCTCAAAGATCGACTTGCCGCCGACCTGCGGGCCATGACCCGCCTCCAGGAGGTCGGCCGCCGGTGCACGCAATTGGGGGCTGACTTCGACGCGTGCCTGGAGGAACTCCTCGAAGCGGCGATCGCGATTACCCGCGCCAACAAAGGGAGTATTCAATTGTTCGATGCCTCCTCCGGAGCCCTCATTCTGATGGCGCACCGAGGCTTCGAGGAGCCATTCCTCAGCTTCTTTACCAAAGTCCGCGACGAAGCTCCAGCGTGCCGCGCGGCCATGCAAGCCGGCGAGCGTGTGATGGTGGAAGACGTCACGCGAAGTCCGATCTTCGCCGGCAGGCCAGCCCTCGACGTGCTGCTCACGGCGGGCGTGCGCGCGGTCCAAGCCACTCCGCTGCTGGACAACTCGGGGCGCCTGCTGGGAATGATTTCGACACACTTCGACGAGCCGCATCGGTTATCCGAATCCGAGCTACGCCTGATGGACTTATTGGCGCGGCAGGCGGCAGACTTCGTCGAGCGCAAGCGCGCCGAGGAAGCAAAAGCCAGACTTGCAGCGATTGTCGAGTCCTCGGACGATGCCATCGTCAGCAAGGGCCTCGACGGCATCATCACCAGTTGGAATCACGGCGCGGAACGGCTCTTTGGCTATACGGCGCAGGAAGCGATTGGCCAGCCAGTCACCATGCTCATGCCGCCCGAACGGTTCGATGAGGAGCCAGGTATTCTGGAGCGCATCCGCCGCGGAGAGTCCATCGAACATTACGAAACGGTCCGCCGCCGCAAAGATGGAACGTTGCTGGACATATCGCTTACCGTTTCTCCTATCACTGATGCGCAAGGCCGGATTCTCGGCGCGTCCAAAATTGCACGCGACATCACCGGGCGCAAAAAAGCAGAAGAAGAACTTCGTAAGCTCATGCAAGATTTGGAAAGGCGAGTGGCCGTGCGCACAGCGGAGTTACAACAAGCCAATGCCGCGCTTCTGCGGGATATGGAGGAGCGAAAAAAACTGGAGACGCAGCTTCTTCATGCTCAGAAGATGGAAAGCATCGGGATTCTCGCCGGCGGCATCGCTCATGACTTCAACAATATTCTGAATATTATTCAGGGCTATGTTTTTTTGCTCCGCGCAGAAGGTGGCCATAACAAGCACATTTCGGAAAGTCTTGGAGTCATCTATGAGACCATTCAACGCGGATCTGCCCTGGTTCAACAGTTACTGACTCTCGCGCGCAAAACCGACGCGAAACTCGAATCGCTCAATGTGAATGCTCTCGTCCAAGGCCTCATAGGGCTGATCAGACAAACATTTCCCAAAACGATCGAGTTGAGTTCAGACCTGGCGCCCAATGTTCCCCCGATTATGGGGGACCGAAATCAACTGGGGCAGGCGCTGTTGAACCTCTCCGTGAATGCCCGTGATTCGATGCCTGAGGGGGGTCGATTAACCTTTAAAACCGCAACCGTAGATGGCGCGAGCTTGCAGGAATTAGACGCAGCGACCGCAGAGCACTACATATGTATCGAGGTCAGCGATACAGGCATGGGAATGGATGAAACGGTCCAAAAGCGGATCTTTGAGCCGTTTTTTACGACTAAAGGCGTCGGTCAGGGAACCGGTTTAGGGCTTTCAGTCGTTTATGGAATCGTCAAAAACCAAAATGGCTTCATCAACGTCGAGAGCAAGCCGGCGGTTGGCACGACCTTTCGATTGTATTTACCGGCCGATCCGTCGGCCGAAAGATCGGCCGTGGAAATGATTCGGGCCGCCAGTTCCGAAGCTGCGGCTGGGCCCAACGGCCATGGAACCATCCTCTTGATCGAAGATGAACAAATCATGCTCAACGTTTTGGAGAAGGTCCTCATGCAACATGGCTATCAAGTGTTGATGGCGACTGATGGGCAAATGGCGCTGGAAATTTACCAGCACGGGAAGGACAAAATTGACGCTGTCTTGCTCGATATCAATCTTCCTAAGTTGGGGGGTCGCGAGGTACTGGTCAAAATGAAACAGGTCAATCCCGACGTCAAACTGGTCGTGGCCAGTGGCTATTTAGAGCCCGAGCTGAAGTCCTACATCAACCAGGCAGGGGTTCACCATTTTATCCATAAACCCTATTCGCCCGACGAAGTCGTCAGAACTCTGCAAGGGTTGATCCTCGGTCAATAGAACCTCATTCGGTCACAACTTCATTACGTCTGGTTCAAACCGTTCCAGCAGGTTCGAACCGTTCGAAACAGTTCAAGCTGAACTTCAACAGTTTGAACGTGCTAAGTATTTATCCCCCAAGTAGAAACGGCACTATGACATCGGCCAGCTCTTCCGGCTTTTCGTGGGGAACGTGATGTCCGGCGCCTTCGATGCCGATAATTTGCGCGTTCTTGAAAAGCTTCACGCGCGGGCCGCGAATCGATTTCATAAAATCACTCTCGCTGCCGTAGACAAACAGGATCGGGCATTGGATGCGCCGTATAAAGGCTTCGATTTGCCCTTCCGAGAGCGCCGTCGTGGTACGGTAGCGGAGAATGGGATCATGCTTCCAAAGATAACGCTGGCCGCGATTTTTGGTGCTATAGAGCGCCATATGGAAAGCCGCATTGTCCGGTATGAGTGGAAATCTCTTCTGCAACGACTTCGCCGCCGCCTCCAACGACGCGTGCGGAAACGGAATTTCGACGTAGTCCCTGCCCTTGAGCCTCTCGGCGATAATGTCCGGCACTTCATCATCGGAGCGCGCAAACGGCCCCAGCGATTCGAGCAGCACCAGCCGCTTCACTCTTTGCGGGAAGGCGCCGGCATAGAGAAGCGCCATGCTGCCGCCCAGCGAATGACCGATGATGGTAAAGAAGTCCTTTTCCAGATGACGCAGTAGACCGGCGAGATCCGCAAGAAAGTCTTCGTGCTGATAACCGCGCCCGCCCTGCGGCCAGTCGCTGTCGCCGTGCCCCCGCAGATCTATCGCCACCGCGTGTTTCAGCGGAAACCCACGAGCCACCAACGCGGAGATCAGGTATTCCCAGCTCCGGCCCTGATCGCGCACGCCGTGGACAAAAATGAGAGTTTCGTCTTTCCGATCCCCCCACTCCCAATAATGAAGCTTTAGGCCGTCATGAATGAAGTAGTGTTCTCTCGGCTGCAAATCCATGACCCTCACCCTTACCCTCTCCCGCAAGCGGGCGAGGGAAGCCATTCGATGCGGCATCGACTCGATCTACAAAGATTTTGACTTTTTCACTCTCGGACAGCACAAAAGTTAGCCGTGATGCAGGAACTGCTTAGTAACTTTCTTCCCCTTACGCCTAACGCCTCTCGCCTCACGGCTAACTTACTATTTCCTCGTCTGATCGATATACTGACGCACGAAGTCGACGACCTCGGCAGGCGCCGTGAGCACTCTATCGCGCAGCTTCTCACCATCTTCCCCAACGTCGAAGCGCGGGTGGAAGCGCATGACTTTTTTT
>DASTOD010000460.1:0-19098 GCA_035762645.1 Binatia bacterium | reverse complement strand
GAAAACCTGGTAATAAGCTTCACTCTATAGAAGAAAAGCTTTACCGCTAATAAGGTGACTTAGTGAAGAAAGGATTGAAACATGGAAGTTCGAGCTAGACCGCGACGACCCGCCTGGGCATCGGAATTTCCAGAGAAGGGGCGTTCGCTCTGATTGCGGCTACATGAATATGGGCAGCGAAATTCCGTAATGAGGCAGGCCAGAAGGCGCCTAAAAGGTCACGAAGAACTGCTTAAAAAACTGGTTGTCATCGCAAAGCGAGAGGCGGCATTGCGAGCCATGCCTATCCTCAAGATCGAAGCTCTTGGCGCCTGGTCTCATGAGTATGAGGAAAAGAGCGGGATTGTGGTTCACGTGGAAGTCCAGGCCACGGACCAGCAGCGGTTTTCATTTTGGGAGGAAATAAGCGAACGTGTCGATTCGCTGCGTGACACCCTTTCTACAGAAGAAAAGGATTTCCTCACCGATCAAATTTCCGTCGTCGTCGATTAAGCGGTCTGGCTTGGTGCCGGTGGCACCAAGCTGAAATCCCGGCGACGGTATCTCTCTTTCGAGTTCGTTTCTTCCCGTGATGTTGCGCCTGGGCCCCAGTTCTATCGTTAAGCCGTCGCGGGAATGGGTCGAGGTTCCTTGCCGTGAAGCCGAGTCGCGAGTCAGAACTACGCTGAGTTTGCCACGCCATGCCATGACCTGAACATCTCCTGAAATCACATTGGCCGAACTTCCAGTCGCGCTCTTCGCGGGTTGCGTGCAATGAGGTCATGAAGTGCGTAAAAAGAGGTCGGGGGGCCTGGGTTTGACGGGCGAGCTATTTTCGTAAAGAATAGCTTTTGTTATTACGGCAGTCAGGAACACACTATGGCCGAAGTGGTCGATATCAGCAGACAGGGCTTCGCGGCAGCAAAGGCTGCTTTCGAAGAACGTGACTTTCGCCTAATGAATATCCTTGCGAACCGTTTGATGTCTAATGTTCTCTTCGGAACGGGAGACGAGAAGACATTCGCATTGCCTGGATTGTTTTTGAAGGACATCGCCGTAGATTTTATCCCTCTGAAAGATGGGAACGGTGTAGACGACCGTCATAGGATCGCGAAGGCGGCTATTGCTCAAGTTGAGCGAGCCCTAAAATCCGACCTCGACCTGGCCGTATTCTGGGCTACCTACCTCAAGTATTACAACGATAGTCGCAAGGTAGATATGAGCGCTATTGAACGCAGAACCTATAAGGAGCATCCAACTTTCACCAGCCAAGCAATCTCCTTTCTATGCCGGGAACTCTTTGAAGGAGAATCGGTTTTTGTTGAAAATAGCCTGCTCGCAAAGGGTACCCTACAGGAAATCGACCGGCTGATTCGGTGCCATGGAGCCGATGATAGAGAGATCGTGCTGTTTTTGTTGGTACGAGTCATAGATTGGCTCAACGATTATTACCGGTTGGCGTGTACGTCTGCACAAGGCGTGGTGAACCTGGACTGCGTTAAATCCAAATTATCGCCATTTCTGGCACGAGTCAGAAAGTGGCGCGAGGAACAAGAACGGATGCCTTTCGAGAACGCCAGCGATATTTTGTGTGACGGGATTTTAGAATGGCGTCGGTGTTTTATTGTCTACTTGGAACGAGGCCGAGTCTCTCCAGAAACAGAACGGCGAATCGAGCTGCCAGTGGAAACGAAAAAGAGAATTGGGGACACAATTGCAGAGGCCTTACAGAAGGATGTCGCAGCGAGACGCGGAAAAGGCAGACATTAGAGGGTCTCGAATGGAACAGTTGATCGAAACGGAAGTTGGCAGGTTGCCAACGAGGCTCATCGATGATTCTGATACTTTGAAAAGGCTCGTCATCGATGAAATCGAGCGGTCTTTGCCCGATATTATTTCGAACCTCCAGATGCCGGAGCCATTAGAGAGCAGTGGAATGCACTTGCTTCAGTATAGGCTTAGGACGGGGCGCGGGTTTCGCCCGTTGACCGCTGTGGAACGCAAGCAATCAATCGAGCAACTGCAACATGAAGCGTTTGTAAAAAGCCTCAGGAAAGTGCAAGAAGTCGCTTCGACAGATCTGCTTTCCAGTGCGACCAAAAAATTCGAAAAAGTGGTCCCGGAAGGAACAAATCTTAGACATTCGCGGATTGGAATACCTGAGGATGTGACAGAAATTCGTGCGGGCGGAGTCGAGGGCCCAGAAAAATGGGAATCGGCCGCCCCTATAACGGAGATAACACCGTTTCCCGTTGTACCGAAACGGGCGAGCCTCGACACTGTGGAAGACGTACTTATAGAAACCATTCCAGAGACTGCACAACGAGACGGTATCCTCGAAATTCCTGATACGCCGATCGAATTACAAGAGCCAGTAGCGCAACGGGATGTACGTGGGCTACTTGCGCTGCTGAGAAATCGCAGGCTACTTACCTTCGTCGAGCCGGAAACAAGAAACCTGATTCACAGTGGCATCGAGGCCATCGAAGTACCGGACAGGAAAGTCTATCGCGCGCTCAATCTCGCGGATCTCATGTCGGAGTATCACGATCTCGTCGCCGGACAACCTACTGCGCGAGCCACCGAATTGCGACTGCTAGACGCATTGATCGTATCGCTTGAAAACGAGGCTCAATGGTCACGGATCAATAAGAGGCGTTTTCATTTGATCACTAAAAAGCATTCAATAGGATTAGAGTCACAGGAGAACGATGAGCTTCAGGAGCTGCAGCGCTTGGCCGATATGCACGCAGAGTCAGTCCTGCCGTTACCTTTTCCTGAGCTTGCCATGTTAAAAGATTACGCGCGTAAACTCGGATTCCTTGGCGAAGGTCAGTAGTGCCGTGATCTTTGAGTATCCCCACCGGCCTCATAAGAGACGCCATGGACCCACGGGATACAAAGTATATCATCCATACAAGGACTGGCTTCGCGACGAGTTCATTTTCAGGCGCGTGTATTGCTTAAGCCGAGAGCAATGGTATCCGTTCGGCGATGCCGCGTTCAGCGTTGATCACTTCATTCCTCAGAGTTCAGCTAGACAGGTTTTGGAATATGACAACCTTTTGTATGCGTGTCTGAGATGCAATTCTTTCAAGCGGGACTTGCCCGGAGTCCTAAATCCTTGCGTTCATCCCTACGGGTCGCACATTCGAGTAAATGATGACGGAACTGTTACTGCCCTGACCGCGCGAGGCAAGATACTAATCGACACTTTTCGTTTGGATCGTCAGGGATCTGAACAGTTGCGTCGCGAAATGCTCCAATATTTTGTTTGGTTGCAAAGCGACATCCGTAATGCAGAAATAGCGCCTCTGATTAAGCGCAAATTTTCTTTTCCAGACGATCTTCCTGATCTCAGGAAAAAGAGACCGCCTAAAAATTCGCGGCGTAAAGGAGTCAACCGCTGCTACTACGTACTTAGAGAACGCGGAAAAATGCCGGATATGTATTGAAAGCAATGATTGTTTGTGGTCTGGGCTTTAGAGAGTTGGAGCCTGGGTTCGGACAATCAAAGTTTCCGTAAACGGAAGCCAGAGGACGATTTTCATAGAGCTCAAAATTCTACGGGAACGCGGCGAACTTGGATTATCTCGCAAGGTCTGCGGGGAGCGGATACTTTCCGTTCATATGAATCGAAGGCTGCTATGTGTTGCTTTGGTTTTCTGCATCGCCTATACCGGCGCTGCCTGCGATCAGTTCAAAAAGCTCACCGCCACAAACATCAAAGATATTGTCGACCGTCCGCGGGACTACGAAAACAAAGAAGTCACCATCTACGGTACAGTCACCGATGCCGCATCTATTCTGGTCGTTAAGTATTTCGTTCTGCGCGACAGCACTGGATCCATAAGGGTGATCACAGACAGGACGCTGCCAAAGACAGGCGAGCAGTTGAGCGTGACGGGCTATGTGGAGTCGATCGAGATTGGCCCCGAGCGCTGGGTCGTAATCAGAGAAAAGACCGCGAAACCGAGTTCATGAGCGCAGGCGGCGCGATTCGATATACTCTTTGAGGGCGACGGCATTGTTATGCGTTTCGTCTTTCGCGCCAAAGACGAGCGTTACGCGTCCTTTGCGGACAAGTTCCAGGAGCCGCGTGACGGCTGCGGGATTCTGATCTAGCTCGCGGAAATAACGAGACCGAAACTCGCTCCATTTTGAAGGTTCGTGGCCGAACCACTTCCTGAGCGTTGCGCTCGGCGCAACTTCTTTGAGCCAGAGATCGATGCGGGCAGAATGTTTCGACATCCCCCGCGGCCACAATCGATCGATTAGGATTCTAAACCCGTCGTTTTTCGCCGGCGGATCATAAGCGCGCTTTATTTTGATTTTTAAACTTCTTTTTCTCGCCATCCTTGCGCCCAGTATGCGCTTTCAGGGGTAACCACCGGATCTGGGCGGGTTTCAAACCCGAGATCCGAAACCGCCAAAGGCGCAGAGAGCCTTTTTCAACGGTTTGACAACACCGACTTGACAAAACCGCTCTGATCCAATTCCCGCACCAGCCGGCTGTCCGAGAACTCCTCCGGTTTTGCGCCTTTTGCCTTGGGGTTTGCCTTTTCGAGTCCTTGGAGCAAGCTCGCGATTCCCGGTATCGACGGATAGGGCGGTAGGGCAAAATTGGATTTGATAACCGTATCGTAACTCTCCTCGAGAAGTTCGCGGTCATCGGTCCTGAAATACTTACCCATGACCTTCAAAGCAAAACTCTTGTCCTTCTGACCGCGCGCCGCGCCCTCGATGTAGGCCCGGAGAAAACGCCTGACGATATCCTCCTGAGTCTTTAAATATCTACGGGTCGTAACCACGCCGTTAATATGGTACTCGGAATCTAGCTTGGACATATCGAGAAGTTCTTTGAGTTTGAACTTTCGCGCTTGAAGCGTCGCCGGCGGGCTCAAAGCGGCTGCGTGAATCTTGCCACCGGCCATGGCCGTAACCGCCTCGACCGGACCGCCGGTCTGCACCATTGTGATATCCCTTTCGGGGTCGATACCGTACGCCCGGAGAGCAAATCTAGCGGCAAGATCGGACAATGTGCCGAAGCGAGTGGTGCCAAACACCTTGCCCTTCAAGTCCTCCATTCGCTCGATCCCGGGCCTGGCAAAAATCCAAAACAGAAATTTTCGCACAATCGTGGCAATGATGACGGTGTCCGCGCCGGAAAAGTTGGCTTGGATCGATGCGGCGCCGCCCAGTTGAATGATCGGCAATTCACCCGCAAGCATCGCCTGAAGCGCCAGAGAGCTGCCGGGAATGCTGATGGTTTCCACGGCAAGTCCATGCTTCTCGTAATAGTTCCCGTCTTTGGCAAGCCAGAGCGACATCTGTGTGGCCGACGCCGAGCCGCCGCCAACCCGGATCCGATCGAGCTTTTTCTCCTGCGCCGAGGCGCCGGAGGCTAACAGCGTTGCGGTTAGGATGGCAAAGAAGATCGCCAGGCAGATCGTATTCATTGTTTTTCTCCCGCTAGAGGTGAGGTTGTTGGATACTAGAGATAGACCGGTCATTGTGTCAACTCATCGCGAGCCGGCTTACGGCGTATGACCGTCCAGGGAACAAGCCTTCGACGCCTTCGTGTTCAGTATTCCAGGAAATATTTTTCACTACAAATGCTTCGGAGATTCGAAGTTCCGGCTCCGTCGTTCTCCTTCGCGCGGAGGCTGTGTCGCAATACCGTTCATGGTTCGAGAGCCTCACCACGAACGGATTTGCCAGATAGCATTCAAGTACTTGTCCGTTCGCCCTGAGCTTGTCGAAGGGCTCTGAGGGAATTGCGACACAGTCCGCGCGCGGGACAGAGTAGGACGGATTTTGCTATTTTTTAATTAGACTTTAACCGCAGATTACGTTACCACTTTTTGTAATGGGTTATGTAACGGAGCAACTTTCCGATGCAGTTCGTGGGCTGACGAAGCAGCGGGGCCGTTCCTATTTTCTGAGCGGCGCGGTGCGTCTCATCGAGGGTGACGCGTCGCACGTATCCGCAACGGTTCAGGGCTCGCGCCGGTATGAAGTAGAGATCTCCATCGGAGAGCCTTTTTTAGACTTTTCTTGCACCTGCCCGTTTTACGAAAGGGACTTCGAAACCTGCAAGCACATTTGGGCAACGGCGCTCGCCGCGGAAGCTAGGGGCTACCTGAGAAATGCATTGCAATTGGCAGCGCCCGCGCTTTTCGGACGGGAGAAGAAACTGTTTCCAGAGAAGACGCAGCCAACAAAAAAGTCGCCGGTACCGAATTGGAAGCAGCACTTGGACGCGCTTCGGGTCGCCATGCAATCGGCGGAAGCAGGACAGGGACGCCGGCCGCCGTCCGAGCGCGAGATGGTCTATATGATCGACCTGGATGATACAGTGGAGACAGAGAAGCTGGTCATCGAAGTAGCCCGGCGCGAACGCAGAATGGACGGCAGTTGGGGCAAGCTTAAAAGCTCAAAACTCTATTCCTACGAAATTTCGAGCTTCCATGACGCGGCCGACAGGCGGATCCTGGCTATTCTGTTGGGTGGCAATCAAGACATGAGCTATGGCTATGCCTCTTATGGCTACGGTTCGATCCCCGCGCAGCTCATTCTTCCGGCGACGCTTTGGGAGGTATTGTTGCCGCTCATGTGTGGCACCGGGCGATGTTTCCTGCGCCAATCCATGACAATCAACGATCGGGCGCCGCTTCGGTGGGACAATCGCGAGCCGTGGCAATTGTGCCTTGCAATTGCCCCCGGAGCGGATGGTGAGCAATACCGGGTCAACGCGGCGCTGCGCCGCGGCGCCATCGAAGTGGATCTGGCGAAGCCGGATTTGCTGCTCGCGGGCGGCTTGGTTTTCTATGACGGTCAAATCGCACGCCTCGAAGATTATGGCGCCTTCGGCTGGGTGTCGCTGTTACAAACCCGCGGACCGCTCTCGTTCCCGAAAGAGGAGCGCGAAATCTTTCTCGAGGAATTGTTTCGCTTTCCCCGGCAGCCTCGGCTCGCGCTGCCCGACGAGCTTAAGTTCGAGGTCGTTTCTCAATCGCCGAGACCCCGCATGGCCCTCAAACCCATGCGTACCGTCTGGAGCGGAATGCGCTTCGTGGCTCATTTGTCGTTTGATTACGATGGACAAATCATTCCCGACGACCATCCCGGCCCAGCCATCTATCAAAAGGATCAGCGCCGGCTGGTGACGCGTGATGCTGCCAGCGAGATCAGCGCCAAAAAGCGCCTCAAGCAGCTCGGTTTTAGAAAGGGTTGGGAGAGTAACGCTTCTGAATTCGAATTGTCGCCGGACCTTGTCCCGAAAGTCGTGCGCGCTCTGACCAACGAAGGCTGGCATGTCGAAGCCGAAGGCAGCGTTTACCGTGCGGCGGGCACGCTCAACATGGAAATCAGCTCAGGCGTCGATTGGTTTGAGGTGCGGGGCGGCGCGCAATTCGGCGACGCCAAGGTTTCGCTTCCGGCCCTCCTTCGCGCTCTTAAACAAGCCGACCCGACCGTGCGGCTGGATGACGGCACCTGGGGCATCGTTCCCGAAGAGTGGATGAAAAAATATGGCCTCCTCGCCGATCTTGGACGGATGGAAGGAAATCATCTCCGCTTCACGCGCCCGCAGGCCGGCCTGCTGGATGTGTTACTGGCGTCCGAACCGGCGGTGACGGCCGACGCGGTCTTCGAACGCGTCCGGAAGGAACTCCATGACTTTGCCGGAGTCCGGCCGGCCGATCCACCGGCGGGTTTTTCCGGTGCGTTGCGCGCCTACCAACGCGAAGGCCTGGGCTGGCTCTATTTTCTGCAGCGCTTCGGCTTCGGCGGCTGCCTGGCCGACGACATGGGACTCGGTAAGACCATTCAAGTGCTCGCGCTGTTGGAATCGCGCCGCGAGCTGGCTAAAAAGGGCGCCAAGAAATCCGGCCGGGCGTCGCTGGTGGTCGTGCCGCGCTCGCTGGTGTTTCACTGGCAGCGCGAGGCCGCGCGTTTTGCGCCGAAACTGAAAATTCTGGATCACACGGGAGGAGCGCGCCTCAAACCCGGTGACCATTTCGAAGAGTACGACGTGGTGATCACGACTTACGGCACACTGCGGCGCGACGCGCTTCAATTCCGGGACGTTAGGTTTGACTACTGCATTCTCGACGAGGCCCAGGCGATCAAGAATGCGGGCACGTTGTCGGCCAAGGCGGCGCGCCTGCTCGGCGCCGATCATCGCCTGGCCCTCAGCGGTACGCCCGTGGAAAATCACCTGGGCGAGCTCTGGAGCCTCTTCGAGTTTCTCAACCCGGGCATGCTCGGCAGCGCGGCGGTCTTTGGCCGCGCCGGCCGTAATCCCGACACGAACACGCGAACCGTACTGGCGCGAGCGTTGCGGCCTTTTATCCTGCGGCGGACAAAAGGAGAGGTGGCGCGCGAGTTGCCGCCGAAAACCGAGCAGACGATTTACTGCGATCTCAAGCCACCGGAAAGAAAACTCTACGATGAACTGCGCGATTATTACCGCACCCGCCTGCTCAAGCACGCTGAACGCGAACGCCTCGGCCGGCTCAAGTTTCAAGTGCTCGAAGCCCTGCTGCGACTCCGTCAGGCCGCCTGCCATCTCGGCCTGATCGATAAAAAGAAGGCAGCGGAGCCGAGCGCCAAGGTCGATACGCTCCTCGCGCAGCTCGATCAAGTGCTCGATGAGGGGCACAAGATATTGGTTTTCTCCCAGTTTACGAGTCTGCTCGCGATCGTGCGCAGCCGGCTCGACGGCGCCAATATTCCGTACGCGTACCTAGACGGCCGGACACGCGACCGTGAGGCGCCGGTCGAGCAGTTTCAGAACGATCCTAATTTAAAACTGTTTCTCATTAGCTTGAAAGCAGGCGGCCTCGGGCTTAACCTCCACGCCGCTGAGTACGTCTATCTACTCGACCCCTGGTGGAACCCCGCAGTGGAAACGCAGGCCATCGACCGCGCGCACCGCATCGGCCAGACGCGCCAAGTGTTCGCCTATCGTGTGATCGCCCGCGACACCGTCGAAGAAAAGGTGCTGGCACTGCAGCAGACAAAGCGCGACCTTGCTGACGCGATCATCACGGCGGACAATAGCCTGATCCACAATCTGACCCGAGAAGACCTGGAGCTTCTGCTTTCCTAGCAGGCTGCTGAAAAAGACTCATAGCCTTTGTCGCCGTCTCGAGTCTCGGGTTTCGAGTCTCGCGTTGGGCCCGAAACACTAAACCCCAAACTCAGAACTGCCATTGGCGCTACGCCTCCGCCTAGCCCTTCCAGCGAAGCCGAAGGATCGATCCTCGCGCAGTCGTTTGACATCGGCGTACGCCTGTCGCTAAGCTCAGGCGCGACGGCGGAAATCCAGCGAAGGAGACATCCCATGAGCTATGACATACTCATCAAAGGCGGTCGGATTTATGACGGCAGCGGTTTGCCTTCTTACCTGGGGGATGTCGGCGTCAAGGACGGGCGCATCGTCGAAACGGGGCGGATCAGAGCTGACGCAACACGCACCGTCGATGCCGACGGCCTGGCGGTGTCGCCTGGGTTCATCGACTTCCACACGCACCTGGACGCGCAACTTCTTTGGGATCCGATTGCGACCTCCTCCTGCTTCCATGGCGTGACCACGGTGATTCCCGGAAACTGCGCCCTGGCGCTGGCTCCCTGCCTGGAAAGAGATCGCGAGAGTATCCTCGGGAGCTTCGAGAGGGTGGAGGCGATGCCGCTGCCTGCATTGCGCGCGGGAGTCGATTGGGGTTGGACGACCTTTCCTGAATACCTCGATCGTTTGCGTGGCCGGCTCGGCGTCAATGTCGCCAGTCTCATGGGTCACGTCGCGCTGCGCCAATTCGTCATGGGCGATGCGGCCTCCGAACGGGCCGCGACGCCGGCCGAAATTCAGCAGATGAAAGAGATTCTGAAGGAAGGAGTAAGCGCCGGAGCGATCGGATTCTCGACCAACCAGAATCCAGTTCATATGTATGCCGACGGGCGGCCCATCCCGAGTCGTCTCGCCACCAACGAAGAGATCATCGAACTCGCCCGCGCGTTGGGTGAGATCAATAAAGGCGCGGTGCAGATTTCCCGCGGTTCTCTCGGCGTTTCCGTTCCCACGGTGGAGTCGGTGAATCTGTTCGATGAGATCGCAACCCAGTCGGGCCGCCCGGTGATCTGGCAGAGTATCGCGCAGCGGTGGGATCGGCCCAATGAGTGGCGTGAGTTGCTGGACCTTGCGGCAAAATCTTTGGCCAAAGGCGCGCAGTCCTACCCGCTCTGCAACGCCCGGCTCTTCAATAATCGCTTCACGATGAACAATGCCCAGGTCTTCGACGACCTGCCCACCTGGAAGCAGCTGCTTTTCTTGCCGGTCGAAGAGCGGAAGAAAGCGCTGCGCGAGCCGGGGGTGCGGCAGAAACTTCGCTACGAGGCGGTGGAAGAAAAGAAGTCGTCGCGCTTCTCCCGGCGCTGGGATCTGGTTTACATGATCAAAGCGGCGACGCCGGCGAACAAATATCTGGAAAAGAAGAGCGTGGCGGAGATCGCGCAAATACGGCGCCAGGACATCATCGACGCCTTCCTCGATCTGTCATTGGAAGAAGGTTTGGAGACGCAATTCCAAACTTCCAGCACCAACGGCGACGAGGAGGCCGTGGCCGAGATCCTCCGCAGTCCGATCACGCTCGTCGGCCAATCCGACGCCGGCGCCCACCTTATTTATGATGCCGGCTACGGCTACGCCACGCGACTCCTCGGCTATTGGGTGCGCGAGCGTAAGGTGATGAGTTTGGAAGAAGGCGTTCGCAAGCTCACCTTCATGGTGGCTTCGATTTTTGGCCTGCACGATCGCGGCCTTGTCCGTCCGGGAATGGCGGCGGATCTGGTATTGTTCGATCCGGCGACGATTCGCGAGTGCGAGCCGGAGATGGTCAGTGACTTGCCGGGAGGAGAGAAGAGGTTGATTCAGAAGGCGACGGGAATCGAGATGACGCTGGTTAATGGAGAAGTGCTGGTCGAGAAAGGCGCCCATACGGGCGCTCTTCCCGGCGCCGTCCTCGGCAGCGGCAATGGGCAGGCGATCCAAGCGGCGGCGTGATGGCAAAAGAATTATTTAATCGCAACGCATAGAACGCCAAGCCGTAGGGGCGACCGGCCGGTCGCCCCTACATTCCGCGATCAAAGGAGATTGTTGTTCATGTACTACGGAGCGCGAGGAATCGTCGGCTTGGTAAAGCCCACCTATCGGCCCGGATCGATGGAAAGTTTCATCAAGCTCATGCCCGAAGGAGTGGGTTTTATCCCATGTCACGCCGGTATTCGAGCCGGCAACGAAAGAGAATTTCAAGAGGCGCTGGCGGTTGCGGAAAAAAAGGTCGCGCGGTTAGCAGAGTTAGGAGCTGACGTGGTCATGATCATGGGGGCGCCGCCGGCGATGGTGCGCGGCCACGGCGCGGACCGGGAGCTTTCCGATCAACTGTCAAAAAAATATCGCATCCCCGTGCTCGTCGCGACCATGGCGCAGGTGGATGCCTTCCGCGCTCTCGGGCTCAAAAGACTCGTCGGGATCACCTATTTTCAAGAGGAGCTCAATCGAAAGTTCGCAAAATTTCTTGAGGATGATGGATTCCAGGTTGCCGCCATGAAGGGGATCGAAGTTCCCTTTAAAGATGCCGGCAAGCTTTCTCCCGAGGCGATTTATGGGTTTGCTAAAAAAGTGTTCATTGAACACGGTCCGGTGGACGGCATTTATATGCTGGGCGCTGGCTGGCATAACCTGCCGGTGATCGAGATCTTGGAGAAAGACTTAAAGACGACTGTGGTTTCGAGCATCCCGGCTCAGGTATGGGCGACGAAGAAGATTTTGCATCTGAACGAACCGGTGAAGGGTTACGGGCGGTTACTGGCGGAAATGCCATAGTCCGCGTTGGCCCCCGAGCCACCTGCCATCTCGGTGAGGCTGACAGACAGGGAGATCTTGATGCGCGTTGTCGTGCACGGTGTGACGAAACAGTTCGAGACGAGCCAGGGAAGTATTCGCGCCCTCGGCGGGATCAGTCTCGAAGTTCGCGATCGTGAATTCTTCGGCATCATCGGACCTACGGGTTGCGGTAAAACGACTCTGCTGCACATCATCGCCGGGCTCGAAACGCCGACGCAGGGTTCCGTGGAGTTTGTCGGCGACAAAAGGACCAAGTCGATGGTGTCGATGGTTTTTCAAGAGTCCGCGCTGATGCCGTGGCGCACCGTGGAAGAAAACGTGCCTCTCGGAGCCGAGTTTCGCCAGGAACAGCCGTCCGTGCTCAAGCGCCTCAGCCATTTTTTTCTGGAAGTGGTTCGTTTATTGGATTTTAGCGGGGCGCGGCCTCAGGAGCTGTCCGGCGGCATGAAACAGAAGGTCGCGATCGCCCGCGCTCTGGCCAACGATCCGGAAGTGATTCTCATGGATGAACCGTTTGCCAATCTCGACGCCCAAACCCGCTTGCTCATGCGCGAGGAGCTGCTGCGCATCTGGGAGCGGGATAAAAAAACCGTCATCCTCGTGACGCACAACTTGGAAGAGGCAGTCATGCTGTGCGATCGGATCGCGGTCATGAGCGCGGCTCCCAGCCTGGTGAAGAAGGTCATCACGGTCGACGTTCCCCGGCCGCGAAATTTCAAAAGCATGCGCGATCCGGATTTTTCCCGTTGTATGGAACAGCTCTGGGAGTTGATCCGCTATGACGTGGACAAGGCCATGCGGCAAAATCAGCCGTTGCCGACGCACTAACCCTCACCGTTGCCCTCCCGCACCTGCCAAAGGCGGATCAGCCTCCGGCTGAAGCGGGCGAGGGAAGCATTTCGGTGCGAGCATCGACTCGATCTGCAATGATATTGAGCCTTTATTGGGACTGAGTTAAATCAGCCCCTATTCAGGACAGAGAAAGGAGATCCGGATGAGCAAACCTGCCGCAAACCTAGGAAATCGGTGGTGGATTCTGTTGGGGGTAATCATAGCGAGCGCTTGCGCGACGATGCAAGCGCCCCAAGACTACGCGTCGATTCTCACCAATCCCAATCGGCCGGAAAACGAGAGAGCGTTAGACGCTGTCCGAAAGCCGCAAGAAGTCATGGCGTTTTATGGCGTGAAGAAGGGGGACAAAGTAGCCGACCTCTACGCGAGTCGCGGTTACTACACCGTCATTCTTTCTCAGTTAGTCGGCGGCGAGGGCATCGTCTATGCCGCCAATCCAGCCGCTCGGCCGGAATTGCATGAACGCGTCAAGCATCCGAGCTTGGCCAACATCCGGGTGATCGACGGCCCCCTTGATAAAGTCGCATTGCCGCAGGATGGCTCGCTGGATTTGGTATTCATTCATCTCGATTATCACGAGGTCCCTCGCGAAGCTCGAATTCCGATGAACCGCCGGATACTCAATTCCTTGAAACGCGGCGGAGCTTACGGCGTCATCGACCACTCGGCCAAGGAGGGATCAGGCGACGAGGCGGCGAAGACGCTACACCGAATCGATAAGAATCTCGTCGTCAAGGAGGTGACCAGCGTCGGGTTTCGCTTGCAAAAAGAGGGGACGATGCTGCGTCGTGAGGACGATACCCGGGATTTTAGCGTTACCAAAGAGCGCGGTAGAAGCGATCGCTTCGTCTTGCGGTTTGAGAAGCCGTAAGGCGCATCAATTTTGGCCTATCGGAGTGCCGGCGCCACTTCATCCGCCAGCAGGTCGATCGCTTCGCCATAATCCGGACCGAGTTTGGCAAAGGCGATGTGATCGTAGCCAAGGCCGGCTGCGGCGCCGGCAAGCTCTATAATCTGATCTCTCACCTCGGCCGGGGTGCCGGCGGCGTAATACGCCTTGACCATGGCATCGGTGACTAGCGTCGATGCCTCCTCGACGGTGGCTCCCGCGACGAAAGCCTCCTGTAACTTGAGCACCTGCTCGCGTTCGACGCCCAACTTGGCGTATTCTGCCGCGCTGAAACCCAAAGCTTCCCACTGCAAAATAGAATGAGCGACCTGGCGTTTCGGAAACTCGATTGCTTTGGCGCGCTCGCGCGACACGGAAACGTTCAGCTCGCACACTTTGCGCAGGCGTTTGGTGGGGTTCGACTCCTTTGCTGCCGCGTCCGCCGCCGCCAGCACACCCGGAAGGCGGCCCGCTTTGAGCATCGGGATGTAGGTGCCGGAGCTGAGCAGTCCGTCCATCACGTGGCCGCACATTTCGAGCGCCTGAGGGCCGTTGCCGCCGCCGTAGAACGTAAACGTGGATTTCGGCTTGAAAGCGAGCCGGAATTTGCCGTTCGGGTTAAGACGATAGAACTCCTGCAAAAAGGGAAAATCGGCGTAAGGAACTTCCTCTCCCGCGAGCGCTCGGCGAAGAAACCGAGCCGTTTCGCTGACCATCGCGATGGGTTTGAGCGCTTGAGCATGCTGCGGCGCCTGCCCCAGATCGCCCCGCGCGATGCCGACGCTGATTTCCCGCCCGTCACACAGCTCGGAAAGAGCGGCCAACGAATCGGCAATGTCCAGGGGATTGTGAAAGTAGGGGACCAGCACCGCGGTGCCAAGGCGAATCGGCACCCGGGAGGCAATCGCCGTCATAACGACGAGTTGGCCGCGGTAGCGGATATTGTCATTGACCCAGATTTGCTTGAAACCTCGGTCGAGGGCGAGGTGCGCGAAACGGACGAGATCCGGCACGCTGTAGTGGTTCGCCAAATGGGTGACGAACTGTAAACCGAGCTCGCCTTCAAAAATCGCCATCGGTACTCGTATTATTCGTGGAAACGTATCTATGCGTCACTTTGCCGGTCCCAACGTTCCAGAGAGACAGGAAACACCACAAAAACATTTTGGCCTGTAACTAGATTTCCGTGATCGTTTTCAACTTGAATTTCTTTTTCTTCGCTTGCTCGAATACGTAGCGTCCCACCGCCAGGTCTTCGTCGGCGATACCGTTGGATTGGAACAGGATCCTGTTGGGGCGCGGCTTCGGCGCCCCGCCCGCGATAATTTGTTCCAAGGGGACGATCTTGTCCCAACCGCTTATTCCGGACTCACAGGCGGCGATCAGGTCGCCGCTGTCGCCTTTCGAGGTCGGCAGGTCATCGGTCACGATCAAATCCATGCGGCGCACCAGATCGGGAGCGATTTCGTGCTTCGATACTTGGTTGGCTCCAATCGATACGACGAGCACTTCGTCCTTGAGATTCTTTCCTTCTGCTACCGGGATCGACGAGTCCGTTGAAACAATGAGAATGTCGGATTCGGCTTCGACTTCGCCGACGGACGCAGCTTCCTTCCAGTCCGCTTGGACGGCTTTGCCCATCTGCCGGATGAACTGATTTCGCTTCTTGGCAGTCCGCCCAAAAACAGTCACGTGTTCTATCGCGCACGCGTTCGCGATCGCTTCGACCTGAAACGTCGCCTGCCAGCCGGGTCCGATCACGCCCAACGTTTTGGCATTTGCGGGCGCGAGATATCGGGCCGCGACTCCGCTGGCCGCTCCAGTCCGCAGGCTGCTCAGATAGCCCATGTTGATGATGGCCTGAATCTGACCGGTACGGCCGCTGTAGAGCGTGACGGTATTCGCTGCCCCGGCATAGGATCGAAGGCAGATCAAGTCCGAGTCTTGTTGCCATGCGGCCATCATGTTGAGCTGCTTCTCACTGCCTTTGAGACGCCGGCGCGGCACACTGCGAACTTTGCCAGCGTGCCGGGCTTGGAACATTTTTTCTATGAGCTTCAGCGCCTGCGGCATATCAACGAGCTTTCTCGTTTGCGGTTCACTGATGATGACGGCCATGGTTTCGGACCTCCCACGCCGATCTATAACTTAAGGGCTCGAAGGGGGCAAGGCGGCGAGCGGCGCTGATTCCTCTTGACGGCCTAGCGTATTCGTTTCAAAATGCCGCCATGAAGCAGTGTCCGAACTGCGCCGCAGAATACGAGGATAGCGTCAGTTTCTGTACCCGAGACGGTAGAGCCTTGTCGACGAAGCCGAGCTTCCGTACGCGGCTGTGCCCTAGCTGCGCGAACAGCATCGCTGTGGATGCCGCTACCTGCCCTTACTGTAAAGCGGACGTGAGTGCAGACAGCGCGCCTCAATGGCCCACCCGTGAGGAAACGGCCAGCGTGGAAAAGCTCGTGCGCCGATCACAGAGGATTTCGACAAGATCAAAGATAATCCTCGCCCTCGGCATCGTTGTATTCGCCACCGGCGTGTTTCTTATGGGAGGGGAGAAGAAACGCAGCGAGTCCCAAGTGTTGTTGGAGGAAAAAATCCAGGAGTTGCAAGCTAAAGAACAAAGGGTTCAAACTTTAGAGGCGGAATTGGAAAAAGTTCGCCGGGAGCTGAAGGACAATTCAAACCACCTCGCCGAACTAAAAACGAAGCTCGAAGAGAGTCAGAAAAATCTTGCAACGACGCAAACGCGGCTCGGACAGGCGACTCGTGAGATGGACCGATTGGCGTCGAGCCGGCCGCAAGCGGCGGCCAAAACCTCGTCACGCCGGACCGGGGCCGCGTCCTCGTCACCCGCGCCGGCGCGCCGCGCCGCCGAGCCTGGATCTTACGAAACTCTCCGACCGACATCGGTTCACGCGGAACCTTCGGAGTCGTCCCGCGTGGTGTCTCAGATCAGGCGTGGAACCAGGGTGACGGTAGTCAGATCCGTCGGTGATTGGTTGGAGGTAAAATCGAAATACGGTAATCCGCCCGGATTCATTCGCTCCGATGACACGATGTTTGTCGGCGCCGCTAACTAGGCGAAATCTTTTACCGCTAGACATTCCGTCCGAGCGCCTTCCTCCCTAGACGTCATTGTGCGAAATCATTGAAATCTGTTCAAAGTTCCAGGTTCAAAGTTCAAGGTGTGGAGCGGGGACCTTGAACGAACGTTGAACATTTGAGCAAACAGCGCCAAGCTGGTCGTGGCTTGACTTCGCCTTCCTCCGGCTTCTATGATTCAAGCCATCATGCGGCGCGTTTTAACTTTAGGGTTGCTGTTAGTAGTTTTTGATTTCAGCTTGGGCTATGGGCAGGCGTTTCACAAAGGTGCCGCGGGTCAAAGTCTTACGCGCGGGCATAGCAGCGCCGGGATCAGACACACGCCGAAATTCCATTCAGGTCACCGCCACGGTGTGGTGGTCGGCGTCACACCGGGCGTCGCGATCATTCAAACGCCAAAGATCGGCTTCCGGCGTCATTTTCATGGATCGTTTGCCCATACTGTAATCCCTCGACGTGGCGGGGTCTTTATCATCGGCGTTCCCCACGTTGTCGGCACCAGCATTACCACGTACGTGGCTTCGGGAGTGGCCGGAACCAACCGTTATCTGAGCGTGTCTCCACGCGCCGCCGAGGTGAGATCGCCCGGTCAACTGGCGCCGTTCGATCCCACGCCGCAGGAAGTGGTCGAGCGCATGCTCCGTTTGGCAGGTGTAAAGACCGGCGATGTCGTTTACGACCTAGGGTCCGGCGATGGCCGGGTGGTGATTATGGCGGCGAAGCAATATGGCGTCAAAGCGGTGGGTTTCGAAATCGACCCTGGCCTTGTAAAACTGGCGCGTGAAAACGTACGCAGGGAGGGCGTCGAGCATCTGGTGGAAATCCGCCAACAAGATTTTTTGACCGTCGATCTATCGCCCGCGTCGGTGGTCACGCTTTATCTCTCGAACGACGGCAATCTAGCTGTGAGGCCGGCGCTCATGAACAGGCTCAAACCAGGCGCGCGCGTGGTCTCGTATAGCTTTGATATGGGCGACTGGCCGCCGAAGATCACGGAAAGCTACCGCGACGCCGCCGGCGACACCCACCTTTTATACCTCTGGCAAATCTCAGATCCCATGGTCTATGGCGAAAATCCCGCTCAGTCACCCGAACCGACGAAGATAGAGTAAACCGCCATCCTCAATCAGTTGGGGCTCCGGCGGCACGGCTGTCTTGCGCTAAGGCCAGGAAAACCGAGCAAGGTGGCGAAAAAATATTTTCCAAAGGTCGGCTTCAATTTTTCTCGCCGGGCTTTTCGATCGGGAGGTCGGTGCGGTCGCCCCATTCTTTCCACGACCCGATGTAGTTGCGCACTTTAGGAAATCCAATCAGCCGCAGCGCGATATAGCTGTGGGCGGCGCGGTAGCCGCCTTGGCAATAGGAAATCACCTCTCGGTCCGGTTTGATCCCTACTTTATCATACATCGCTCTCAGTTCGCCGTCTGATTTAAATTTCCCGGCCGGATCTAGATTTTCCGTCCACTCGATGTGGATCGCGCCAGGAATGGCGCCGCCGCGGGCGGCGCGGACATGCGTGCCGAGGTATTCGCCTTTGCTGCGGGTGTCCAAAATATAGCTCTGTTTCTTATTGACCGCGTCCAGCACATCATCGACCGTGGCCAAAACGTCGCGCCTTGCGTTCATCCTGAAGGTCGCCGCCTTGGGCGCAACCGCCTCGGTGGTGACCGGTAAACCCGACTTTGTCCATGCCTGGAAGCCTCCGTCAAGCATGCGGCCATTGGGGTGACCGAAATATTCCAGAAACCAAACGCCTCGCGCGGCGCGCATGCCGGAATTCTCGTCATAGAAAACAACTTCCTTGTCCTCGCCGACTCCCCGCAATTCGAGGACATGATGGATCATCTGCATGAACGCGTTGAGCGGCGCCTGGCGCGTATCCACCAGGCTGAGCCCGAAGAGATCGAAGTGGACCGCCCCGGGAATGTGTCCGCGCGCAAACTGTTCCGCGGGCCGCGCGTCGATAAGGCAAAGGTCGGGCGAGTCGAGCTTCTTCTGTAGCTCGGCCGGTGTTGTGAGGAGCGTCTCACGAGTGTATTTTTGTTCCATACGCTCCCTAATATCATTGACCGGCTAATGAAAAAAGCCCATCTGTGGTTGGTCGCGGTTTCGGGTCTCGGGTTTCGAGTCTCGCGTTACCGGAAGGCATCTCAAAATATGCCGCCTGCTCTAACGCCAAGCAAATTTGTTTCATCGCTCCTCTCGTTTCTCTCTAGTTCCCCTCTAACCCTCGCCCTTGATGGGAGAGGGAAGGGTGAGGGTGAGTGGCGTGCCGTATTCATCACGGCACTGATTTGCTGCTTCTTGATATCTTCCGGCTTTACTTACCAGCTCGCCCTGCCAGGGCGAAAACTTTCGCTTCCGGCCG
>DASTOD010000459.1:0-2144 GCA_035762645.1 Binatia bacterium | reverse complement strand
GATCCCGGCAACCCTGTTGCCAGAGAAGCCGGCAGGTTGGCGCGGGAGGCAGCGAGGCGTCTACGGGTCGAATTCATCGAGCGGCACGTCGCTTCTGTCCCTGAAGTCCAGGCGGGTCTCCAGGCACTCACCGCCAAGGAGGGGGATGCGTTCTTCATGGTGTCGGACGCGATGGTGCTTAGCCAGGCTCAACTGATCATTGACACCGCGAAGGCTAAGAGGTTGGTGACAATGTTTTGGGAGCGAAACTCCGTCGTCAATGGGGGCGTTGCGAGCTACGGTGTTAGCTACCGTGAAGCTGGTCGTTTGTCGGCGAAGTACGTTCAACGGATTCTCGCTGGCACCAGCCCGAAAAACCTAGCCGTCGAGACGGTCCATAAGCTCGAGTTGGTCGTCAACCTCCGTACCGCCCAGCAGATCGGCCTTACAATTCCACCCGACGTTCTTTCGCGAGTGGACGAGGTGATCAAGTGATAGCAAGCGAAGCGCAGTGCGCAAAGAGCAGAGCGCGGCAGACAATCCGAAGAAACTTATGAAGAAGTTATTTGTTGGCATCGCGCTGTGCGCTATGCTCTCGGCGTTTAGCTCTCCAGCCGAGGCGCAGCCGTCTAAGAAACTCCCGCGGATAGGTTTTCTAGCGTCCGGCTCGCCTTCCTCGGATGCGGCCTGGATCGAGGCCTTCCGGCAGGGTCTTCACCAGCTTGGATACGTTGAAAGGCAAAATATCGTCATCGAGTACCGCTATGGAGAGGGGAAGACAGATCGATTTGTTAACCTCGCTAGCGAGCTGGACCAACTAAACGTTGATGTCATTGTGGTTAGCGGAGCTACTGCAACTAGGGCGGCCAAAAACGTCACAAAGCTGCGGCCAATCGTCATGGCGAATGTTACTGATCCTGTTGTGCTAGGGTTGGTGGCGAGCGTTGCGAGGCCTGGAGGCAACATCACGGGCTTAACCAACCTGGCGCCGGAGCTAGGTGGGAAGCGGCTGGAGCTGCTCAAGGAGATAGTTCCCAAGCTTTCACGCGTGGCTGTCCTGGGGGATCCCACCAGTCCAGGACACACAGCCGGGTGGAGAGAAACGGAGATCGCCGCCCAGTCGTTAGGTGTGCAGGTTCAATCGTTGGAGGTGCGAGCTCCCAATCCGGACTTTGAAGGCGCATTCTCAGCCATAACCAGGCATCGTGCTAACGCCCTTCTAACGCTTTCGCAACCCCTCATCCGTGTTTACCGGCAACAGATTGTAGACTTCACAGCGAAGCGGCGGGTGCCAGCGATATTTCCTTTCCGAGAACTTGTGGAAGCTGGTGGCCTCATGTCCTATGGAGCAAATGTTGATGACATGTTCCGCCGCGCCGCAACGTACGTCGACAAGATCCTGAAAGGTACCAAGCCCGCGGATCTCCCTGTGGAGCAGCCGACGAAGTTTGAGCTATTGATAAATCTTAAGGCCGCACAGAAAATTGGCCTGACGATTCCGCCTGAGGTGCTGGCGCGGGCGGACAGAGTGATCAAATGAGATAATACCAAGCATCAGGTAGACTAACTCACCCTCACCCTTGCCCTCTCCCTTAATAGGGCGAGGGTTTAAGAAAAAAAAGATTTTAGCGGTTCATGCATCAGACGAAGGAAGGAGCGGGTATGAGAAGAATTTTTAGAGGAGTCCTTCTGATTTTCTGTTATCTATTTCTCGTGTTTCCCTACGGCGTCTTTGCTCAGAGCGCCAAGACAAAACAGATAAAAGTTGGCTACCCGTTGGGCGGTTCATCCAGTTTTTTCTGGGTTGCGTACCGCTCGGGGTCATTCGAAAAGCACGGCTTGAAAATCGAACCGATCTACATCAGGGGCGGTCTGATGGGCATCCAGGCTGCGCTCTCCGGTGACCTGCTGCTTCAGCTGCAAGGCGCCTCTACGGTAGTGGCGGCGTGGGCGCAGGGCGCCAAGGAATTTCAGTTCATCGGCGCCGTGGGCAACCGTCTCGATTACGTTTTAGCGGCGCACCCTTCGATCAAGCGACCGGAGGATCTCAAGGGCAAGAGAATCGGGGTGAGCCAACTCGGATCGAGCACGGATTTCATCGCCCGGCTGGCCGCCCGACGACTCGGACTCACCCCTGACAAGGAAGTGCAGATCGTTGGCATTGG
>DASTOD010000458.1:0-9125 GCA_035762645.1 Binatia bacterium | reverse complement strand
TCTCGTCTCTGGGATTGTAAAGGAAGATTTTGCCCATCAGGGTCGTCGAAAACTTCTCGAACTGAGCCGGATGACAGGCTTTGCAGACTTCGTTGCCGACGTAGGTGGCAGGGGCCTGCTTTGCGGTTTCTTTTTCTGCAGGCCAGGCAATCTGGAGATAACTCAAGAAGACAGCGTAGAAAACACCCAGAGCGACGCGCCGCTTCATGTTTCCTCTAGCGACTTTCTGAAGAGAAGGCTTCTAGCTTAACTGAATTGAATTTGTGGTAGTTAATAGCATCGCCAGCTGAAGCCGTCTATTGGTCAAATGGCCCACGTCCCTTCAGCGTCGTTCCTTCTTTTGTGCCACAACTCCAGCGGGCAGTTTGAACTTGATCCACGCGGGCATCCGGCAATGATCAGACCATAGATCGCTGCTTCCACTCGGTTTCTTAGCTGCAGCTTTCTGAGAAGGTTTTCCAAATGGCGCTTGACAGTGGAAAGACTGATTCCCAAAGCGGCAGCTATCTCCTTATTGGTCTTGGCAAGAGACACAAGAGCCAATACTCTGTTCTCTGCAGGGGTTAAGGTAGAAATAGATTTTGAACCTCTCTTTGCTCTCATAAGACCCCACGATACTCTCAGCGCTTTTCAGGGCTACTCTCTACTTCTTTTTCAAGTCGAAATTGATGTCGAGGACCTGCCCCTCGCGAACTAGTTCAGCTCCAGCCTCGATCGTTCCGAGCTGCGGGTGCCATACTTGAACCCGGTATTTCCCCAGCGGCACACCGTCTATTCTGTAGTTTCCTGCTTTGTCCGCGCCGGAGAAATAGGGATGCTCCTTCGCGACAATGAACGCTTCCATAGTGGGATGAGCGTTGCACAAGATCCGGGCCACTCCCGGTTTGTCGAAGGTAACACTCCGGGTCTCTTTCGGCGGATAAAGGCCGAGATCAAATTCTTTGGCTCCGCCTTTGGAGTAGACGTTGTGCCAGTGGGTGTCGTTATTCGGGAAGCCAACTGTCGTGCCGACCAGCACCGGCAAGACATAGGGGATAAATTTCATCTCCCTCTGGTCCATAACTGCTTTGCTCGGTTTAACAGTTGATAGATGAGCCTTGGCGGTTTTGGGGGACACCCCCTCCACCGAGACTACAACATCCGCCGTCGGTTTTCCCGCTACCGTAATTGTTCCTTTGATGATTCCCCCCTTCGCCGGAAGCTGAGCGCTCTGAGCCTGCGAAACGAGCAAGAGAGTTACGAAAGCGAACCAACCAAGGTGTCGTCGGGTCATTTTTTTACTCCTGGCGCCGGTTTGATGAGGAAATCTACGGTGTGTGAACCACCCGGCTTTACTTCAATCTGTCGTTCCTCGGTTCCCAAACTCTCGTGCCATACTTTCAACCGATAGTTTCCAGCCGGGATGTCGCCAATCAGATATTCTCCGTATGTGTCAGTTATCGCATGATAGGGGTGATCGGTAACGACGATGTAGGCGCTCATCCAGGGATGCACCTCGCAAAGGATCTTGGCCAGGCCCGGCGCGACCAGCGGCTTGCGGCTGACGCGTCCTGGATAAAGCCCGACGTTGAAATCAGGTTGGCCGCTCGCAAAATAAGCGTGAGCGGTGTGCAGAATCGGATCCGTATTCTTGAGTAACACAAATTGCCCGACGCTCGCCGCCTGTACGTGAGGCACGAAGCGGCACCGGATGTTGTCGAGCTCGTGTTGAACTTCTTTTTCAATGGCTTTACCTCTGGCGATCCCTTCAAGGGTTACGACCGCGTACCGCAGTCCGTTACCGGGTCCAACGATCAGGGTTTCGTTCGGCACATCCTTGCAGAACTCTTTGTACTTAGTAACCTGCAAAGGCGGGAGCTTGGGAACTTTTCCGTCCAGCTTCACCATGCCCCGAATTGTGGCGCCATTGTTGACCGCTATCTCTTCATAGCCACGGGAAAGCGAATGGATCGAGAAGAATGAAACCCCCGCAAACACGGCAACAATGATCTTTGCTCTTGGAGTCATATAACCTCACGTTCAAGCCATCCCACCCGACAAAACCTGGAGAATCCCTGCAATCAGTCGCCCGTCGCCTGGCGCTACGCGACGTTGCTGGCTTTGGAAATCGCTGCGGCCCGGTCGTGCGCCGGAACAATCAGGACCGGGCACGGTGCGCGGCCCACAACTTTCTCGGAAACGCTGCCCATCAGCAAATGATCCAAGCCGGTTCGCCCGTGGGTGGACATGACGATCATGTCGATGGCTTCACGCTTCGCCTTCTCGATAATATTGTGCCATGCTCCTCCCAGCTCAACGTCCTGCCGGACCTTGACCAAGTCGATGCGATCGGCAAATTTCTCGCGAACAAATCTGTCCAGTGTCTGCTGCTGGCGCGCAAGCATTTCACTTACCGGGCCGAAATCCTGGCGCTTGGCGGTCCAGCCATCGCTAACTTCGAGAACGTGATAGACAATGACTTCCGCGTTCTGTGATCGCGCCAGATCCAAAGCGTATCGAACTCCAACACAGGATAGTTCGGATAGATCCGTGGGCGCCAATATTTTGTTTAACTTTTCCATACCCATAAAACCTCCCTAATCTTGGCTCGTCTAAGCCCCCGCTACCGCAAGAACCATGCCTCTGGTGAAAGCGATGCGCTGTCGTCCCTACGCTGAGCCACTCTCTCACCGGACACTGTCTTCCAGTTCGCGGGCGATCGTCAGATATTTTTCATGAATCCCCATTCCGATCTCTGTAGCTTCATGTTCTTCGAACGTACGCAACAGCTCTTTTTGTTCGGTGGCCGGGATGACGTCATCGGCGATCTTGAAAAGGATCTCGTCCTCCTTCTGGATGTGCTCGCGCAAAAGGCGCAAGTAAGCTTTTGCGTTCTGCGCTAGCTTGTCTTTGGCGGCTTCGGCGTTTGTTTCTGCAAGGGCCAGGGCAGCGGCCATAGATTTTACGTACTCCCTCCCCTCTTCGTGTTCCATTAACATCACGCCGAGAGGACCGCCGTCCCGGGGTATACCATGCTCCTCAATTGCGGGAAACAAAATCTTTTCTTCTTTGTGGTGATGGCACTGATCGGCAAAATTGCGGATGAAATCGAGCGCCTTTTTCCAGCTCTCGAGCGAGGCTTGCAGAGGCGCCTGGGTGAGCTTATCTACCACATCGAGCACTCGCTCGATAATTCTGTGTTCGGCGCTGAGGACCTCTGTGGCTTTCTCGAACTGATGATTGCCACACGAGGGGTTGTTTCCACCTGCTCGTTCTAACTCTTCGACCAATGGAGTTGCCATTTTTTGCTCCTTTCTTTAGCTACTCACGATCCGTCAAGACTCTGATAAAGCTGCTCTGCGGCTCCGTTTTCGGATCTCTTCAGGCCCGTTGACCTTCGAACCTTCCAGGCGACAGGTTGGTAAATGCAGTAAGGATCGCTTCGCATCGGGTCCCCGGTAATCGCGTAAGCGCGAGCTCGACTCCCGCCGCAAATAGAACCAAATTCACACACCCTGCACTTTCCCTTGATCTGGGAACGGTCGCGTAGGCGCAAAAACAGCGTCGAGTTTCGGTAGATATCGACCAGCGAATCAGACCGGAGATTGCCTCCGACGAGATTCAAGAAGCCGCTTGGTTGGACATTGCCTTGGTGAGACACAAAGACGACTCCTTTGCCATCGCTTACTCCAAGCGGCGCACGGAGGATTTTCGCGCCGTTCGCCGATGGGGCCAGATCCGTAGGTGTAACCGGCTTTCTCTCTAGTTCCGCGAGGAGCTTCGTTATCGGGACCCGTAGGTCCACGGCTCTTCTCTGCAGCAAGACGCGTCTGTAGTGATATCCCTCTCGCGGCGTCACGTCGTAGGGTAAAGAGAGCTGCAGGCTATAAAGCCAGTGAAACAATGATTCCAAACGACGCGGATTGATATTCAACCGGCGAATCTCAGGCCGGGCCGCGCGCCCTACGGCGATCAAGAGAAAAAGCGCCCAGAGCTTGATCTCTCTTCGGGCGATCATCTCGGATATGGCTGGCAGGTCATTGAGCACGTGACTGGTGACCGTGGTATGAATCTGCGTTTCTAGGTCGGCCTCCCGGCACCAGTCGAGGATTTGCATCGTCCGATCGAACGATCCCGCAACTCCGCGAAATCCGTCATGGCTCGCAGAGTTTTTTCCGTCCAGGCTCAACGCGAGACGTACCAGACCTGCGGCGGCGAATCGTTTGATCGCCTCCCGCGTGATGAGAGGCGTCGCCGAGGGGGTCATCGCGACGCGCAATCCCGCTTGGGAAGCATAGGCAACGATGTCGAAGATG
Source organism: Binatia bacterium (assembly GCA_035762645.1). GTDB lineage: Bacteria > Desulfobacterota > Binatia > UBA9968 > UBA9968 > DASTOD01. The sequence goes on along the minus strand of DASTOD010000458.1, from coordinate 4,830 downwards.
TCGGGACGTTTCGCTGGATCGCCGCCGGTCAAAACCAGTATCGGATAAGGTCGGCCAAATTCCTTGATACTGCCGATGAGTTTCTGAGCTTCCTGGAAAGTGAGTTCCTCGGGGCTGCGTAGCGCATCGGCCTCGGCACGGCAATGAAGACAGGCGAGGTCACAGGCGCGCGTCGTTTCCCAGATCACGGTGAATGGTCTTTGATTGAAATCCATTGAAGATTAGGTGCGCACAAATCATGCCATGCTGGATTAGGCCACTTCCAACGTGTGGACGAAGACTCCTCTGAATGCTTTTTCAGATTTCGGAAAACGAACTTGAGATTTTCTCTTTTTTGAAAAAACTCTGCCTTGCCCGCGCCTTCATTGTCTCGTTTGTAGTTCCTGGTATGCGTCTTGCTCCCACCACCGTGACGGGGCGGTGAATCGATGCGTAGTTTTGAAGAGCTGTTAAAAGAATGTTCGGCTATTCACGGTCACCACTGCGCCGGGCAAGTATTGGGAGTGCGAATGGCCATCGTGGGATGTCGAGAGGTCCAAATCGATGAGCCTAAAGGATGCAAGAAGCTACTAGTGTACGTGGAGATGGACCGCTGCGCGACGGATGCGGTTCAGGCGGTCACCGGCTGCTCGTTGGGAAAGCGAACCCTGAAGTTCCTCGATTACGGCAAAATGGCCGCCACCTTTGTTAACTCCGAGACCCGGCAAGCAGTTCGTGTTCTGGCGAAAGATGACGCAAGGTTAGCCGCCCCGCAATACGCCCGCGACGCTGCAAACCCAAAGGAGGCCCAAAAGCAGGCCTATGCGGTCATGCCGGAAGGGGCGCTTTTTTCCATCCAGCCGGTGACGGTCAATATCCCAGAAGAAACCATGCCGGGTTTTCGCAGCGCAAGGGTTTACTGCGAAGAGTGCGGTGAGGGCATCAATCTCCGTCGCGAAGTTCAATTAGCCGGCCGCACTCTCTGTATCCCATGCGCCTATGGCGGCGTTGTGGCTACTGGTGCGACCGACTCGAGGCCGAAGGTTCTCCTGATCGTAGGATATAAGAAGGTTGGCAAAACCACGCTCATCGAGAAGCTCATCCCGGAACTCTCAAGCCGCGGCTATCGAGTCGGGACTGTAAAACATCACCACTCCGACTTTCCTGTCACTGTGGATTCGTCTGGTAGCGATAGTTGGAGGCACCGTAGAGCCGGAGCGCAATGTGTCGCTCTGATCACTCCTTCCCATGCCGCACTGTTTCGCGAAAATAAGGACACGATTTCATTGGATCAAATCATTTCGGGCTTTCTAGAAACGGATATTGTTCTCGTCGAAGGCTTTCACCGAGAGCGGCAAGCAAAAATCGAAGTGCTTTCGGCACAATGCAAGGAACGCCTTTGCCGGATGGACGAAAATCTCATTGCGACCGTCGGGCCGGCAGACCCTGAAGAATCCGTTCTAAATTTTCAGCCTGGCAGCATCATCCCGTTGACCGATTTCATCGAGAGAAAGATCTTGTGAACGCCTTTAACGGCAACCACGCCCGATTATTCACCGGTCCAGGAAAACCGCAACACACCGTAGACCGAATTGGTGAGCCGTGAAGGGCGATGGCAGCCAGCCGAGGAAATGAAGCGAACGCAGGCTAATAGCCGCCTTCGTTAGCGGCTAAGTCTGCCGTATCAAGCAGCCATAGCAACACTCTGGCAAAATAGGCGGGGCTGTCGCCCATTCGCTTGTGCATGCCGGCGGCACAGCGCGCGACATGTTCGTTTCGAAAGCGCTCTCTCACATCCTCACTGATAACGGCGCCCTCCGAATTTCCCTGTTGCCGCGCGTACGCCTCTTTTAAGAAAAGGTAGCCGACGAAGCCAACCTCGACGGAAATATGGTCAATCGGTTCTTCACGGCGCGGCTGATACGAGAATGCTTGATAAACAGTCGCTAGCTGCGACATCAGCCGGCCAGGATCTTCGAAACCGCAATAACTCACCTCCCGCGGTGAGACCGTGCCACCGGGACCGAACAAATGGTGGTAAAGTTCCTCGGTGGCCTGCCTTGCTTCGTGTGCACAGACAGTAAGTGTTGCGTCGCTCGCTTCCAATGAGAGTTGCGCAATTTCCCTATGCCACTCCCTTTGCGGCCTCTCGAGCAGGAGCGACGCCAAACGCCACGCTGCCGCTTGGGTCACGAGTTTCTGCGCATGATCGACAGCGGTCCATTTCATCGGGCGCTCTCCAAGGTGAGGGGGATCCATGGCGTGCGCATTTTTCTGGCTCCCACTTCCTGATGGGACCCTTCCCAAACGGCAAAAGCAACCTGGGTTCGCCCTCCGAGCTGAGTGCCGTTTGGTAGAGGACGGATCAGCACCACGGACCATCCGCTTTTGACGTATGTTCCGCTGCCGAGTGAAACCGTTTTCTCAGCCGGTTGCAACGTTCCTGGACCCGCCGCCACGAGATCTTGAACGGGCACAGTGCGCGGGCCGGCCATCGGGTTCTCCAGGCTTCGCGCCGGAGCGTAGCGCTTGGCCATCGCCTGCTGCTCTGTTGATCCCGGCTTGAGCGACGGCGCTTCGAATGGATAGTGGTCCACTTTAGCGCGTGGATAGAGCGCATGAATGTCGTCTTTCCGGCCGTTGACGGCTGCCTGAAAGACCGCCGACCAGTACGTGATCTCGACGGGCTTCCCTTCCTCACCCATTTGCGGCGCAGGAGCGTCCGGGGCCGTCGTCGCCGGTAATTGAACCGCGACCGCGTCGCCGAACCGCCCTTGACCCGGGATGTCATCCATGGTCGCGTCACTCCAGCTCAGACGAAAAGCCATTTGCCGCCCATCGGTAATCGATTGCACGTTGACGAAGGGAGTCGACGCCCGCATCAACCTGGGCTCCACCATGTCTTGAGGGATCAGCTTAGCCGTATGCACCGGCGCCCGTTCCCACATTGCATCGTCAACCGTCGATGGCAGAGTCTTGTCGAATATGGCTTTGACTTCGGCCTCGGAGATCGGCGGACCCTGCTTCGAGCAGCCAGCAAAGGCAAGGGCGAAAACAACCGCGGCCGCCAGAAGCAGGCCCGCATTTCCTATGTCATCCTGAACGAAGTGAAGGATCTTGAGCGCTGAGATTGTTGGCCTCAGGTTCAAAATGGCACAAGACCGTGGCTCGCGCTCCGTCGGATCTGTCGGGCTGCTCATGGCTTCCTCCTCACGAGATGTTCCCGCGCGCGACGCCTTGTTTGGTATCGAACGCCTGGCGAATGTGGGTCGGCTCGCGCAGCGGCACCCGGACGATCTCGCGCCCGCCCTCATCGTAGCCCACCACCTGCTCATCGGCGCGCTTCCACTTCGCGACAATCTGTTCGGTTGAGCCGAACAGGGTCAAAAGACCCGCCAGATCTTTGTCCTTAGGCGCGTTCCGATAAGTCTCCAGCGCTGCATCGATGCCGGGCCCGAACATTTGCAACAGGTACTCCCGCGGCACGTTGATCGGCGGAATATAGTAAACGTTGGGCTCGAGGCCGAACTGCGGAAAGAGCGGTAATGCGACTTTTTTTACGTGCACTAGAAAATCGATCGGGTTGTCTGCTCGCGCGTTCTCCGGTTTGGAGATCCAGCCGGCGAAGCGGATCTTGCCGATGCAGTTAACAAAGCACTGCGGCTGCAATCCCAGCTCGATTTTGGGAAAACACGCGATACATTTCTCGGACGTCCCCGTCATCGTGTTGTAAAAAGTTTTCTTGTAAGGGCACGCTTTGACACATTCCTGGTAGCCGCGGCAGCGCCCCTGATCGATCAGAACGATGCCGTCCTCCGGCCGCTTGTATGTGGCGCCGCGCGGGCACGAAGAAAGACAAGCCGGGTAGGTGCAGTGGTTGCAGATGCGCGCCAGGTAAAAGAACCACGAGTTGTGCACGCCCGTGAAGTGCGCGCCCTTCTCCACGCCGTTCAGGCAATCGTCTTCGCCGACGTTGGGATTGGAATAATCCATCTCCTCCGGCCGCCAGCCGAGCACGCGCTCTCCCGCCTCCGCCGCCTCAAAAATCGTTCGCCCCCCATAGCGACGGCCCTCCCAGCTTTGCGGGCCGAGTTTTTCCAGGAGATTCACGTCCCACGCGAGCGGATAAAAACCATACGGCTTGGTCTCGACGTTGTTCCACAGCATGTACTCCTGGCCTTTGCCGCTCGTCCACGTCGTCTTGCAGGCGAGCGTGCAGGTCTGACAGGCGATACACTTGTTGGTGTCGAAAACGGCGGCAAACTGCCGTTTGGGACGCGTCTCCGGATACCAGTAGGACATTTCACGGCCGATCTGCCAATTGTATACGCGCGCCATTATTCCTTACCGCCTTTCTTGGAATCCGAAGTCACGATGAACTTACCTGAGAGATATTCCTTCATTCCCTTGCGCTCATACTTGGGTCGCAGACCGAGCGCCGCCGGACGCCAGAGTCCCTTGGCGTTGAGCCCTCCCGGCTCCGCTTTCGTGATCTTGACAATCGCCTCGCGCGGGGCCCCCGTCGGGCAATGCACGTCGGGGAGAAAGCCTTTGTTGACCGAGTGGCCGAAGAGATCCTTGCGCACTAGCGAATCGGTCATCCAGGTGGGTTTGAGCCAGCCGCGCGTCGCCGACTGGTGCGATCCAGAGCGGAACATCGCCTGATACGGACTGCGCGGGTTTTTCGCCAGGCCGTCTTCACGCGATTGATGTCCTTCGACCGATCCCGGCGTGGCGCCGTACATGTTGAACCACATGCGCGTGACGCCGCGCGGCGTGCCGGGGTAGTAGCGCGCGCGGCAGAGGAGGCGCGCGAACTTGTAGTCTTTTTCGTTTTTCTCCCAGCCGCGA
>DASTOD010000457.1:0-2160 GCA_035762645.1 Binatia bacterium | reverse complement strand
TCACGGAGTGTGGCGAAGTGAAGAATATCAGCCGATCCGTTGTTGCTATGAATTTCGTTGCCCTTTCGTGGCGACTTTTTGCCGAAAAACACTCTATGATTTTTGTTCGATCGGTAAAATTAAGCGAAATGTCGTGCCTTTCCCCGGCTCGCTGCTGTGGACGATACTGCCTCCGTGAGATGAAATGATTTGTCTCACAATCGGCAGACCAAGACCGGTGCCGTATTCCTTCGTTGTGACGAATGGTTCAAAAACGTCGATCTCGTTGGGAATTCCGGATCCCGTATCCCTTATTTCCAACACGACTTGACTATCATCCTTCGTTCCCCTGATCGTGAGCAGGCCGCCATCGGCCATCGCTTCGACGCCGTTTTTGCAAAGATTGAGGAGAGCCTGTTTGAGTTTGTTCTTGTCGGCGATAATCGCCGGCAAACTCTCCGGCACATCGACTTCGACTTGGACCCGCGACTCGCTATAATTCACCGTCTGCAAATTCAGAACTTCTGTGATCAGCTCCCTTACAGAAACCGGCTCGAAGGTGTATTGCGTTTGCGCCAGCAGCCGAAAATCTTTCAACAGCTCCCCCAAGCGATGGGTTTCCAGGCTCAAGTCACGCAAGTGGGAGATGAGCGCCGGGTGTTGGTTTTTGTTGCCGGCCATCTGGCGCTCCATCATTTGAATAATAGCGTACATGGCGTTGAGAGGGTTGCTGATCTCATGCGTGAGCACGGCGACAGTCGAGCCGACGGCGGCGAGACGCTCGCGCTGTTGCAAGCGCTCTTCCATCCGCTTGCGCTCGGTAATGTCTTGCACAAGGCTTTCATAAGCAACGATACGGCCGCCGCTGTCGCAGATGCCTCGGATCGACAGGCTTGCCCGCATCGGGCTTCCATCCTTTCTTTTTAGCAAAAGTTCTCGATTGCGAAGCGCCTTTTCCGGGGCATCTTCCAGTTCGTGCAAAAGTCTTTTGTGCTCGGCCGGATCTGCGTATAAAAAGCCCGCGACGCGCAGCGCCAGGAGGTCCTCGGGAACGTCATAACCGAGCATCCTGGCCAGTGCAGGATTAGCGGCCGTAAAACGGCCATCCGGCGTCGTGCGGCAGATTCCCTCCTGGGCGTTTTCAAAGAGAGAACGGTATTTCTCTTCGCTTTCGCGTAGCGTATCGGCGGCTTTTTCTTGTTCTGTGAGATCCTGGACGACCCATTGCAGCTCCAATTTCCTATCGGTCGCGCGGGTCTTTTCGAAATATTGCACGGACACCGATACCGACACAGCTATCGGAGCGCCCCGGCGAGGCTGCAAGCGCAATCGCCAATCCCTGAATTGCCCTCGCTGGCGCAAATCGGCAAGCCGGCCAAGAACATCGCTCTTTGCGTCCGTCTCCAGGTAAAGATGCAGCGGCTTGCCGATCAGAAAATCCTGGCGCGTATTCAGCAAAGCGCCGGCCGCATGGTTGGCCTCAAGTATAATTCCTTTGAAGTCGGTTACCAGGTAAGGGGTCGGCGCAAGATCGAACAAATCCCGGTAGCGCCGGCTTTCAATCTCCAACTTCTGGTGGTCGGAGACCATCGCATCGTGCTGCCGGTCAAGTTTTTCCTGGGCTACCTTCAGCTCTTCCAGACCACTGCCGAGCTCTTTCAGAGCGTTCGCGACGCTGGCTTTTTCACCGGTTTCTCCGCGGGAGAGCTCGGATATTTCGGACAACCGCTTCCGCGCGGCACGGAGCTCGCGCCGGAAATTCGATATGTGACGGCCGATATTAATCGATCTCCTCCATCAGTAGGATAACGCCCGGATTATCGTTCTTGTCGTGCAGCCGTGAGCAGGTGACGCGGCATTGAATCCGCTTGCCGCGACGGTTGACGGCCTCCAAAACGCTTTCCTCATAGCCGGTCTCGCCCGCCAAACAGGAGCGAATTCCCTTTTTCACCTCTTCGACCGGCAGACCGATATCGAGGCTCGTAAAAGATTTCCCCTGCACTTCTTGAGCCCGAAGGCCCCACAGGTCTTCGCTCCTGAAGTTCCAGATTTGGACGAGCAAGTCGTTGTCCAACACCACCACACCGGCCCGCATGCTCGACAGAATGGAATTCAAAAAAATATTGAGCCTGTTGAGCTCGGCGGAGCGCCCGCGTAATTCGTCGTTCAGCGCATGCAATT
>DASTOD010000456.1:0-5221 GCA_035762645.1 Binatia bacterium | reverse complement strand
AGCGGAAAAAGCGATAAAGGCGCTCTTAATTAAGCTGGATGTGAACTTTCCTTATGTTCACGACCTTGCCGAGCTTTTAACGTTGGTTGAGAAAGCCGGTCAGGCAGTCCCCGAGCCCATAAAGCGGGCGGAAGAACTTAGTCGTTTCGCGGTCTTCACCCGATACCCAGGTATTGGACCATCTATCAAGGAAAAGGAATATAGAGAGACCGTTGGGATTGCAGCGCGGGTCGTTAAGTGGGCAGAAAATATTATCTTGCCCAAGCGACGGAAATAGCCATGTCTGTCAGCCTCGCATCTGAAAGAGCCACAGTTCAAAACCCGCTGATTACCTATGCGGTTGAGATCGGCTGGGTGTATCTGTCGCCCGAAGAGGCGTTGACTCTGCGGCGTGGGGAGAGTGGCACACTTCTTTATCCGATCCTAAGAGAGAAACTCATATCTCTGAATCCCGGAATCCTGACCGTCGATAATGTCGATCCGATCATGAATAGGATCGAAAGCGTTCGTAACAATATCGAAGGGAATGCGGAGGTTCTCTCTTGGCTTCGAGGCGAGCGCGCAGTACCTGTGATTAGCGAGAAACGGCAGAGAAATGTAACGCTGATCGACTTTGACCATCCCGCTCACAACATGTTTCATGTAACCGAGGAGTGGCGATACACGAACGGACTTCATGCCAACCGGGCGGACATTCTCTTTATCGTGAATGGGATTCCAGTCGCGTTGGTCGAAACCAAGGGCGCTGCCAGACAGGACGGGATTGATCAAGGAGTCACGCAGATCCGACGCTACCATCGTGAGACGCCGGAGATGATGACAGCGCCTCAGGTCTTCAACGTGACCCATCTCATCGATTTTTATTACGGGGTAACGTGGAATCTAGACCGGAAGGACATCTTTAATTGGAAGGATGAGGAGAAAGGGAACTTTGAGAAGAAGGTCAAGCGTTTCTTTGCGAGGGAGCGCTTTCTCAAACTTCTCGGTGAATGGATTGTCTTCTACACCAAAGATGACGAGCTCAGAAAGATCGTTCTCCGCCAACACCAGATGCGGGCGGTCGATAAGATCGTTGAGCGTACGTTGGACCCGGAAAAGACAAGGGGGCTTATTTGGCACACACAAGGTTCGGGAAAAACCTTTACGATGATTAAAGCAGCGGAGCAGATCCTCCGTCATCCTGCCTTTGAGAAGCCAACCGTGATCATGCTGGTTGATAGAAACGAACTGGAGGGGCAGTTATCAGGCTGGATCGAAAGTGTGTTGGGAGAGGGAAGGGCCATAATATCGCGGACTAAGCAACATCTCAGAGAGATTCTGCAGTCAGACTATCGAGGTCTCGTCATCTCCATGATCCATAAATTTGATCTCGCGGACGCGGATCTCTGCACGCGGACGAGCGTCTTTGTCCTGGCCGATGAGGCTCATCGCTCGACGAGCGGAGACCTTGGAAATTATCTCGTCGCTGCGCTCCCAAATGCAACCATGATTGGTTTTACCGGCACGCCGATAGATAAGATTGCCTATGGCAAGGGTACGTTCAAAGTGTTCGGCAAAGACGATCCTCAAGGATATTTGGACAAATACTCTATCGCAGAATCAGTTGCAGATGGTACGACATTAGAGCTTCATTACACTCTGGCGCCCAATGACATCCAAGTACCTCGGGAGCAACTGGAAAAGGAGTTCTTGAATCTCGTCGAAGCAGAGGGAATAAGCGAGATCGAAGAACTTAACAAGATCCTCGACAACGCCGTCAGGTTAAAGGCGTTCCTCAAAGCTGCCGATCGTGTGGAAAAAGTCGCTCAGTTTGTCGCAGATCATTTCAGAAAAAACGTCGAGCCTCTGGGTTATAAAGCTTTTCTCGTAGGCGTGGATCGCGAAGCCTGCGCGCTTTACAAAAAGGCGCTAGACAAACACTTGCCCTCAGACTACTCGACGGTGGTCTACACCGCTGCGCATAACGACAGCGCCCTTTTGGCCGAATATCACCTAACTGAGGACGCGGAGAAGAAAGTTCGCAAAGCATTTGTTAAGAGAGACGTCCTCCCCAAGATCCTGATCGTGACCGAAAAGCTTCTCACGGGCTTTGATGCTCCGATCCTCTATTGCATGTATCTGGATAAACCGATGCGGGATCATACGCTTCTACAGGCTATCGCTAGAGTTAACCGCCCTTACGAAGAAGAAGGAGAAATCAAAAAGCCTGCGGGATTCGTCGTCGATTTCGTCGGTGTTTTTGACAATCTTGAGAAAGCTCTGGCTTTCGACTCCGATGTTGTCACATCCGTGATCAAGAATATCGACGTTCTAAAGGAACGATTTCGGATTTTGATGAGAGATCAGGCTCCCGGCTATCTTGCGCTTTGCCAAGGTCCAATTGATGACAAGGCGATCGAGCGAGCCATTGACGCTTTCGCAATCAAGGAGAAGCGAGAGAAATTTTACAAGTTTTTTAAAGAGGTTGAGACACTCTATGAAATTATCTCGCCTGATCCATTTTTGAGAGAACATCTCGAAGATTATGGGAAGCTCTCGAACCTATATAAGATCGTCCAAAACGCCTTTGCGAGAGGGATCGCATTGTATAGGGAACTGGCAAAAAAAACTGAAGGTCTGATCCGAGAGCGCGCCGAGGCTTATGGGCTCAAAGAAACGCTGCCGGTTGTCAAGATTGACGAAAGGACTCTGGATACGCTGAAGAGTTCAGATTCCTCTGACGATGCTAAAGTCATAAATCTCGGCAGAAGTCTGGCTCGCAATGTATTTGAGGAAGCGGACAAACAGCCCTATCTTCTTCCCATCGGCGAGCGGGCGGAGGCCGTTCTAGACTGGTACGATAACCGTCAAGTCAGCACACAGGAGGCCCTAAGGCAACTTGAGAAGTTACTGTCCGAATATGTTAACGCGAAGAGGGAGTATGAGAAGAGCGGATACGATCTCAGTACGTTCACGATCTACTGGGTGTTAAAGCAGATTGGAGCACCCGATCCCACAAAACTTGCGCCTCTGCTCAATGCGGCCATCAATAGGTTTCCAAACTATAACCACAACGCCGTCGAGCTTCGTCAACTTAAGGCGGAACTCTACAGGCTTCTTTTGCCAGAGATTGGCAAAGAGCGGATGGTCGAGATTGCCGAGCGGATCCTTAAACTCCAGCGGCAATGAGACGTCGAAGACCTGAAGACTTAAGAGGCGAGCTCAGGCGATGGGCCGTAAAGATTGGCGTGGTCCCAAAAAGAGTTCAAATTCAACGGATGACCAGGAAGTGGGCGTCCTGCTCGACCTCTGGCCGAATCTATCTCAATCGAGATCTTCTCCACGAGAGTAGAGCCTTCCGAGAAATCGTGATTGTGCACGAACTGCTTCATCTTTGCGTCCCCAATCATGGCAAACTTTTTAAGAGCTTAATGAATGCTTACTTGCCGGCTTGGGAGGCCAGGGCGAAGGGACGTATGGCACGGATGTGTGGGTACAAAGAGCAAGGCTGGGAGCCAGAGAGACACACCTCTTCCACTGAAAATCGGTCCCTTAAGAGGACTGACCGAAAGCGGTGAAGGGCGCCCGGCAACCGGCTCCTTCGATTACCTACCCTCTTTCATTTCGCCGACCGCCTTTCGCGCGAAGCTGAAGTCGGCAATTTCCGAGATCGAAACCTCTCGAGAGACTTTCAGCGTCTCTTTCGAATTGGCGATAAATTCCTGCATCGCCTCATCCGACACCAGACCGTTATCCGAGAACAGCTTGACTGCCTCTTCATGGATCAATCCGGCCACCACCGGATCCTGGATCCCCGATTCCTTGGCCAGCAGTTTTATAAACTCGCCCTTGTTCTCCTTCAGGAAACGGTTGGCCATAAGCGCGGCCTTGACGGTCCGGAAAACCAGGTCGGGCTCGCCGCGGATCTTCTGTACGGTGGTAACGAGCCCTCCTTGAGGGGTCTTGATGACTTCGCGCAGGTGAACCAGCTCTCTAAAGCCCATTTTGACCGCCATCTTGTTGTAGGGCATCGCCATAATCGTGCCGTCAATTTGCCCGGCTTGCAGGGCGCTCAATCGCAAAGGATGGTTGCCGAACAAGGCGCGCAGCTTGACATCCACCTCGGGCACCAAACCATATTTTTTTAGCACGAGCCGGGCGCCTACGTCGGTAAACTCCCCCACCCCGGAGGTCGCCAACGTTTTGCCTTTGAGATCTTCCATTCGACGGATATCGGGCCGCACGACCAGCGAAAAATCCTGGCCGACGGTCAAACTCATGACGATGCGGAGGGGAAGACCGCTCACGCTCGCGCGCGCCGCCGACGCGAGCACGGTTGCATAATCCAAATCTCCAGCGACCAAGCTCTGGAGCGAGACGCTTGGCCGCATGACGATCAACTCGGCGTCCAACCCCTGGGCGCGAAAGAACCCGTAGCGCTGGGCGGCCGCCAAACCGAGATTAGGAACTCCTCGATTGGGCATGCCGATGCGGATCCTCTTCAACCCTGTACTTTCTTGACTCCAGGCCGGATGAGAAAAACAAGCGAGGAGAGAGAGGAGAGCGGTCGCGGTCCAATTTGATTTGCTCATGATTTGACTTCTCATCAACCCTCACCTTTGTCCTCTCCCTCCGAAGGAGGGCGAGGATTATTCATTGACAGGGCGTCAAGGAAAACAATCGCGCAAGATGTTTCATTGACTCACCCGAGGGCGAGTGCTAACGTCACCGCCTAGTGAAGGGAGGCGTGAACATGAATTCACAAATCCGCTATCTCGCCATTGTCAGCGAACGTCCGGCCACCCTGGCTCGCTTCTACTCCAGTTACTTTGCGATGCGCGAGCTCGGCCGCTCGGACGCGGGGGATGTCGCGCTCACCGACGGCTTTTACAATATCTCGATACTCAAGCCGCGGGATGGCGCCTCCGATCTCGGTATCAGCCACTTCGGCATCACCATCGATGGCCTAAGCGAAATCGAAGCCCGGCTCAAGGATTTCGCTCCCGAGACTGACATTCGCCAAGAAGAACGCGGCCTCTGCCAAGGAGATTATCGTGTGACCGATCCCTACGGTCAGGTCGTGAGCCTTTCCACGCATCAGTTTCATACGCCCAAGGTCGAGCGCACGTTTCCATCGATCCGCCATATCGCGATGTGCGTTCCGAACAACGACGAAGTGCTCGACTTTTACGTCAACGTCTTTGGCTTCCGCGAGTCGACGACCAGCAAAAGAATACGAGCC
>DASTOD010000455.1:0-4078 GCA_035762645.1 Binatia bacterium | reverse complement strand
CTTCGGCGCCCGCAAGACAAGACTTGCGCTTTACGCCTCGCCCGCCTTCTTCACCGTCACCAACTACGAACAGGTCGTCCGCGACGGCCTCGACATAAATCGAATCCTTAACCCGACGTGGTCATCCTCGATGAGGCCCAGCGCATCAAGAACTGGACCACCAAGACGGCTCAGGCAGTAAAGCGTCTGGAAAGTCGCTATGCCTTCGTGCTCACAGGAACACCCATCGAGAACCGCATCGACGAGCTCTACTCTCTCATGGACTTCCTTAATCCCGGAGTTCTGGGACCGCTGTTTCGCTTCAACCGCGAATTCTACGAACTCGATAACCGAGGAAGGCCGGTGGGCTATCGCCTTGACCGACTTCATGCCCGGGTCCGGCCCTTCATGCTGCGCCGGCGCAAAGCCGACGTGGAAACTGAACTGCCGGATCGAACGGACCAAACATTTCTTGTGCCTCTTAGCGGTGAACAAAAAAACCGCTATCTGGACCACGAGGCGCAGATGGCGCGCCTCGCGAGCATCGCCAAGCGGCGACCGCTGACGCCGCAGGAGTCGGAGAAGCTGCTCCGAGAGCTCGCCATGATGCGCATGGTTTGCGACACCAATTATATCCTCGACCCGAATGAGCGTGCCTGTCCCAAGCTGGCGGAACTGGAAAAGATCCTCGAAGAGTGCCGCGAGAACGGTGATGTCAAGGTCCTTATCTTCTCGGAGTGGGAGCGCATGCTGGAGTTGGTCCAAGGCCTCTGCAGACGCTTGCGGCTGGGCTACGCCCTCCACACGGGGTCGGTTCCGCAGTTGCGCCGTCGCGCCGAGATCCAGCGCTTCAAAAATGACCCGAGCTGCCGAGTCTTCCTGAGCACCGATTCCGGCAGCACGGGACTCAACCTTCAAAGCGCAAGCGTGGTCATCAACTGCGATCTCCCCTGGAATCCGGCCCGGCTGGAGCAACGGATCTCCCGAGCTTGGCGCAAGCACCAAACGAGGCCGGTTACGGTCATTCATCTCGTTTCGGAAGGGACCATCGAGCAGAGAATGATCGGGACACTAAAGGCAAAACAGGCTCTGGCGGAAGGAGTCTTGGATCTGCGCGGCGATCTGGGCAAATTGAAATTCTCCGGCGGGAGGCAGGCGCTTCTGTCACAGCTGCAGCAACTGCTGGGACCGTCGGTCTCCAGCCCGGCGTCTGGAGAACCCAAGCCGTTGCCGGTGGATCGCTCTCTGGCCTTCGCTCAAGCTGCCAGGGAAAAACTGGCCGGCGCCTTGGTCCGTTGCGAGGAAAGCTATCCACTGGAGGGGGCTCACTCCGTTCTCTTCCTCGTCGTGGAGCGCGATGCAGCGCTCTGGCGCGAGAGGCTTGCTCCTCTCCACCAGGAGCTTTTCGGGGAGGGAAAGTGGGATCCGATGGCGCCCGTTAAAATCGAGGTCGTAGACAGAGCCACGGACGAGGCGCTTCGGAGACTGGCTGACGCTGGCCTGATCGCGGCTTCAACTCGAGCCATTCGGAGCCTTTGCCCTGCGGAGCGACACGGAAACGGAGCCGCGGCGCTGTCAGAGGAGGAGCGGCAAAAGGCTCTGGCTCTTCGCCAGCGGGCTTCGCGAAAACTCAAAATGGCAAACTTACTTGAAGCCGGAGGACTCGGCGAAGAAGCCTGTGCGGCGCTACGAGAAGCGACGCTCTGGACGGGAAAGGCCCTGGCGGTGGAAAACCGGGTGCCAGAACCCGCCGAAATGAAAGAAAGCTTCCGTCCGCCGATGTCTGTACTGTGGGGAGACGCGCTGCCCACCCTGCGCGAGCTCGCTTCCAGTCCTTCGCTGCCGCCCACCCGCGTAACGGAAGTTTTGCAAAAACTGCTTGAATAATGTTCATGAGTTTTCCCAACTCACACTCGACTGTGAAAGGTCAACCGCGGCGGGCGCAGAGGTAGAGCGGTGTGGCTCCGATGTCCCGATCCGGCTTGAGGAGGCGTCTCTCATTCCTTTTCGCGCCGAAGGACGTGGCTGAGACCTCCGACGCGATACCAACGATAACCATAGGCTTCGAGCGCTATCCGATGAGCGCCGGTTTCGTCCGCGGCACTCTGGTCCTTGACCAGTAGATTCACGAGAGTATCTCCACCCTGGACTTCCGGCTTGATTCGCGCCTCCTGCGCCTTTTCATCGAAATTGTGCACGGCGACGACCGAGTTACCCCGCCAGTCGTAGCGAATCGTCAGAACGCTGGGCGATCCGCTGGCAAGGATTTTCCAGTCCCCCCAACCTATCTCCGGACATTCTTTTCTGAGCCGGATCATGTGCGCCGTCCAGCTAAGCAGCGAGTTCGGGTCGCGCCGCTGCGCTTCCACGTTCACTTGATCGTAACGATAAGGTCCCTTATCGATCACCGGCAGCACAATTTTGCGCGAAGTCGAAAAACCCGCCTGCGGCTCGTCGCTCCACTGCATGGGCGTTCGCACCGCGTCCCGTTCTTTGAGTGACAGATCGTCGCCCATGCCGATCTCGTCTCCATAACGAATGACCGGTGTGCCGGGAAGCGAAAACATGACGCTGTACGCGAGCTCGAGTTGACGCTGGTTGCCCAACATCGAGCCCAGACGGCGGCGGATGCCCCGATCGTAGAGATGCATTTCCTTTTCGGGACCGAACCTGGCGAAAACTCGCTCGCGTTGCTCTTCGGTAAGCCGCCCGAGATCCAATTCATCATGATTTCGGAGGAATTGCGCCCATTGCGCCGTCGGAGGCAGCCTTTTGGTGGCAAGTAACGCTTTTCGAAGCGGAGCGATATCAGCCGTGGCCAAGGCGTAAAAGAGGTGTTGATTGACGAAGAAATTGAACATCATATGGATACCGCTGCCGTCATTGCCAAAGTACTTGATGTTTTCTGAAGGAAGCACATTTGCTTCACCCAAGAGTGCGGCGTCGCCGCGCCGCCATTGGAGGAATTTTCTCATCTCCGTCAGGTATTCGAACTTGAGTTCTGGTTTTTTCTTTCCCGGGGCCGGCGTCTCGATGATGAATGGCACGGCGTCAACGCGAAATCCGGCGACGCCGAGCTCCAGCCAATAGCCTATGATCCGTCGGATCTCGGTTCGCACTGCGGGATTGTCCATATTCAGATCCGGTTGAAACTCGTAGAAGCGATGAAAGTAATACTCGCGCGCCTGCTTGTCGTAAGTCCAGGTGGACTTTTGCACTCCAGGAAAGACCAATCCCGACTTCCAGTCCGATGGCCTTTTTTTCGACCAAATGTACCAATCATGGTACGGCGAGTTCTTGTCTTTGCGCGCGGCTTGGAACCATGGATGCTGGTCGGACGTATGGTTCACGACCAAATCCATGATAACGGCGATACCCCGCTTATTGGCCTGGTGCATGAACTCGACGAAATCTCCGGAGGAACCGTGACGAGGATCGACTCCGTAGTAGTCGGAGATATCGTAGCCGTTGTCGCGATTCGGCGTAGGCTGGAAGGGAGAAAGCCAGAGGGCTCCTATGCCCAGCGATTGTAAGTATTCCAACCGGCGCATCAGTCCTTCGAAATCCCCGATGCCGTCGCCGTTGGCGTCCATAAACGTTTCCAGGTCCAGGCTATAGATAACAGTGTTCTTGTACCACAGGTCTTCAATCATGAGTTCCCTCCGTTCTATAAGGATAACAGACGCTTGCGAGTTAAAAAGATAGTAAGGCACGCCCGGCATGCCAGGACTGGATACTAGGCTTGCCGTGGTGTATGAATAGCAGGCTGCACGACGCTGTTTCGGGTCTCGAGTGCCGAGTCTCGGGTTTAAACGCGAAACACGTAACCGAAGCTCGAAAACTGTCTTTGACAATCGAACGCACATGGGAAAGATTTATGAAGGACGGGATCAAAGATGTCGGGGTGGTCGGACTCCGCGTGATGGGTTTCGATATTGCCTTCCTTTACGCCATGAAAGGCTATCGAACCCTGGTTTATGACGCGTCAAACCCCGTCATTCAATCGTTGGCTGCCCGCACGGAGCAGACCATCGAAAGGCTTAAGAGAAGAAACCGCATTTCGGCTGCTCAAATTGAAAACGTGCGGCGGCGCCTCGTA
>DASTOD010000454.1:0-2598 GCA_035762645.1 Binatia bacterium | reverse complement strand
CTACTTTTTGCCGCCGACAGCGTCCCTAACAACCGCATTCTTCAGATCCTCACCTACCGCACAGGCTATGTCCATCCCTTCGGTGAACGAACTTACCATACGCGGATTGCCCTCGACAACCTTTCTACCGCGGACAGCGTGGAAATGAGTAAAGCCATTTTGTCCACCGAGCATCTTCCCGAGGAGCTCAACACCCTGATCGTTCGGAAGGCCGAGGGGAACCCTTTCTTTGTGGAAGAAGTGGTCAAGTCGCTCCAAGAGATTGGCGCCATTCGGCAATCCGGGGATCGTTATGTCCTCGCCAAGCGGCTTGATGAGATCTTTGTTCCCGACACGATCCAAGACGTCATCATGGCTCGGATTGATCGGCTGGCGGAAGCGCCAAAAAAAACGCTCCAACTCGCCTCAGTCATCGGCCGGGAGTTTACCAGGCGATTGGTGGACCGGTTGGCAGAGATCCGGGAACGGACCGAGGACTTTCTCCGAGAGCTGAAGGCAATCGAGCTCATTTACGAGAAGAGTCTGTTTCCCGAACTGGCGTACATGTTCAAGCATGCCCTGACTCACGATGTGGCGTACAACTCGCTGCTGGTGCAGCGCCGGAAAGAACTCCACCGGCTCGTCGGCCTAGCGATCGAGGAACTGTATGCAGAGAGGCTGACCGAGCAGTACGAAATCCTCGCCTACCATTTTTTAAAGGCAGAGCAGTGGGATAAGGCTCTGGATTACCTCTTGAAGGCAGCGCAGAAGGCGACCAACGCCTTTGCTACCCGTGAAGCGGTGGCGCTGTACGACCAGGCTCTAGAGGCAGTTGAAAGGCTGAGCCACGGTGTCGACATCACAACGCCGATGTCTATCCGCAAAGCAAAGTCAAACCTTTATTTCATCCTCAGCGATTTTGAGAGCTCACGGGCCGAGGCCGAGCACCTCCTGGCTCTCTCGCGTCGGGCCGGAGACACGGTGAACGAAGGAGCGGCCTTCGCCGGGATGGGGTTCGCTTCGGTCTGGGCTCACGACTTGGACCGTGCCCTCGACTACTCGCGTCAAGCGATTGAAGTTGCCTCCGCGGCGGATGCCAAGCCGGTTCTCGCCGGTGGTCACATCGTAAGCGGCGTCGCGTATGCGGTAACCGCCCGCCTCGAAAGTGCGGCACACGAGTTGGAGCGGGCCCTCACAGTGAGCCGAGAGGCGGGCGATGTGCTGCACGAGTCGCTCTCACTCTGTTTTATTGGGTTGGCAACGAACTGGACGGGCGACTACGATGAAGCATCGCGCCATCTCTCCGCAGCGCTGCGTATCGCGCGGCAGAATAATCTGTTGGTGCCGCTCCTCATGGGTCTCTTCATGCATGGAGTCACGCTGACCGGCAAGGGCGATTACGATGAGGCTCTCGCCACGTTCGAGGAGGGGTTGGCTCTGTCCGAGAAGTTGGGCGATCAGGTCCACCGCCACCGGATGCTCAACTGTCTTGGGTGGCTCTATATGGAATGCGGCGATCTGGACCGCGCCATTGACCTCAGCCGACAGGGTGCAGAAGGTGCGCGAAAGCGGAACGACGCCGAGACCATCGCCAATCCCGAGATCAACTTGGGTGACATCTTTCTAGCCAAGGGAGACCTCACCCT
Source organism: Binatia bacterium (assembly GCA_035762645.1). Classification (GTDB taxonomy): domain Bacteria; phylum Desulfobacterota; class Binatia; order UBA9968; family UBA9968; genus DASTOD01. Next base: position 973 of record DASTOD010000454.1, on the reverse strand, counting down.
GGCCAGCGAATTCCTGGATGGCGTTCACCGCCTTGTGAAAGACCCGGCGACGAGTGAGTGGATGAAATGGCGGTACTCGACGCATCTTTTCGCGAGCCTCGGCGACCTCTGGCTTGCCCGCGGCGATTATACAAAGGCGCGCGACTTTTGCGATCATTGTCTCGACCTCGCCACGCGCACTCAATCCAAGAAGAATCTCGTCAAGGGTTGGCGGCTCAAGGGAGAAATTGCGCGGGCGCGCCGCCAGTGGGATGAAGCGGAAAACGATTTTCGCCAGGCGCGGATGATTGCGGAGGCGATTGGAAACCCCACCCAGCTCTGGAAGAGTCATGTCGCCTTAGCACAGCTCTATACCGATACAAAGAAGCCGGAGTTGGCTCAGCAAGCGTTTCAAGCCGCCCACGCGGTCATCGACCGGGTCAAGACAAACCTGCGAAGTCCCGTGCTGCGCGCGAGCCTCGAGGGCTCTCCCGTTATCAGAAAAATCTATGAGCTGACCCACGCTAAATAAGGAGATAACCTCATGAAGATTACTCGTATCCTAGCGACCTCGCACCGCGTGCCGGCAAAGGTGCCGCTGCTGCACGAGCCGGTCGTGCGCGACATTGTGTTCGTCCGGGTGGAGACAGACGGCGGCGTGACGGGCTATGGATTGACGGGCCCGATTCAAAGATTTGCGGCGCGAGAACTCATCAACCGCGAGATTGCCCCGCTGCTCGTCGGCAAGGATCCGTTAGCGACGGAGCGTCACTGGTATGACCTTTTCTATCGACTGAATCCTCGGGCCCAAACCGGTGCCTGGTCGTCTGCGGTGAGCGCGGTGGACATCGCCCTCTGGGACATCAAGGGCAAGCAGCTCGGTCAACCCGTATGGCGGCTTCTCGGTGGATACAGCGCCACTGTCCCTGCCTATATCACATTTGGTCTACTCGAGTATTCGCGAGAGCAACTCGTGGAGGCAGCGAAACAGTTT
>DASTOD010000453.1:0-2949 GCA_035762645.1 Binatia bacterium | reverse complement strand
GTGACGACAATGCCTGAGCCCATGGCCGGGTCGAATTTCCAGGCCTTCAGCAGGATCGGAATCACGGCGCCGGAGAGGCCGGCAACGAGCCCGAGGTTCACAATCATCGCGCAGGCGAGGACCAGTCCAAGGAACGGGTTTCCTTTCCACAGGAAAGCGGCCACGGCGATGAGTGCGCCGGCAGCCAACGCCAGGAAGACGTTAACCGATACCTGTTTGACGATGGCCTTCCGCGCCGACGAGAATTCGAGCTCGCCCAGGGCAATGGCACGGACGATAACAGTGGCTGTTTGAGTCGCGCCGTTGCCGCCGACTCCGGCGACGATCGGCATGAAAGTCACGAGCGCGACGATCTCGTTAATCGTTCCCTCAAACATGGTGACTACGGATGCCGCCAGGGCCGTGGTCAAGAGGTTCAGTAATGTCCATGGCAAACGCATCTTCACCGAGCGTGACACAGGTGTGAAGACGCGATCTTCCTCCGCCAAGCCGGCCATTTTGTACATGTCCTCAGTGCTCTCTTCGGTGATGATGTCGATCACGTCGTCGACGGTGATGATTCCCACCAGTCGGCCGTCATGCTCGACAATCGGCAGCGCCAGGAGGTCGTATCTGGAGACCAGCCGGGCGGCTTCCTCCTGATCCATAGAGACCTCCGCCCGGATGGGGTCGAGGATCATGATTTCGGCCAAAGTGCGGCCTGGCGGAGCGATGACGAGGTTGCGTATGGGCACCACGCCGACGAGCCTGGCGTCTGCGTCAACGACATAGAGGTAGAAAAAAGTCTCCAGTTCTCCACGCTCGCGAATTTTATCGATGGCACCCTGTGCCGTGGTGGTGGGTGGTAGAGCGAGGAAGTCGGTGGTCATGAGCCGGCCGACGGTTCCGTCCGGATAGCTGATGATCTCTCGGACTTCCTCTCGGCGCTCCGGGTCGAGGAGCGACATGATGTGTTCGCGGCGCTCCTCGGGAAGGCTATCGATAAAGGTTACGGCATCGTCGGGATCGGCCCGTGCGATCAGACGGCTCACCTTCTCATCATCGATCATCTCGAGAATGTCGGGGAGCAGTTCCGGGGGCAGCTCCTTGAGGGCCTTGGCGGCGCGGCGTGTTGAAAAAAGCAGGTCAAAGAGCTGCCGCACTTCATTCGGCTCGAGTCCCTTGAACAAAAGCGCGATGTCCGCGGGGTGTCGCTTGCCGATGGCTCTTAACAGCCGGTCCGGGGTTCCGGTGCGGAGCATCTCACGGACGGTGTCATTATCGATCGGCGAGACTTTCATGATATCCAACAACGAACGATGATGTTTCTTCTTTAGCTATTGGACCTGGGATTTGCAAATGAATTGCCCGGCGCGGGCCGCTTAAAGGGGCAAAGAAAATCTGATAGGGTAGCGTCGCGTTTAGGGGACCCGCGAAGGAGAGACAAGGGCATGGTCCAGGAACAGTGTCGGAGCAGGACGTTGGTGATTTTATCTCTGTGGCTCGCGTTGCTGCAGAGCTTCTTCTGCGTCGCGGCGACGAGCGCCGCCAACACCGCGGTCCTGGAGGGCCGGCCGCCGTCTTTTGCGGCGATCGCCAAACGGACCATGCCGATCGTCGTCAACATTTCGACCAGCGCGCAACGATTGGCGCGGGGCGCCTCTGGCGATCCGATCGAAGAGTTCTATCACCGTTTTTTTGGCGAGACGCAGCCTCGAGAAAACAATCAGCGCAGCCTCGGTTCCGGCATTCTCATCAGCAAGGACGGCGAGATTCTCACCAACTACCATCTCGTGCGCAATGCCGATACGATCAAAGTGAAGCTTGCCGATCGCAGTGAATATGAAGCGCGCCTCGTCGGCAAGGATGACCGCACCGATCTCGCTTTGATCAAAATCAGGCGATCCGGCGGCAATCTGCCATCCGCGCGGCTCGGCAGCTCGAGCCAACTGGATGTGGGCGATTGGGTGATGGCGATCGGGAATCCCTTCGGTCTCGAGCACACTGTGACGGCGGGGATCGTGAGCGCCAAGGGCAGAGTGATCGGCGCGGGACCTTACGACAACTTTATCCAGACCGATGCGTCCATTAACCCCGGCAACAGCGGCGGACCGCTCATCAATGGTCTGGGCGAAGTCGTCGGAGTGAACACCGCTATGTTCAGCCAGACCGGGGGGAATATTGGCATCGGATTCGCCATTCCCATCGATTTGGCGAAAAAAATCGTCGATCAACTGCGTAAAAACGGCCGGGTGGTGCGCGGTTGGCTGGGTATTCGCGCCCAAGATGTATCGCCACAGCTCGCCGCATCCCTCGGGCTCACCCGCACTGGGGAGTTGGCGATGGTGACCGAAGTGGCGGAGAACAGTCCTGCGGCGGAGGCGGGAATCAAGACGGGGGATGTCATCTTCGAACTCAATGGCAAACCGGTACCGAAAAGCCTTGACCTCCCCGCGATCGTCGCCGACACACTCCCAGGACAGAAGCTGACGTTGAAGATTGTTCGGGACAAGAAAGAGCAGTCGGTTTCGGTCAAGATCGGCGAGCTGCCGGACGAGAGCGACACGAGCCAACTGATGGAGGCCAAAGATCCGGAAATGGGACTTCGGGTTCAGCGGATTACACCGGAAGCGGCGCGCCGTCTCGGCTTGAGTTCGACAAAGGGGGTCCTGGTCGTCGAAGTCCAACCCGGCAGTCCCGCGGATCAGGTTGGGTTGGAGCCGGCCGACATAATCCGCGAAATCAATCAGCGACCCGTCAACAACGTCAAAGATTTCGAGCGGGCGGTACGCCAGGGCAGGCGGGGCGATCGGACGCTGTTGCTTGTGCAACGGGGAGATAACGCGGTATTCTTCTCAGTAAAGCGTAAGACCTAGGAGGGGCTATGTTTGGATTCGGGCTTCAAGAGCTTCTGGTCATTCTGGTGATCGCTCTGGTGATCTTTGGCCCGAGCAAGCTGCCACAGATCGG
>DASTOD010000452.1:0-2984 GCA_035762645.1 Binatia bacterium | reverse complement strand
GCCTCGCTTCAACGTACCACCGGAGTACGCCTCAGCTCGTCGATTTTTCGCGCGCCTCGCCTCTGAGACCTTTTTGAGCAGCCTGCTACTCGACGGGGCGGAACGGAGGTAAAGGAATGCGTGTCTACGAAGCTATCGGAGAAACCCTGAAGCGGCTCGATGTTCAGGCGACATTCGGCCTGATGGGCGACGGCAATTTGCGCTTCATGACCTATCTGGCGGACACGATAGGCATTCCTTACTATGCCGCGCGCCATGAGGGCGGCGCGGTCGCCATGGCCGATGGCTATGCGCGAGTGACCGGCCGGGTCGGTGTCTGCAGCGTGACGCAGGGGCCGGGTGTCACCAATACGGTCACGGCTTTGACCGAGGCGCGCAAAGCCAGCACTCCTATGTTACTTCTCGCGGGTGACACCGCGGCACGGATATTACGGCACAATCAGGATGTTGACCAGACAGCCATATTCAAATCGATCGGCGTCACGGTGGCACGAGTGCGCTCGCCCGACACCCTAACGATCGATCTCAGCCGCGCTTTCAATCAAGCTCTAGCCATGCAGCAACCCATTGCAATCTCCATCCCGACAGACATGCAAGAGCTGCCTTGCGAGGCCGACGGGTTACAGGCAGTGGCGGTGCAAGCGCCAATGCCGAGCCGGCCTCCCCCCGAGGAAATTCGGCGAGCCGTAGAGTTAATCGCCACCTCGAAGCGGCCCGCGATCATTGCTGGCCGAGGGGCAGTTCGTTCGAACGCCAGGGAACCCCTGGAACATTTGGGCGAGCAGATAGGTGCCTTGTTGGCGACCACAGCCCAGGCCAAGGGCTTATTTGCTGGGAACCCTTTCTACGTGGGAAGCTCTGGCGGATTTGCGTGGGAGTTGGGTGAGCGGCTGCTTTCACAGGCTGATTTGATTTTGGCGTTCGGCGCGAGCTTGAACTACTGGACAACTCGAAACCGCGAGCTTTTTATCCCCTCGGCGCGCATCCTGCACTGCGATAGAAACAGCACGGCAATCGGCGCTCTTACAGCGGTTGATTTTGGCTTGGTAGGCGACGTAGCGGCAACCGCTGAAGCTCTAAGTGAGGAGTCGGCTCAGCGCGGTTTCAACGCCGCCGGCGTTCGCACGCCGGAGATCCGCCGGGAGATCGATTCATTTCGGCTCGATGACTTCCAGGATCAAAGCAATGGCCGCACGATCGATCCCCGTACATTGATGCTCAAACTCGATCAGATGCTGCCGCGCAACAGGACTGTTGTGATCGACAGCGGCCACTCCATGGGCTGGCCGATCATCTACCTTTCCGCGCCCGACGCCGCCGGCTTTGTTTTTTCCAACGACTTCATGGCGGTCGGCCTGGGTTTGGGCACGGCCTTCGGCGCTGCGATTGCCCGCCCCGATCGCCTGACCGTTTGCGCCCCGGGGGATGGCGGGCTCATGATGAGCCTCGGCGAGCTGGAGACTTTCGTGCGTTATAAAATTCCGGCGCTCGTCATCGTCATCAACGATGCGTCCTATGGCGCCGAGGTGCATCTGCTGAAAAACGTCGGCTTGCCGGGACATGGGGCTTTCTTCCGAGACAACGACTTTGCCGCAATCGCAACTGCCATGGGCGCACAAGGAATCACGGTCCGCGACGTGAGAGATCTTGAAGGATTGCGAACGTGGCTCGATGAGCGCCACGGACCAATGGTCGTAGATTGCAAGGTGGATCCTCAAATACGCGGCGCGTGGTTTGACAAGGTCTTCGCGCCCGGCGGCTGGTATCAACGCATGTGCGGGCATTGAGATCAAGATCGTTCAAGACGTTCAAACAGTTCAAGTCGTTCAAGGCGCCACCTTTCATTCGACGATCCTCAGGACATGCTGTCCCTCCCCCGCGGCGCGGGGAATTGAAGGAGGGCGAACATGGATCACGAACACGCCGCACGAATATGCGCCGATCCTTGCTTGACCCTCTCAAGCACCTAGCGTAAAAGTCAGCTCAGCCTGTCTCGGTCTTTTTTATGGCTTCCACCACAAAAAAAGGATTCCGGAAAACCAACGCAAAGCCGCGCCGCCCTCTGACGAAAAAGTCTCAGCCGAAACAAGCGCAAAACATTCAGTCATTGCAGCGCGCTCTCGATGAGTCGCTGGCACGGGAGGCAGCGACCAGCGACATCCTACGAATGATCGCGAAGGCGCCCGGTGACCTTCAAACGGTGCTCGATGCGATTGCTGAGCGAGCTGCGAGACTCTGTGACGCGGGCGACGCAGGAGTGTGGCGCGTACATGGCAACGTCCGACGCCGCGTCGCTCACTTTGGAGCAATCCCGACGGCAGACGCTCTGGGCGGCGGACCCATGATTGACCGCGGTACGCCCCCTGGTCGAGCGATTATCGACCGGCAAACCATTCATGTTCACGATCTTCAAGCAGCCGAAACGGAATTTCCGGGTGCCAAGACCCGTGGAATCGCATTGGGTGTTCGCACAGTGCTGGTGGCACCATTACTTCACGCGGGCCTGGCGATTGGCGCTATTCAAATTCGCCGGCAAGAGGTCCGTCCGTTTTCCGACAGGCAGATCAAACTGCTCGAAACGTTTGCCGATCAGGCCGTGATCGCGATTGAGAACGTTCGGCTGTTCCAAGAGCTCAAGGAATCGTTAGAGCATCAAACGGCAACGGCCGAGGTGCTTGGCATCATCAGCCGCTCGCCCACGGACGTGCAGCCGGTCCTCGATGCCATCGTCGAGAGCGCCGCCCGGGTTTGTGGGATCGACGACGTGCTGCTACGACTCCGCGATGGGAACACTTTGGTTGCACGGGCTCATTTTGGTCCCATACCCATTACACGCGTCGAAATCAGTGGGGAGGAACCACACTTTCGCTGGATTCGCGAGCATGGCACGCTCTACATTCCGGACGTCCGCGCGCAGAGCGATTTTCCGACGATAACATCTTGGCGCACCTGGTTGTCCGCTCCCCTTACGCTGCAGGGGGAAC
>DASTOD010000451.1:0-2016 GCA_035762645.1 Binatia bacterium | reverse complement strand
CTCCCGCAGACTGTCACGGAATACGATAAGCCGGGGAACTTGAGAGGATGCAGAGGCGGCCGATAGAAACCCTACCCGAGCGATCTTCTTCGGCTGCTGCGCCTCGGCAACCGAGCAAAGCGCAAAGAGCAGAGCGCAAAGCGCAACGGAAAACCTGACAACTGACCACGGACTACAGACTACTGCCATGGGATCATTCCCGTTAAAGATCGCACCTCAGCCCTCGTTCCTGAGCCCAGATTTCTCCGCCTGACGCCTCACCTTTCACGCCTTACGGTTACCTGATCACCTTATCCGCCCGAGCCAGCACGTTGGGCGGGATCGTCAGGCCGATCTGCTTGGCCGTCTTGAGATTGACGATGAATTCGAACTTCGTCGGCTGTTCGACCGGCAGATCGGCGGGCTTAGCTCCCTTCAGGATCTTGTCCACGAAATATGCGACGCGCCGGTAGCTCTCCGCGAGGTCCGCCCCGTAGTACATGAGCCCGCCGGCATCTACAGATGCTCTTCTGCTATACATCGACGGTAACCGGCTCTTTAACGCAAAGCCGACGGTCCGTTTTTCGTTAGCAGTCATTAGCGGGCCCCCGAGCACGTAGAGTCCATCCGGGCGCTCCTTGTTTAGCGTGGCGAATATCTTCTCGAAACCGTCCGTATCTCGCACCTCCCAAGACCGAACAGTCAACCCGAGTGCGCGGGCTGCGACTGGGAGAACGTCTTTCACCTCGTGTACATTGACCGGAGTGGCCGGATCGTAGAGAACCGCGACACGGGCAAGTCTGGGAACGGCTTCTTTGAGCAGCTCCAGCCGTTTTCCGCCTAGTTCTCCGGAAAGGTTTGTAATGCCGGTGACGTTGCCGCCGGGACGGGCAAGGCTTTCAACCAGGCCCGCCTCGACAGGATCGGTACCACCGCCCGTCATAACGATGGGAATCGTCTTGGTCGCATTCTTGGCTGCCCGGACCGGATTGGGCCCTCCTGTTACGATGATATCAACCTTGAGACGCACCAGCTCGGCGGCTAGCTCAGAGAGCCGATCCCACTTCCCCTCCGCATATCGGTACTCGAAGGCGATGTTCTGCCCTTCTATGTAGCCGAGATCGCGCAGAGCCCGCCGAATTGCCTCGGCACCGGACTCAGTAGCTGCATCGAACGCCGATAGATGCCCTACCCGAGGGACCTTCTTCGGCTGCTGCGCCAGCGCGGGGAAGCAAAGCGCTAAGAGCAAAGCGCTAAGCACAAGACCGGCCATTTTTCTCTTCATGTTTTTCTGTTCTCTCCACTTGACGCTTCAGGTTGTCGTCGCGGTGGTGAATTTGACAGAACCCCAGCCCCCTCTATAGACTTTGTTTCAAGCAAAATGGTTAATTGACTGAGGTATCCATGGCAAAATCCATTAAGGCTCTCTACGAAGACGGGGTTTTTAAGCCGCTCAGCAAAGTTCGACTCAAGAACAGACAAAGAGTTAAGCTGACCGTCGTAGAGACCGAGAAACCGACCAAACGGAGCGCTAAATCGAGTAACAATCGTCGCTCTAAGAGACGTGTAGAAGTAAGCTCGAGCGTTGCCTACCGGATTGTCGGACTGTTTCGAAGTGGGGTTCACGATATTTCCAAAAATCATGACAAGTACCTGTATCAAGAGCCTTGAAGATATTTCTGGATACGGGCGCTTTCCTTGCGTCGGCCGACGAGGATGACGATCATCACACTGCCGCGAAATCCGTTTATGCTGAGCTAGTCCAATCGCGGGCTCAGTTTTTGACGTCCAACTTTGTCCTTTCCGAAACCTACACCCTCATTCGCTCCAAAGTCAGCCATCGTTCGGCTGTCGAGTTTATGAAGCGATTCGACCAGAGCGGCATCAGAGTAGTTCGTGTCAGCGAAGCCAACGAGCAAACGGCCAAGGCGATTTTCATTCGATATGGGGACAAGGATTTTAGTTTCGTGGATTGCACCAGTTTCGTCTTAATTGACCATCGCAGACTCGACCATGCTTTCGCCTTTGACACCCATT
>DASTOD010000450.1:0-11554 GCA_035762645.1 Binatia bacterium | reverse complement strand
GGGCGCGGAGCGTGCCGCAAAATTGGCGGCGGAGCGAGGCGTTCCGATGCCGCGCGACGCGTGGCGGGTTCGCTAAACGGCAAATCGTCGCGAAACGAAGTGTGCCAAAAAGAGCAACAAACTGGAAGATCATGATCGATCTTGGCGAGAAATAAGGATTGTGGATTGATGGCGTATCAACCCATTGAAAACTACGGAATTATTGGCGACCTGCATACCGTAGCCCTGGTCGGCATGAATGGCTCGATCGACTGGCTCTGCGTCCCCAATTTTGACTCCCCGAGCGTTTTCGCCGCCATGTTGGACGACAATAAAGGAGGCCGATTTCAGATCCGGCCTCTGATAGAGGATCTCACCCAGAAACAGTTTTACTGGCCCGAAACCAACGTATTGATCACGCGCTTCCTTTCCAGTGAAGGCGTTGGTGAAATTGCCGATTACATGCCCGTCGGTGAGCCGATTCCCTGGCACGGCCAGCATCAACTGATCCGCCGGGTGTGCGTGGTGCGGGGAAGGATGCGGTTTCGGATGGAATGTCGCCCCGCCTTTAACTACGCCCGGGACAGTCATCAAATTGAAAACTGTCCCGCAGGGGTAAGTTTTCACTCTTCCGCGTTGAGCTTGGGATTGACGACAAAACTGCCGCTGAGACGAGATGGCGAAAGCGGGGTGCTTGCCGAGTTTACGCTGCACGAGGAAGAGAGCACTACGTTCCTTCTCCAACAAATACCACGTGGATCGAGTTGCGTGGACGTGATCGATGAAGCCGAAGCCGCGAGGCTTTTCGAAAGCACGGTCCGCTACTGGCGGCGCTGGATTGCCAAGTGTACCTATAAAGGAAGGTGGCGTGAAATCGTTCACCGCTCCGCTCTGGTGCTGAAGCTCCTAACCTATGAGCCCACTGGGGCAATCGTCGCGGCGCCGACATGTAGTCTCCCTGAGGACATTGGCGGCGGCCGAAACTGGGATTACCGTTACACATGGATTCGTGACGCTGCCTTTACGTTATACGCTCTAATGCGCATTGGCTTTACCGAGGAGGCGGCGAAATTTATTGAGTGGCTCGAGGCGCGCTGCCACGAGCTGGAACCCGATGGATCGTTGCAGACCATGTACCGTATCGACGGTCGCCACGATCTTGCTGAAGAGATCTTGGACCATCTGGAAGGTTACAAAGGTTCTCGACCGGTTCGCATCGGGAATGGCGCTTATAAACAGGTCCAAGCCGATATCTACGGTGAGTTGATGGACTCGGTCTATCTCTACAACAAATATGGAACCCCCATTTCTATAGCGCTGTGGAAAGAGGTTCGCCGTTTGCTGGACTGAGTTTGCCGTCATTGGCAGCAGAAGGATTACGGCATCTGGGAGGTGCGCGGCGAGCCACAACACTTTGTCTATTCCAAACTTATGTCCTGGGTCGCGCTCGATCGTGGTTTGCGTCTGGCCGACAAGCGCTCATTTCCCGCTGAGCGCGACCACTGGCTAAAAAACCGCGACGCCATCTACGAAGAGATCTTAAGTCGAGGCTGGAGCGACAAGCTCAAGGCATTTGTGCAGTATTATGGCAGCGAGTCATTGGATGCGGCGAACCTGCTAATGCCGCTGGTATTTTTTGTCTCGCCAACCGATCCGTGCATGTTGAAAACCATTGATGCTATCAAATCTAGCCACTCGCAAGGCGGCTTGATGTCCGACAGCCTCGTTTACCGCTACCACGCGAAAGCAAGAGTCGACGGCTTGGAGGGCGACGAGGGAACTTTTAACATGTGCACCTTTTGGCTCGTCGAGGCGATGACGCGCGCAGGACGGACCGACAGAAGACGCCTGGAAGAGGCTAGGCTAGTATTCGAAAAAATGCTCGGTTACGCAAACCACTTGGGACTTTATGCAGAAGAGACCGGCCCGTGCGGCGAGGCGTTAGGCAACTTTCCGCAAGCTTTGACCCATCTGGCGCTCATTAGCGCTGCTTTCAATCTCGACCGCGCGCTCACAGGAAGGGAATTCGATTGGCCGGGACTGCCGAGCTCCGGTGGAGCGAGCAAACACCTAGGTTGAGCTGTTGTTTTATCCCGTCAATTAAGTCGCATGCTTTTAACAGCTAGTCTAGGCCTTCTCGTTGGCATTCCGCTTGGGGTCCTCATCCACCGCGCAGGATTCTGCATGCACAGCGGATTTCGTCAAGTCCTTCGCGGCGAACCGTCGGCATCTTTTCTTGCCTATCTGGTAGCTCTGGCAGCTCAAATGGTTACTGTAAACGCGTTGGCTGAGCGCCAGCTCATCTGGGTTCCGACTGTCCCAGTGGCTTGGGCGGCCGCCGTGATAGGCGGGATCACTTTTGGTTTTGGAATGGTATGGGCTAGAGGTTGAGCGACCTCCATTTGGTCTCGGGTCGGGACCGGAAATCTGGGAGCTGGGATGGCAGTATTGGGATTCACGCTCGGCGGGCTGCTCACGGAGCGAGGTGTTTTTGATTTTCTGGTCTTAGGGCTCGTGCAGCCAACTTTTCTCGGTTCCTGATCCGGGATCGGTTCCCGCAGTTTTAGGGATCAGTGCCCCATGGATCATTGCAGCAGCCGTGGTCAGCATCGGTTTTTTGCTATGGGTTCTGCCCGAGCCTTATCCAGCTGCTGGAACTTGGGCTTGGCACAAAACCGGGCTTGCGCTCGCCGCAATCGGTATATTGGCCTGGTTAGCGGCAGCTTCGAGCGGCTGGCATTGGGGACTGTCGATGACAGGACCGAGTCGCCGCCTTTTGGGTTTTGTATTGGATCACACTGCGCATCCTCTAACCTGGGGAGCATTCATGCTGCTTGGTGTGCCCCTGGGAAGTTTCCTAAGCGCATGGTCGAAAGGTAACGCCAGGTGGCAGTTGCCGGGTGCACGTGAATTTCCTCGGCGCTTTCTGGGCGGACTCCTCATGGGATTCGGAGCGACCCTGGCGGGTGGCTGTAACCTCGGGAATGCTTTAACTGGATTATCCGTTCTTGCGGTGAATAGCGTCCTAGCAACGGCGAATATTGTTTTGGGTCTAGCAGTGGCAGTGCGAGTGCAACAGTCTACCAGTCGGCGTTGAATTGGCTTAGAGACGACACGCCGTGTGACCACGCAGGTAGTTGTTCGGCTCGACCTCACTGCCTTCCAGTTTTGCCCACAAAACTGTGACGGAAGTGTGTCGCCCGCACAATCTTTCGTCAAGCCGATCAAATTAGATCATCTGGTGTGCCCCGGCGGTGGATTGCAAATCCCTAGCGAGAGGATTAGATTTGGCCGGTATTCCAAAGAGAAAAAGTGGAGGAGGGTTTATGACACGGTGTTACTGTCGCATCGCAATCGTATTTTTCTTCTTCGCTTTTGTCGGAGGGCCTCCGCGGATGGCCGAAGCGAAGAGCTACGTCGCCTATATTTCGGATTCGCCCGCCGCGGCTTCCGCGTACTGGGTGACCAAGGATGCAGGATTCTTTAAGAAGCATGGTCTGGATGTCGATTTGATTTTCATCGACGGCAGCACCCGTGGCATCCAGACTCTCATATCGGGGGGAGTTCCTTTTACGAGCGCTGTGGGGACCGCAGTCATCAACGGCAAACTGGCGGGCGGGGACATCGCCATCATCAACAGCCTGACCAACACCTTGCCTTATTACGTATTTGGCAAGCCCGAGATTAACTCTCCGGAAGATCTCAAAGGGAGATCCGCAGCCATGCATATACCGGGGACCGCGGCGGACTTCGCTTTGCGGTTGGCCCTCAAGGGAATCGGTCTATCGCTCAAAGATATCAAGGGAGTCACCGTCGGCGGCGCCCCGGCCCGGGTGGCGGCCGTAGCGAGCGGACAGCTCGACTTCACGGTCGGGACCGAAGCAGAAAGGATTCGAGGAGAAAAGCTCGGCCTCAAAGTGGTTATCGATATGGCCAAGCTCAATATTCCGTTTCAGTTTAACTGTACGGTAGCCACCCGGCGCACGATTCGGGAAAATCCCGATCTGGTTCAGCGGCTGGTCAGGGCTATGGTCGAAGCGGTCCACTACTACAAGAACAACAAAGAGCCGGTCGTGAAGATCATGCAGAAATATACGCGCGGGCCGAGTCGCACCTTCTTCGAGGAGGTCTACGACTCCAATAAGGTGCTCCTGGTCGATGACACTTATCCCACCCTAGAGGGGCTAAAGACCACCCTGGAGATTCAGGCCAGCCTCGATCCCAAGGCCGCAAATGCCAAGGCGGAGGATTTCGTCGATTTGCGTTTTGTAGAGGAGCTCAAGAAATCCGGCTTCCTCGAAAAGGTGTATGGCAAACGTCAGTAACGGCGTTTCGGGAATGAAGCATGGCAAAGCAACCAAACACTGGCGACCTTTTCCCTGAATATAGCGTCCAAACCGTAGATGGGCAGACACTTCATCTTCCTCGGGATCTCACGGGCGAGTATTCGGTCCTGATCTTCTACCGTGGCGGCTGGTGACCTTACTGTAATCGGCAGTTGGCCGATTTTCAGTCCCATATTGAGGAATTCAAAAAGGAGAACGTCGATATCCTGGCTCTTTCCGTAGACCCCCTCGACAAGGCCAAGGAGACCGTCGAGAAGTTGCAGCTTACGTTTCCCGTGGCTTATGGGCTTGAAGCACCCAGAGATGCGGAGAAGATAGGCGCCTTTTGGGAGGAGCGGCGAAAGATCATCCACGCCACAGGTTTCGTTTTGGACTCGGATAAAAAGGTGCTTGACGCTTCTTATAGCAACGGCCCGATCGGTCGCATCACCGCCGCCGACGCCTTGAGTCACATCCAGTTCTTTAAAAAAAGAAAGGCGCAGCAAAGCTAATCAAGAGCGGGGCGCATCAGTCTGACCGGCAGCCCTCCGGCTGCCGGCGAGTAATCCATCGAATGATTCGAGAGGAGAAACCATGGAAGAGATCGTGAAAAAAATCGTCTCCCGGTCGGCTAAACCCGCGGCCGGTGGTGTCCCCGGGAGTCTACAACCTCACCAGGATCGCGAGCTGCGGGTGGCCATTGAAGCCGAGAGTCTCTATGGGATGAAGAAGCGAGCGATCGTGACGCTCGAGCAGCCCGAGGGCAGTACGTTCTCTATCATCTGCGACGAGGGAGCGTACCTCGCCGGAGAAGACACGGCGCCGCCCCCGCTCGCCTACTTCAGTGCCGGCATTGCTTTTTGAATGCTCACCCAGCTTTCCCGGTTCGGGAGCATTACAAAGCTGAATGTCAAGTCGATCCGGCTGAAACAAATCACGCGGTTCTTCATGAAGGGATCGGCCCTCCAAGGCAGTTTGCGGGGCGGCGCTCTCGGCCTTGAGACTTGCATCGAAGTGGAGTCCAGCGAGCCGCCTGAAAAGATCCGCCACCTGGTCAAGATGGGCGAGCAGACCTGCTTCACGCTTCAGTCGCTGATCAACCCAGTGCCGGTGAAGACCTCGGTTACGTTGAACGGCGAGCAGCTCACGTTATAGGACGAAACTACGGAAGTTCTCTGAGCGCTCGCAAGATTTGTTCGTTGCTGGGTCGTTTTTTGTAATCCACTTCGATAAATTTCCAGCGCACCACTCCCTTCTTATCGATGACATAAGTCGCCGGATGCGGCCAGCCTTTGCCGTCGGGGTTCAGAATCCCATATCGGTCGATCACCTTGTGGTTCTTATCCTCGAGGAACGGAAAATCGTAGTCGCCCGGGAATTTTTGCTGGAGCTTCTGGATAAACTTCTTCGAGTCCTCGTGACTGTCGATGCTCACGGTGAGGATCTGAACCTGCTCTTTCTCCTGATTGTTTAGAAGTCCTTTCAGCTCGCCGAGCTGTTGTGCGCAGAACGGTCACCAATGGCCGCGGTAGAAGACCAGGACGACGTTTTTCTTACCGCGATAATCGGAAAGCGAAATCTTCCTTCCATCTATATTTTCCAACGTAAAGTCGGGCGCCGGCTGTCCGACTTTGATGCGATCGAGATCGGTCGCCGCGAGATTGGCTCCGTCTTTGGGTCCCAACTGCGCAAAGGCGGGACTACAGATGAGACCGAGCGTAAAGGCTAAAACTAGCCTCATGGTTCTATCCTCCCTTCTTCTAAACGGTTATCTATATTACAACAGCATACCCGTGAAAAAGTTCCCGTTCTCAACGGTGGGATGACCAACAGTAAATAGTTTCTACTTGCTGGGACGGGGGAGCGGTTAGAATCTTATATTCGCTTATTTTTTGCTCGTACGGCTATTTTGTGCCTGGCACAAGTTATGCTCATTGTAAAACGAGAGCGGTCGAACTCCGTGTTCCAAGGAGTCATATGGAAAACGTAAATGCTTCTAAGGCAATCGGAGCAGGCTTCGTTGCCACTGTCGGTAATGGGAAGCCTCATCGGACACATTGTCTATGGCGCGATCCTTGGCGCAATGGCCGGCGAGAGGCTACTCATTTTGGGCGCTCTGAACATGTCAGGTATGAGAGACGGGAGAGACATGCGTGAAGCAGTAGCGTTCGGCGGCTGACAGGCTTTCGGGTGGTGCTCGATTTCAGTGATAGATGATTAGCAGAGCATGCTAGGCAGCAGAAGGCACGAGGGGGAAGGATGGAAGCTATCGGAACCGAGGACCTTAAACTCGGGATGGAACTGATTTCACGTCTCCCCGAAATCATGCCGGATCAGGCGGACGATCGAATCCGGCCTATCTATGAGGATATCAAGAATACTTTTCGTGTTCCCATCGTCAACTTTTTCTTTCGCGTGCTCGCCAACTACCCGTTCTATCTAGTCTCCGCCTGGAACGAATTCGGCCCGTGCCTGCGCACGGTCAAGCTCGAAAAAGCGGCCGACAATCTCCGCTCGGCAGCCTTGTTGGAGCCGGTGCCCGACTCTTCCGGTTTGGAGTGGCCGCCGGTGGCTGATCTTTTCAGGATTCGGGCCTTTACAGACACCATCCATTATCTATTGCCCAAGCTTCTCTTGGTCGCTACGGCTTTTCATGAGGGCTTTTTGAGGAACGTCCGGGCAAGCGGACGAGACGTACCTGGCTCGGGCGAACAAATCCCGCCTGGAGTCGCCCAGGGCACCGTGAGCATCCCTATGGTGAATCCCGAGGAAACGAAGGGGACGCTAAGGGCGGTTTTCGACGAAATCAAGGAACGCCACGGCCATCCCGAAGTTGCGACCTACTATCGATCACTTGGCCATTGGTCCAGGTTTCTCCTCGGCCTTTGGGAACGTGTAAAACCGCGAGTCGCCTCGCCAAGCTATGAGCAGCGAAAGCGGGCGCTGCTCGGCCAGGCGCTTTGGGCTCTCGAAGATTGTTGCCCAAGTTGGAAGGATTTTACGATCAAGGAATCGCTTTCCTCTCGCGAGCTGGAAGAGATCAGGGCGTTATGCGCGGTCTTCCGATACCGCCTCATACCCGATCTCCTCCTTGACGTGAGCTTAATAAAAGCCATGCTCGACGGCCCGGAGGCGGCTCGCATCTCGCGCTTTAGCTTTACTCCAAGGGGAGGTCACTCATGAAAAAAAACGCGGCCATCACGTCGATCTCGACCTCGACGCATCGACGGCCGTCCGCTTTCATTTCAGCGAACTGGTCCTCTCCGTACCGTGGCGCGTTGCCCAGATTGCGGTGATCGGAGTCTCGCCTACGGCGCTGTCGATTTGGCAGACGGCCTGATGCTTTCGATTCTTTTTCACCACTCCAATGTGCGGCTGCCGATCGAGTTCGAAAAACGGTTATGCCGTTTTGTCGTTACGCCTCGAATGCACGGTATTCATCATTCCATTGTCCGCTCTGAGGAGGAAACCAATTTCTCCAGCGGCCTCACGGTGTGGGACACGCTTCACGGGACTTTGAAGCTCAACGTTCCTCAAGAAGAGATCACTATCGGTGTCCCGGCTTACCGTCAGAGCAGAGAAGTGCGGTTGGCTCAAGTTTCGGTGATGCCGTTCAAGAAGCAGCGACCGACATGGCTGCTCCCGGAAAATGGGGAGCCATCACGCGCTCCTGTGCCGCTGCCGCCCGACAGGCTGCTTGCCTGATTGTCCTCCACATGAATGTCTCCGTCTCGATCATAATCCCGGCGCGAAATGATGCTAAAGCGCTTCGCGTTACGCTCACCCATCTCAAGCGCTTGCGCGGCATCGAAACCGTCGAAATTATCGTCGCCGCGTCAGGGGAAAAGCAAGAAACGGAAAATGCTGTCGCCAATCGAGCCAGAATTATATGGCCTAACCAATCCACACGCTCGGCCTTAATGAACGCCGGTGCTGCTGCAGCCCGCGGCGATGTTTTCTTCTTTTTGCATGCGGATTCGTTCCCGCCGCCCGGCGCTTTGGAGGAGATCCAACGTGTTTTGCAGGATAACACGATTGTGGGAGGAGCTTTTGAGCACCGGTTCGAGGAAAAGCTGTGGAGCCTAAGGTTCATCAGCTGGATCAACCGGCGTCGTTATTTTCTGACGCACAATTATTACGGCGATCAGGGTATCTTTGTCCGCGCCAATAGCTTTCGGTCTCTCGGCGGCTACCGTGATGTTTTCATGGAAGATTTGGATTTTAGCCAGAGGTTAAAACGCCACGGCCGCACGAAGATCATTCCTCTCCCACTGATCACCTCGGGCCGACGTTTTCTAACATGGGGCCCTTGGCGGGCGTTTTCGTTTATTTTGTGGGTTCTTTTGCTCCACAGTCTCAGAGTGGATACCCAGCGGTACATGAGCATCTGGGATAAATGTGGAGGCCGGAGTCTCAAGAATTGAACGGATGGTCGGAATGTCAGATTCAGCTGTGCTGGTAACCGGCGCTACCGGTTTCATTGGCAGGCACATTGTTAGGTGCTTTGTAGATGCCGGCCGGCGAGTTATTGTCTTGGCGCGCTGTCGTGCCGGGATATCGGTTCGTGAAAGACTGGCGAAAATATTTCCCGAATGTTCTACGCAATTGGAAATACTCGAGGGAGATCTTGCCTCTCCTGCCGGGATACAGAAAGGTCTTGCGCCCATACGCTCAAATATCGGCACAGTTATACACTGCGCCGGTGAGACATCTTTCGTTTTCGAAGACCGAGAATCGACGCGGCTTGTTCATATCGACGGCGTGCTTGCTCTGCTGAGGGCGCTTCATGCAGAAGGACTGCGATGTTGGGCGCAGATTTCTACGGCGTTTGTTTGCGGGCGACGCTCGGGTATCATCTATGAAAACGAAAGCGATGTAGGGCAGGCATTTAATAACGAGTACGAGCGCCTGAAGCTCGAATTAGAGATTCGGCTCAAACAAGCCTGTCATCAGCGTGGAGTCGATTTACGCATTTTTAGACCGAGTATTGTTGTCGGCGGTGCTCCCGCAACGGCGGGTGGAGCGCCGTCCAACCTATTGCTGGCGTTCCTTCGACTCCTCTCCATGCTCGCAGGTAAGTCCGACAAGGCGAAGGTTCGGGTTCGTATTCAGGCGCGGCCGCAGGCTAGATTCAACATCGTTCCCGTTGACTATGTAGCCAAGGCAATCGAACATCTAACGGACGAACCCGAAGCTTCAGGTAGGACTTTTCACCTTGTTTCGACAAATCCGCCTATACAGCGCGACGTGCTGGCGATGATAAACGAGCGTCTCGGTTTGCAGCATGTGTATCTTATTGATGCCGCAGAAGAGGTACATGACTGTTCACCGCTTGAGATGAGAGTAGCAAGAATGCTGTTGCCGTATCGCTATTATCTAAGACAAGACGTTCAGTTCGATGACACAGCTACAAGAAGCTTGCTTGTGCGACGCGGTATCCAACCTGCCGTAATTGATGCGAGAGAAGTCAATCGCCTCATTGAACTTGCGCGCTCTTACCCAAACGGCGACCGTTAGTTCGAGCTACGAGGCGGTTAAGCATTCCTGTGACCAGCGACCAGATCAGTTAAAGTTTGTTTGCCTCGCGCAGCAGGATTCAGACGGAAAGCTGTTTTATGTGTTCTGAATTTGCAGCGTTATGGATTTCACCACACGACCTATGTCGCCGAGGCAGCAGGTTCCTGAAGGGTTTTTGACTTCGCACGCACAGCGGCCGGCCGTGATCTCATTTGTGATCATCGCCTGAGCCGTCGATCGGTTTGTAGACTCGATTTCTGACCTGATGCTTGCGGCGGTGTGATTGAAGCAATAGCAGACGGGACCCTCGTAATTCCGCTCCTTGAAGTTGACGGCAACTCGCAGATCGTTTTTTTCAAGCTGAACTGCTCCCGCATAGTAGACAACTGGACAGTCACGGTTGCGACAAAGCTTGTATGGCTGAGCGCTAAGCTTAGCAGCCTCGACCGCGATCTTCGCCATGGCGCCTACGGTGGCGAGAGATACAGGCTTGCCTTTCTCACCGCAGTGGGGGCAGAGCAAGGCATCTTTCTGATTATTTTTCACTGACGGAAGAACAGCGCGATGACATAAGCTCCCTCAACAGCTCCTCTTCTGCTTTCGCCAGCCATAAAGAGCTAGGATCAGGAAGAAGCCCAGAAGGGGAAATAAGACGTAATCTAAATATGGCGTGAACGCCGCCAGTCCAATTAGCCCAAGCCCAACGACAAGGACTGGCGTGAAACAACAGATGGCTGTGATAATCGAGCCCCAGATTCCCGCCTTGAAAGACTTGTTTACATCCATGATGATATTCCAAATCTCCTCACGGCGAGCGGGCAAGCCCCCTCACGTTTTGCCTTCAACACGAGATGGACCGCCGCAGGACCCAAGAGGAGTCCAGTCGTTGCTGAACTCCTCTTGGAGGGCACGCTTAAGCGTGGCGCGTTCGGCCCGATAATCCCTGCGTCAGCATAGCGAAGCCGCCGCCAAGAATGACTCCGTAGATCAGATGGCCAACCAAACTTCCGATTGCAACTGGACGCATCGGCGCCATAATAAGCGGCGCGAAGGAAGGCATGCCGAGGAGCAGTGGCATCAATATTAAAGCACCCAGAATCCACCATGCGAAGCCGTATAGCGCGCCCCATCCAATCCCGGCGCTAAATCTATGCGAGCGATCACCCAGCAGCCAGCCAAAGATCGCGCCGATGACCGCGCTGTTGAACAAGTGGTAAATCCAACCGACCGCGATGCTATCGGAGCGCACCACCTTGGCCACCATAGCCATCATAGACATCTGCCCGCCCTCGGGGGTGGGAGCATTCATCATCTGCATCATGATTCCGAAGACAACGCCGCCGACGAGGCCTGCGACGATGCCATTGTTAACATCAGAGTGCATGATTATCCCTCCTTTGCTTGACTATTTACGATCTCCGCTCGTGACTGAATGCACGAGCTGTTGTTGCTCGCGGGGACTGGGAACCGAACAAGAAAACTGGCGCAAACCCCAGACGAGATTTCCCACTAGGGTAATGACGGCAACCGGAAGAAAGTACGGCGCTATAGTGATCGCCGCGACCGTAAACGCAGCGGCGAGAGAACCCAGGGTCAGGATAATCGTCGGGACACAGCAGGTAAATCCCGTAAGGAGCGCCGGCAGCGAGACGAGAAAGCCTCTTAGAAAACCGCCGCCTTTTCTGTGTGATACGAGTAATCTCGCTCGGGCAATGGCCGCTGCCATATTCAGC
>DASTOD010000449.1:0-17695 GCA_035762645.1 Binatia bacterium | reverse complement strand
AGGCGGTTGTCGATTGCATTACTTCGCTTACGGCTCCAACATGAATTGGGAACAGATGCAGCGGCGTTGCCCTTCCGCCAAGTTCGTCTGCGTGGCGCGCCTGCCCGATTATCGGTTCGCCATCGCACGCCATTCCAGGCTACGCAACTGCGGCACGGCAAACATTTATGCCGAACCGGGCAGTTATGTCTGGGGCATTGTCTATGAAGTGGCCGATCAGGATCTCATCACGCTCGATGGTTTCGAAGATGGCTACTTGCGCGAGAGAGTATTCGTCTTCCGTTTGGATGATGGGCGTCGCCCGCTCGAGTGCCTCTCCTACGTTGCACCTAGAGAAGACAATCCACCTGCTCCCAATGCCGAATACAAACGACTCATCGTCCAGGGCGCCCGATACTGGAGAATTCCCCAACCGTACCTGGCGATGCTGGAAGAGATCCAAGTTGTCGAATAGCAAGCGGCGGACGCGACCTGAGCGGGTCGAGCCACGGACGCTTACCTTCTGACCTCCTCGAAAAAAGCAATCGAGAGAGTCTCACCCTCCTGCGGCAGAAAGCACGGCGCGGCTCGTATTCGCCCACTGCCTGCACGCCAGGTCCGTAGGCCAGCCCTGGGAACTACTTTCTAGACGACTTGGCCCAGACGATCGCAGCAATACCGCAAACGATAAGTAACGCTCCCAGGCTCGGGATGGAAAGCGCAAGGCCGGCTCCGATTACGACAAGCCACACTCCGGCTGTCATTGGGCTGATGGATCGCTTGCGCCGCTCGGCTCGCTCAGTTTTCTGAATCCGGCTCGCTTCTTTCTCAATGATGGCGGAAGCGGCTTTCCTGACTTCTTCCTGGAAAGCGGCGTCCGGCTCCCGGCTCAGGTCCTCTCCCCGCATAAGCCTCTCGACCTCTTTTTCCCGCTTTTCCCGTTCTGAGTTCATGGGACTAAAGATAGTTTTTCTAAGATTGGCCCGGCTGTCAATAACTTGCCTGATAAACCTTTAGCATGAGAAAAACTAACCGGCCAGGTTCTTAGCGTGAGAGCCCTTTCTCCCTGGCCATTCACGCTGTGAAACGTTTGGCTGCGATCCCTACCGCACTGGACAAATCTTCTCGGCTGCGATAATAAATCTCTCACACCAAGTTCTCGTTCTCTCAAGGGAAGGTGGTGCCTACGGTCACAGAACTTCGCAGTCGGGCGCTCGATCTCACGAAACACCCCCGCACTCGAAAGATTTCCATCTGGGTGATTTCCATCCTGGTCGCCATCGGCGTCCTTTTCGCTCTGATCGCGCCGCCGCTCGTGCGGCAAAAGCTTGCCAGTGAGTTGTCCACAACTCTTCACCGCGAAGTTTCGATCCAGCAGATTCAAATCAACCCGTATGCTCTATCGACCACCGTCCGTGGCTTTCTAGTGAAGGAGCCCCAAGGAGCCGCGACCGCGGTCTCGTTCGACGAGCTTTACCTTAACGTTGAATTCCTGTCGCTCTTTTACCGCGGGATCGTCCTGAAAGATATACGCTTGGTCAAACCCTACATCAACCTGGTCCGTAACGAGGACCGAACCTATAATTTCACCGATCTGATTCAACAATTCACTAAAGCTCCTTCAGAGCCTGCGCCCCCCGGACCGCCGCCGCGATTTTCGCTGAACAACATCGAGGTCATCGACGGCAAGATCGACTTCGACGACCGGCCGGAAGGTGTCAAGCACGCGGTGAGCTCCATCCGGATCGGCATCCCATTCGTCTCGAGCATTCCCTACCATTCCGACATCACCGTGGAACCGGCTTTCTCGGCTGTGATTAACGGCGCCCCCTTGGAAATCGGCGGCGAGACCAAGCCGTTCAAGGATTCGCGTGAAAGTGAGATTCATTTCAACATCGACAACGTCCAGATTCCGAAATATGTCGAGTATTCCCCTGTAGAACTGAACTTCAAAGTTCCTTCAGGCGAAATAGACGGGAAGCTACGGGCATCGTTTAGAATGTCAAAAGACACTCCGTCCGTCCTTTCAATCTCTGGCGATCTCGCGCTGAAGGACCTGGTCCTGCAAGCGAATGACGACGCGCCCCTCTTGAAGCTGCCGAGCATGGATCTGGCGCTCGACAGCCTGGAGGTCTTTGCCAATCGCGCGGGGGTCAAATCGATCAAGATTCGGGAGCCGGAAGTTCATCTAATCCTAGACCGCGATGGTCGTATCAACGTTGCTTCGCTGGTTACCGTCAATACTCAGGAGAAAGTGCCGGAAGAAAAAAAGGACCGCACGCCTTTCGGGTACCGCATTGATGAGATCCTGCTGGATGAGGGCAAGTTGTTTTTCGAGGATCGATCTCCGAAACGTCCATTTGAGAAGCGCTTTGAAAATATCCGCATCAGCGTCAAAGGCCTGACCACCGAGCCGGACAAAAAAGCCGAAACCGAGTTGTCTTTTCAAGCGGACGGTAAAGAACAGTTCAGCCACAGCGGCACGTTGCAGCTAGCGCCGTTTTCGGCGCAGGGCAAAGTGCAGCTGGAGGGACTCCAGCTGAAGGGTCTTCGCCCATACTACGAAAGCGTAGTCGGCGTGGATATACGCGAGGGAGTGCTGGACGTTGCGTCCAGCTTTGATTTTGAGCAGAAAGCAGAAGGTCTGGAGGGAAGACTCTCTGAGCTGAACGCCGCGCTTAAATCCTTGCGCATGGACGTGCCGGGAGAATCCGAGCCCCTATGGCGCATTCCGCTGCTTTCCGTCAAGGACGCAACGATCGACCTCGGCAAGAAATCAGTAGTCATCGGGGCGTTAGAGAGCCGGGGCGGAAACGCCTTTGTCCATCGCGAAGCCGATGGAACCATCAGCTATGCGCGCCTGGTGAAAGCGCAGGCGGAAAAGCCTGCGAAGCAACCCGATAAACCGCACAAAGACACCGGCTGGAGGGTCGATGCGAAGCGCGTCGCCTTTGAGCGGTTTCGAGTCTTGTTCGAAGACCGTTCGTTGCCGGCGCGCGCCAGAGTCGTGGTGTCCGATCTGTCAGCGCGCGGGGAAAACCTGACCAACGCCAAGGGTCGCCCCGGCAAGGCAACGGTCCAGGCCAAGATCAACAACAAGGGCGTTTTGAAATTGGCGGGAACCGCGGGCACTAACCCCGTCGACCTCAAGTTGGTCATCGAGGGCCAGGCAATCGAGCTGTTGCCGTTCGAACCTTATCTCGCCAACCGGGTCAACTTTCTTTTGACCGGCGGCCAAATCGGAACTAAAGGAAATTTCACTTATCAGGCAAGCGGCGAAGGACCCGCGAAAATCAACTATGACGGAAGCGTGCAGGTCGCGGACTTCGCGGCGGTGGAAAAAGACGGCTCGGAGGATCTGCTTCGATGGCAGTCGTTGGGCCTCGAGGGTCTCCAATTCGCGCTTGAGCCGATGCGGCTTCGGATCAGTGAAATCAACCTCGCCGAGTTCTACGCGCGACTGATCCTCGGCGCCGACGGCAAGCTCAACTTACGAAACTTGACGGTCCAAAAAAACGACAACGCCGCCGTGGAGACGGAGCCGGCGAAACCGGCGGAGCCGGCGGCCACCACCGCGTCAACAGAGAAACAGATCACCATCGGCAAGATCAACCTGCTGAATGGCAACGTTCGCTTCAGCGACTTCTTCGTGAAGCCCAATTACTCGGCGAACCTCACGGGAGTCCAAGGGTCGATCTCCGAGCTTAAACCGGAGACACCCGGCGATCTCGCCATCCAAGCCAAACTCGACAACGCCGCGCCCGTCGATATCCAGGGCAAGATCAATCCGCTCTCCAACGAGCTGTATATGGAGATTGCGGCCGACGCGAGAGACATCGAGCTCAATCCGATGTCGCCCTACTCGGTGAAGTACGTCGGGTACGGCATCGAGAAAGGCAAACTGTCGTTCAAGGTGAAATACAAGCTCGAAAGTCGCAAGTTGACCGCCGAGAACCAGATTATTTTAAATCAGTTGACGTTCGGCGAGAGAGTCGAAAGTCCGACCGCCACCCGGCTGCCGGTTCTGCTTGCCGTCGCGTTGCTGAAGGACCGAAACGGCGTCATCGACGTGAATCTTCCGGTCAGCGGATCGTTGGACGACCCGCAGTTCAGCGTCGGCGGCATTGTGCTGAGACTCGTCCTCAACATCATCACCAAGGCGGTGACGGCTCCCTTCGCGCTGCTGGGTGCCGTGTTTGGCGGCGGCGGCGAGGAGTTGAGCTATGTCGAGTTTGATTACGGTCGCGACACCCTGACGCCGGCCGCGGAAAACAAGCTCAAGACCCTGTCCACGGCGATGACCAACCGCCCGGCTTTGAAGCTCGAAATAAGCCCCCGCGTAGACGCGCGCAACGATTTGGAGGGGCTCAGAAAATTGAGCATTGAACGAAAGGTCAAGGCACAAAAGCTCAAAGAGTTGGTGCGCCAAGGATCGGCCCCGGCATCGCTGGATGAGGTCCAGGTCGCGACCAGTGAATATGAGCGCTTTCTTAAGGCGGCCTATGGCGAGGAGAGTTTTCCCAAGCCGCGAAACGTTATCGGTTTGGCCAAGGATCTGCCACGCGCCGAGATCGAAAACCTCATGCTTAAACACACCAATATTTCCGACCAGGATTTGCGCGACCTCGCCAACCGCCGCGCTTTGGCCGTGCGCGATTACCTGCTGCGGACCAAAGGCCTGGAGGTGGATCGTCTCTTCATCGTCGCTCCCAAACCCGCGTCGGACGCAGACGGCGAAACCGCCAAGACGAAAGGCAGCCGGGTCGAATTCGCCCTCAAGTAAGATCGGTCCAATTGCCGGCCGCGCCGAAAGATCAGGGACTTTAAGCGCGCCGGGACGCCGCTTGTTGTGGAAAAGTGCGGTTCTGATATAAGGTTGTCGATTAGTTTAGGAGGCTGCTCCATGACCCAACCGAAAAAATCCCCCAAGCCCAAGGTGACCATCATTGCCAGTAAAGGGGCGAACCAAGCGATCAATTACCTTTTGGAAGATCGCGACGAGCTCGATTGGCTGGTCGCCATCGGGCGAAACCGAAAGGGGGACATTTTTTTCTACGACACTGGCGGAGACATTATTCAAGATCTAGGCGCCCTGGAGTACATCAAAGAAAGAATTCTCAGAGACTATTTCGGAGACCCCGATGAATAAGGTCGAAGATGCGTCATACCGGCGTGGCTCAACTTCCGCTCCACGGCGGCAAGGACGGGCATCCGTACGCCGTGAATCGCAAGGCTCACGGTTCTTGCGCGGCACCCTGGCGCGCTCTCAGATCGAGCGAAAAATAAAATAGCTTAAAGTGACTCCACCATATAAAATCAGAGTTTCTAGTCTCGGGTCTCGAGTCTCCGGTTCAACTCGAAACTCAAACGAGCCCCGATTTATCCATGGATCGACCGCAACACACTGTAATCGAGCGGTGAGCCGTGGATGCCGTTCATCTCCTTTACGGTTAATGCCAGATCGCCTTCGTGCCGGGTTCGAGGAGGAGGTCCACGATGCGCTGGATATCTGCTACCTGGACGCCTTCGACCACTTTGCTGATGGCCCGCTCCTTGAGCGAAAAACCGTCCGCCAATACCTGCACTTTATTCCGCACTAGCGTGGCGATGATGTCGTTATGCTTCGCCCCCTGGCGCGCGGGAAGCACGCCGTTTTGCACGAGAAAAAGAGTCGTCTCGTTTCCGCGATTGGCGATGCCTTGCACCAGCTCGGAAAAATAACTCGCGTCCGAGCTGTCGAAAGGATCGTGCGATTCAATGACCAGATATTTCGCCATTGCAGACCTCCGTAGGGATAATGAGTTTTTCAGGATGCGCCGCGTTGGGATGAAACGCTCTTCGCCGCGGAGCGTTGCACGCGATAATCAAACCCATAGGAAGTTCCGCAAGGCATGTCAAGCTTTTGGCCAAAACTTTTCCGCCAAAATGTTTCTATCGAACCTTGCCGCTCTTCACGGTCGAATCTCGTTAGGATGGCTCTGCGCTCTTAGCGAACTTTGCGCGACCGTCACACCGAGGCCAATCGTCCGTTGACTCGCCGTCGGGATTCATCTAGCTTCGGTTCGATGCGCAAATTTTCGCTCGCCTCTGTATTCGCTCTCGGCGATTTGGCGCCCGAGCGTCGCCGGGCGCTCGGCCTCGTATACGCGACCAGCGTCGCGGTCGTCATGGGAGTCAATTTCATCCAGCCTGCCCTGCCGGCCCTGACCGAGCCCTTCGGCATCAGCGACGCCGCCCTCGGCTTGATCATGGTCGTGTTCACCGCGCCGGCGATTTTTCTAGCGCCGATATTCGGGGTCATCGCCGATCTTTTCGGCCGGCGTTTGCTGCTCGCGTGGGGACTCATACTTTATGGAATTTTTGGCGCAGCGATGGCCTTCGCTCCGACGTTCGCCTGGCTGCTCACGTTTCGGGCTGTCCAAGGCATCGCATATAGCGCGGTGATTCCACTGACGATTGTTCTGATCGGCGATCTCCTCGAGGGAGATCGTGAAATCGGCGGGCAAGGACTGAAAGTTTTTCTCGACCGCGTGGGCTATTTGATACTGCCTCCCCTGGGCGGCCTGCTCGCGACCATCGCCTGGTATTGGCCCTTCACGGTTTACGTCTTAACCGTTCCTCTTGGCATCGCGGCGCTGTTCTGGATGCCCGAAACCAAAGGCCAACGGGGAAGTGGAACCCGGGCTTATTTGGGCGACATGCTTCGCCTCGCCCGCCATCCAAGGCTGCTCGTTGCCTTCTCGGCGGGGTTTCTGCGTTTTTTTCTCGACTACGGATTTCTTACCTACTTCCCGCTGTTTCTCGTGCGCACCCATGGAATCTCGACGGCCACGGCGGGGTTGCTTTACACTTTTTTTTCTCTCGGCGCGATGATTACATCGAGCCAGGCGGGCCGGCTAGCCGCCGGCCGCGACAAAGCCCATCTGCTCTTTGTCGCGTTTCTGATCAGCGGCCTCGCGGTGGCCGCGGTGCCGTTCATGCCGGGCTTTTGGCTGGTCGGCTCGTCGCTTTTCTTTTACGGCCTCGCCAACGGCGTGATCTCGCCTATGCAGAAGAGTTTGTTGACGCAAAACGCCCCGGCTCAGTTGCGCGGCGGCATCGTCGCCTTTGACCGTTTGATTCAGCAGGTCTCCAAGACGTCCTCGACAGCGATCGTCGGCATCCTGCTGGTGTCGACCGATCTGCCCACGATTTTTTGGCTTCTCGGAATTCTTTCCCTGGCCAGCGTGGGACTGATGGCAGCGCTGTTGCCCCGAGCAAAACAGCCTGTGGTCAGCGGCGCAGTTTCTTAGGGTGGGATCTTTTCCAAAGCGGCAAGAGAATTGTCTTAGAATGCCTTGAATTCCTGTTCTTCTCGGCTCTCGGTCTCGAGTTGAATGGTGGTGTGCTCGATTCGGAAGCGCTCCTTGAGCGTCAACTCGATGCCATTGAGGACCTGATGATGGTCCCAACCGGTCTCCACGACCGCATGGGCGCTGAGAGTGAAAATGTCCGAAGTGACGGCCCAAACGTGAAGGTCATGGACGTTGGAGACGCCGTCGACCTGTTCGATGGTCTGGCGCACCTCGTCGAGGCGGATGCCTTTCGGCACCGCCTGCATGAGGACGCTGACGGATTCCTTGACCAGGTTCCACGACGAACGGAGAATCAAGAAACCGATAAAAACGCTGATGAGCGGGTCCGCCAGGTACCAGCCCGTGGCGAGCATGACCAATCCTGCGACGATTGCGCCCACAGAGCCGAGCGCGTCGCTCATTACATGCAAGAAAGCGCCGCGCAGATTCAAACTCTCTTGATGCGGGGCGAATAAGATAATGGCCGCAGTGATATTCACCACGAAGCCCAGCGCCGCCACCACAATCATGCCCAAGCTTTCGACCGGCGGCGGCGCCAGAAAACGGCTGTACGCCGCCGCGAATATGACTCCAACGATCAACCACAATGTCAGACCGTTGAACAACGCGGCGAGAATTTCGACTCGATGAAAACCATAGGTGCTGTTAAGCGTCGCCGGGCGGCGGGCGATGCGGAAGGCGAACAGGCTCAGCGCCAGCGCGCCGATATCGGACAGCATATGGCCGGCATCCGACAGCAGGGCCAAACTGTTGGTTAAAAATCCGGCGATCAACTCGGCAAAAAAATAGCATGAGGTAATACCGAGCGCCCATTTGAGTCGGCGCGTCTCAGAGTGTCGTTCCATCATTGGGAATGCCGTCAAGCTAAGGTACTCTTGCCGGAAAATCGGCTCCGGCTTTTATTTTCCTGGCTGCCGCGAACCGGCCGGTTTTTTGACCGACAGAAAGTAAAGTTTTCCCGATCGATTCATCAGACCGGCCGCAGCGCCGGCCTGGGCGCCGCTGCCAAAATAGATATCGATGCGCTGCGGCCCGAGGATGGCCGAGCCCGTATCCTGATTTAGCACAAAACGGGAAAACGGCTGCCAGCCCGTTAATTCTCCCGCCGCATCGACGATCGGTCTTTGCGTTGAAACAAAGGCCAACGCCCCTTTTGGAAATAGCCGCGCGTCGGCCGCAATCGACCGTCCCGGCGTCAGAGGAACCTCGAGGTGACCTAAAGGACCTCGCGAAACGAACCGAAAGAACACATAACTTTCGTTGTGCGCCAGAATCTCGTTCCTTTCGCTCGGGTGATCCATGAGATAGCGCTTCAGGCGCTGCATGGACATCTCCTCCTTGGCAACCTTACCGCTGTCGATGAGCAACCTTCCGATGCTCCGGTAGGATCTGCCATTGCCTGCGGCGTACCCCACATGGAGCCGCCGGCCGTCCTCGAGCTGCAAGATCCCCGAGCCCTGAACGTGCAGAAAAAACAGCTCGATGGGATCCTTAACCCACGCGATTTCGTATCCTTTACCGCGCAAGGACCCCAGCTCGTCGATATCGCGGCGTGAATAGTAAGGCGCTAAATTCTCCCCTTGCAGCCTTCCGGTGATTTTCTTTGACGTCGCGTTCGGAGCCAGCGTGACCTGTTCGGCGACGATCAGATCGGCCGGTTTGCCGTAAATGGGATAGGCGTATTCCGCCGTGGGGGCCAGGCTGGCTTGTAGCACCGGCTGATAGTAGCCGGTAAACAGAACCGGTTTCGTATCAAGATCGGCGGATGAGGGAATCACTTCGAACCGCGCGTTGATTTCTCTCATCCAGCATTCCCGGCAGCGCCAGTGATCGAGTAGTTTTTCAAAGGCCAACAGGCTCTCCGCCACTTCCCGCGCGGTGAAGCGGCGCGGCCGCTCTCCGACCACGCGGTCCGGCGGCAGCCGCTCCAAATATTTCAGGCTGTGCCGCGCGGCCTGGCGGAGCGAGTCCGGGTCGAGATCATCCATGAGCACGGGGGCCGCCGCCGGCCAGCTTCGAGTTTGCAGCCACGGATTGAAAAGGCCGAGCAACACCGCGCCTGCGACCGCCGCTAACCACCGTC
Organism: Binatia bacterium; assembly: GCA_035762645.1. Taxonomy (GTDB): domain Bacteria; phylum Desulfobacterota; class Binatia; order UBA9968; family UBA9968; genus DASTOD01. The sequence continues at coordinate 8,278 of DASTOD010000449.1, read as the reverse complement.
CGCTGTGTGCCTTGATTCGATTTGCCACTTGAGACAAACTCCCTAGCGTTGGACGCCACCGAGATCAGAAAGGAAGTCGCTCGCGTGCTGGACAAATTGCCCAGGCGATTTCGCGAGCGGCTGCACAACGTCGAAATCGTGGTCGAAGCCAGACCTGCGAAAGACTTGCTTCGCTCGGTTGGACTCGACCCGCGCTCCGATACTCTTTACGGACTCTATCAAGGCGTTCCCCTCCCCGAACGCTCCGAATTCTACCCGCCTATTTTACCAGACAAAATCAGTATTTTCTCGGAGCCTTTGCTGAGAGATTTTGCCGATCCCGAGGAATTGCGCGAGCAAATCAGAACCACCCTGCTGCACGAAATCGCCCACTATTTTGGTTTTGATGACGACGAAATTGACAAGCTGGGATATTAAGAGCGGTTTCGAGTCTCGCGTCTCGAGTTTCCAGGTTCTGCGTGCGGAGATAGCCGGGAATTCGAATTTTTGTTGCTTTTGGCTTTCAACTCGAGACTCTAGACACGAGACTCGAAACTCAGTCTCGGATGTCTTGTAGGAACCACTCCGTCGGCAACTCGCGTCCCAGTCCTCTTTGTTTCGCCAGCTGATAGATCTTGCCGGCGCACGCCGCGAATTGAAGCCCCTGGGTTCCGGCGTTGATGAAAAAGGTAATCTGCTTCGGGCCGGTTCGTCCGGGGACCTTTCCCGCTTTCACATCCATGAAGTACCTGAAGTAATCGCCCTTATAATTATCGACAGGAGGATTCGGAATCCGGCTTCTTTCCTCGGGTCGTCCCGCGATGTAGCCGACGTTGCCGTGTAAGCGAATCATCCCCTCGTCCATCGCCTCGATGGTATTTTTGCCGAGCTTTACCGACAGGTCGCATCGCTGGATCACTTTTGGCCCCACTTCACAGGCGCGGACGCACGTAATATGCGCCCCTTCGTTTAGCCATTCCGGCTCGTCAAAAACCGTCCGCGTCGAATCCGTGCAAGTCGCGACGATGTCGGCGCCGCGCACCACCATCTCCGGTCTGTCTACGGCAACGACCTCCAGGTCCAACTTTCCCGTCATCTCTCTGGCGTAGGCTTCTCGGTTGTTTTTCGTCGGACTATAAACTCTTACCTTCTTTATATTACGCACCTCGCAAAAAGCTTCCAAATACGTCCGCGCCATTCCTCCCGAGCCGAATATCCCGACGACGGAAGCGTCGTCCCGGGCCAGATATTTCACTCCCAACCCGGCGCAGCCGCCCACTCGCATGTGTTGCAGAATCCCGTCGTTGATGATCGCGAGCGGTTCGCCATTGCGCACGCTGAAGACCATGACCAGGCCGCACCAAGTTCCCGGCTGCATGCAATACTTCTCTTCGGTGTCGCCGTTCGGCCAATGAACGATGTCGGATTTCATACGGATCGCAAAGACGCCGATTTTCCGGCTCGCGCCTTCCATGGTGCCCCAGCGATAATAGCCGTCCGCCCGGTCGCACGGCATCCAGACGTCCAGCCGCGGCCGGTAGACCGCGTCGCCTTTAAGAAGATCATCGTAACCCTCTTCCAACGCCTCCAGACAACTTTTCATATCGAACAACTTTTCGACTTCCTGGTTGTTGATCAACAACATAGCGCCTCCGAATTTTGCTTACCTTAGCAGAGAATACGGCAAAAACCTATTGACACTGACGACCCTGAGCGTTGTCGAACGTTCGCGCACTCGACCGCTCCGAAGGTGGCAATTGGAGTACTGGAGTGATGGAGTAATGGAGTAATGCATTTAACACCCAGCACTCCAATACTCCGATACTCCAACACACCATCGAGCCGTGCCGCCTGACCCGCATTGACATTCAGCTGCCCTTGTCGCAATGATAGGCCCAATTTCAGCACCGCAGGAGGGGCCTTGAAGATACTGCGATTCAACGACGACAGGGTGGGCGTTATCAAAAACGGAGACAAGGTCGTGGATGTAAGCGACACGATCAGCTCGCGCAAGGCCAAGGGGGCGCAGCGTGTGATCGAGGAGATCATCGAAGGCTGGCGTAAATACCGCCGCCGATTCGAAAAGGTCATGGCCGAGCAAGAAGGAGTGCCGCTCAGCAGCGTGAAATTGCTCTGTCCTCTGCCACGGCCAAGTAAATGTCTCGCGGCCTTCGTCAACTACGTCGATCGCCCTGACCGCAGTCCAGAGTCGTTGCCGAACGAATACTTTTACAAGTCGCCTGATCTCGTGGGACCCGGCGAGACGATCGAACTAATCGATATTCCAGCCGCCGTCGTGTTCCAGCCCGAAGCCGAATTCGCTTTTGTGATCGGCAAAGCCGCCAAAAACGTTCCGGAATCCGAGGCGCTGGATTACGTTTTCGGCTATGTTCCTTTCTTTGATGTCTCCACGCGCGGTCTGGTGCGCCGCACTCAGTTCATTCCTAAAGGCCAGGATACGCATGGCGCGTGCGGCCCGTGGATCATTACCAAAGATGAAATTCCGGATCCGCACGATGTGGTTGTCAAATCCTGGACCAACGGCGAGCCGCGGCAGAATTACAACACAAAATTCATGGCCCACAAAATACCCGACCAGATCGCGTGGCTGACGCGCTTTTTGCGCCTCAACCCCGGCGACGTGATCGCTACCGGCACCTATCACGAGGGGCTCCGCCCGATGAACAGCGGCGATACGATCGCAATCGAATTCGAAAATCTCGGCAGAGCGCAGTTTCGTGTGGGCGGGAACAGCCCGCGCAAAGATGCCGATTGGCTCCCGGGTAGAAACCAGCCGCAGCCCCCACCCACCGGCGGCATGCATCGGGTTTAAGAAAACAGTTTCGGGTTACGGGTTTCGGGTCTCGGGTTTAACTCGAAACACGCAACTCGAGAGGCGGACCGCGCGGCCGTTTACCGGCCGCGCCGGTGCCACGGCAACAACCACCCCTGCAGCAGATCGAACAGCTGGTTCAGCGCGTAACCGAGAATCGCCAGCGACAGCATCCCCGCGTACATTTGCGCTATTCTGAAGCGTCGCTGCGAATCGAGAATGAAATAGCCGATCCCATCCGTGCTCCCCACCATCTCGGAGATCACCACTAAGATGAGCGTGATCGGCAAGCTCACACGCAACCCCGTCACAATTTGCGGCGAGCAGGCCGGCAAGATCACCTTGAAGATGATCTTTGTCTGCGACAAATGAAACGTCCGGGCCGTAAAAAGAAGGATTCGATCGATATTTTGGACGCCGTCCAGCGTGTTCAGAAGGATGGGCCAGGCGCAGGAGAAAAAAATCACGAAGACCTTCATCTCATCTTCCAGGCCGAAAATCAGCATCGCCACCGGGATCACCGCCGGCGGCGGAATCGGCCGCACCATTTCGACGATGACCTCCAGCGCGCGGTGAAGCGGTTCAAACAGGCCCATCAGAACTCCCAAAGGAATAAAAACGATCGCGGCTAAAACGTAACCTATGGCCGCCCGCCTGAGGCTCGCAACGATCTGCGCCGGCATGTCACCGGACGAGAGCTGGGTAAAGAAAGTGCTCAGGATCCTGCTCGCAGCAGGAACGATCAATGGATTGATGAATTCCGCCTGGGCCAGCCACTCCCACGCGAGCAACAAAAAGAGCAGGAAAGCAAATCCGTTGAGCCGCGATTCGCGCGCCATCAGACCGCCTCTCTCGCCCTCATGCCGTGGCGCCATTTCATGGTCCGGGCCTCGAGCGCGAGAAACGTCCGGTTAAGCAGGTAACCTAAAACGGCGACGAGCACGACCCCGGCATACATGTGGCCGATTCTCAAAGAGCGCTCCTCGTCGAGAATGAAAAAACCCAACCCCCGGCTGCCGGCAATCATCTCCGCCGTGGTGACCAGGATCAACGCGATCGCCAAGCTGATGCGCAATCCTGTAACGACATAAGGCGATGCCGCCGGCAAAACGATCCGCCGCAATATCCGCCAGCGACCGAGACCGAAAGTGCGGCCGGTCTGGACCAACAGAGGATCGACGGCTCTCACCCCGTCGATCGTATTGACCAGAATGGGCCACACGCTCGCGTAGACCGTGACTGCGACGATCATGGAATCGCCGATGCCGAGCAGCAGCAAGGCCACGGGGATGATCGCCACCGACGGCATGGGCCGTAAAAACTCGATAAGGGTGTGAAGAAAACTGTGAAGGATCCTGAAATAACCGAGAACAATCCCCAGAGTAACGGCGATGAAGGCCGCGATAGTATAGCCCGCCACGAACCGGCCGAGAGACGCCAGCAGATGAATCGTCAGCTCGCCGGAGACAATCAACCGAAACAGCGACGGGATGATTTCGCTGGCGCGCGGGAGGTACGACCCGAAGCCCGGTTCCGATCGTGCGGAGACTTCCCACGCGACCAGCACCGCGCCCAAGGCCACCCATCCCGGCCAGTTGATTCGCCGCAACCGTTCAGCCGGCGATTTCATTGCTGATTCGCCTGTAAATTGCATTTCGAAGTTCCATGAACCGAGCGTTCCCGCGCGTCGTGATTTGATCTCGCGGCCGGCTGAAATCCACCTGCAGCTCGTCGATGACGCGCGACGGGCGCCCGCTCAAAATCCAGATCCGATCGGAAAGATAGATCGCCTCTTCGATATCGTGCGTGATGAAGAGAATTGTCGTGCCGAGCTGTTGCCAGAGCTTCAGCAGAATGTCCTCCAGCTCGAGCCGCGTAAGCGCGTCGAGCGAACCGAAGGGTTCGTCCATGAGCAGAACCTCCGGCTCGTAAGCCAGTGCGCGCGCAATGGCGACGCGCTGCTGCATGCCGCCGGAGAGCTCCCAAGGATGATGCCGTTCGAAGCCTTTGAGACCCACCAACTCGATCAGTGATCTTGCCCTGCTCTCGGCCCGTCGCGAAGCATCGCCCCTGGCTTCGAGTCCGAAAAGCACGTTCTCCAGCACGGAGCGCCACGCGAAAAGAGAGCGATTGAACTCCTGAAACACCAGGACAAGGTTGGATGGAGGGCCTTTGACCTCGGCGCCGTGGACCAAGACGCGGCCCGACGTCGGCGCCATCAGCCCGGCGATGCACATGAGCAGAGTGGTCTTGCCGCAGCCCGACGGCCCTACGAAAGAGACGAATTCTCCGGGCTCCACTCTACAAGAAATCCCGCCGATGGCATCCGTGACAGCGCCGCCCATTTGCCGATAGCTTTTCGCCAGTTGCTGGACTTCAAGAATGGACATCAGTCATAGGAAGGAGCGGTATTGGAGTACTGGAGTATTGGAGTATTGAGTACAAGGGCCCATCACTCCAGCACTCCAAGACTCCAACACTACGTGGCCGAAACATCAGGGCGCCAGAAAAGGTCGCCCTGCTTCGGTCAGACCTTTGGCGCTAGTGTGCTGACGACATCTTGAGCCTTGAGGGCGCGTGGTATCAATTTGTACTTGCGGCTCAGATCGATTGTGACCTGGAGATCTGTGAGCGATACTGCTTTTTCAAAGAGCGGCAAGCCAATTTTCCCCGCCAGCTCGGGGCTGAGCCCAGCCCACTTGACCATCGATTTCCTCGTCCCCTCCGGATCGGCGCGAATGGCATCGGTACCGCGATCGATCGCGCGCACGAATGCCTCAACCTCACGCTTATTTTTTTGAATCCATTTTTCCGAAGCGAACCAGCTCGCAATCAAGAACTTCGGCACCGCCTCGCCCCAAGGGTGCGCCAGAACACGGGTCACGCCCTTTTCCACGGAGGCGGTTGCAAACGGCTCATGCACACTGACGGCATCGATCTTGCCGCCAACCAGGGCAGCCTCCATTTGAGGAAACGGCACCTCCACGAATTTAACTTTCGTCGAATTGGCTCCGTTCTTATCGATCCACGCCATGGCCATCAAATGAACGATATTGTTCAAGGTGTTCACGGCGACGGTCCTGCCTTCCAGGTCTTTGGGGCGGATGATCGGTGAACCCTTGAGCACTTGGATTGCGTGGGTCTCGTTGGTTCCTTTGACGTTGGTCGCGCCGCCGGCAATCAGTTTGAAATCGAATCCCTCGACGTGGGCCTGGTACAGCGAGATCACGTTACTCCAGCCAATCTGCAAATCACCGGAAGTCACGCCTTGCAAAATCAAAGCGCCGCCCGCCATCGGAACCGTCTGGAGCTCGAGCCCTTCAGACTTGAAAAAACCTCGTTCCATGGCCACAAACATCGCCGCGTTGTCGACAATTTTCATGTAGCCCAGCTTGCCTTTGAGCTGGGCGAAGCTAAACGAGTGCGCGAATGGCAAAGCTGCAACAGAGACAGTCACTTGGGCGAGAAATTTTCGACGCGTGATTCCCATGACTCATCCTCCTACCCCCAACTCGACCTCCCCCTTGGCTAAGGGGGAGACAAAGAGGGGGTCACGACGGTTTATGATTTCCGGCGGACCACAGTCGCTCAAATTTGGCGCACGTTGAGTCGACGGTAACGTTCTCTATTTTTCAAAGCCCAAAATCTTTCCGTAGACACGGATGGCTTATAGCGTATGGCGAATAGCGTATAGTACAACCAAGAAGCAAGCATTGGCGAATATCAGGCAACCGCTCAAGAATGAAAGAAAGCCTTTCCTAGCGGACCTCCTCTGCGCCCCCGGTTACCATTCTGCTCGCGCCGAGTCAACCACAGATGGCTGATAGTGTATGGCGAATGGCGATAGTACAATCAAGAACCATAGGCCAGAAGCCGGCTAAACCGGCGTATGGCATGTAGATGGAAACTACCGAGCATACGCTATATGCTGTAGGCCATAAGCCATTTTTTTAACGAGGTGGCGCTATGGCAGTACATATTAAGATGGCTCCGGCGCAATTTGAGCGATTGCGGCGCGGATTTCCAACCGACTCTCCCGTCCGTAGCGTAATCGAGAACGCGACGCGGATTGATCATGCGGTCGAGGGCGTTCTGTTTGCAGGCTATACGATTGTTTGTAACGAGGACGAAGCCCGCATTCTTCTCGAATCTGCCAAGCGATGTTGCCCGGAGACCGTCCCCGACCTGGAGCAAGCGATAAAGCTTGCCCACCGGGGCTGAGCGGTGAGCCATGAGCCATATGCCACAAGCCGGTTAGCTGGGTCGCGACGATTGGCCCGAAAGCTTCTCAAGTTCTTGTTGCAGCAACCCGATATGCAAGCGCAGGTGGTACAATTCTCCGGTATAGGAGAGAGGGACCGAAACCGAAGCGACGTCTCGTTCGAGCTTTTTCAATCGATCGAGAACGACTTCGGGATCGCCGGCAATCGCGTCTTTTTGTACCATCAAGTCGATTTCGCGAACCGCCGCGTACCAGCGATAAATCTTTGAGCGAATCCGCCAATTGTAAAGTGGCGGCGCAATACGAAAGAGCGGAATCAAAGCCAAAAAAGGCAGGACCATAATCTTAAGCCGGTCCATAAGTACGGCCGTCCCGTACGGCAACCATCGGAACAAAAAAGACGGTCCGTTCGTGATGTAGCGCCGGGCGTCTTCGTTCAGGGGGAGATCGACGAAGTCGACTGAAGGAAACTGCCGCTTGTGCTCCAGGACGCCGCCCGGCCGATGGACCTGGGTCACGGCGTTCAGGAGCGACGGAATCAAACTTGCGTGGAGATCTCTACGCGCGGCCAAGTTGGCCGAAGCCGCCATGAGTGTGGTGTCGCGGGGCGGAACATTGCGCTGCAAGTTCACCACCCCTTCGCTGAGAGTTACCGGAGTTAAAAAAGGAAACCGCCGAGCGTAGGCCGGCGCCCGGTCGAAATTCAGGATCTCCAAAGCTGGGTTCTGAAAAAGGCTCTGAATCAACGGCGCCTCCGGAGAGGCGACAAAAAATGCCGCGTCGATTTTACCTTGCGATAGTAAAGTAGCCGCCTGTGCTGTATCGCCCTGAATCAGGGTCGCATTGGCTTCGGTTATCCCCGCGGCGGAGAGCAGCTGCATCGCCAGAAGATAAGTGCCGCTGCCGGCGGCGCCCACCGCGACGCGTTTCCCTTTCAGGTCTGAAAATCGCTTGATCGGTTTCTGTCTGCGGGTAAAAACCCAAGCCGGCTCGAGAAACAGGCTTCCGAGGGATTGCAAGCTTTCTTTGTCGTCGTCCGTCGCGCTGCCTCCCTGCACCAACGCTAGTGAGACATCGCCTTTTTTTAGCAAATCGAAGTTCTCGACTGATCCGGCGGTGGAAACCACCTCGAGGGAAATGCCGTCGTTCGAGAGCAGGCGCGCGTATCGCTGGGCAAAGGCATAGTAAGCGCCGTTCGTCGCGCCCGTGGCAATTCGAACGACGGTGGGCGGCGGCGCGCCCAC